>NZ_JBIWAM010000057.1:0-1251 GCF_044760065.1 Pseudomonas sp. NPDC098740 | reverse complement strand
GCATCAGTCTTGACGCGGAAAGATGGATCTTCCTGAGCAAGTTTGCCCAGAGCGACACCCATTTTTTCCTGGTCGTCCTTGGTCTTAGGCTCTACGGCAACCGAAATAACCGGCTCCGGGAAGTCCATACGAACCAGGATGATTGGCTTGTCACCGTTGCACAAAGTTTCACCAGTGGTGACGTCCTTCATGCCGATCAAGGCCGCGATATCACCAGCGCGTACTTCCTTGATTTCTTCACGGGCGTTTGCGTGCATTTGCACCATACGACCCACGCGCTCTTTCTTGCCTTTGACCGAGTTGATCACGCCGTCGCCGGAGTTCAACACGCCCGAGTAAACACGGACGAAGGTCAAAGTACCCACGAATGGGTCGGTGGCAATTTTGAATGCCAGAGCGGAGAACGGTTCGCTGTCATCTGCATGACGCTCCAGCTCGATAGTCTCGTCATCCGGGTCAGTACCCTTGATGGCAGGAATATCGACAGGTGCAGGCAGGTAATCGATAACGGCGTCGAGAACCAGGGGAACACCCTTGTTCTTGAAGGAAGAACCGCAAACAGCCAGAACGATCTCACCAGCGATAGTACGCTGACGCAGAGCGGCCTTGATTTCCTCGTTGGTGAGTTCTTCACCTTCGAGGTACTTGTTCATCAGCTCTTCGCTGGCTTCGGCCGCAGCCTCAACCATATTGCCACGCCACTCGTCAGCCAATTCCTGCAGTTCAGCAGGGATAGGCTTGCGAACTGGAACCATGCCTTTGTCAGCGTCATTCCAGTAAACAGCTTCCATGGACATCAGATCGATCTGACCCTGGAAGTTGTCTTCGGAACCGATAGCCAACTGGATTGGCACCGGAGTGTGACCCAGACGCTGCTTGATCTGACCGATCACGCGCAGGAAGTTCGCACCAGCACGGTCCATCTTGTTTACGTAAACAAGACGTGGAACGCCGTATTTGTTGGCTTGACGCCATACGGTTTCCGACTGAGGCTCAACACCCGAGGTGCCGCAGAACACAACGACCGCGCCATCGAGTACACGCAGGGAACGTTCAACTTCAATAGTGAAGTCAACGTGACCCGGGGTATCAATAACGTTGAAGCGGTATTGGTCTTTGTGCTGCTTCTCGGAACCCTGCCAGAAGGCGGTAATAGCAGCAGAAGTAATGGTAATACCACGCTCCTGCTCCTGCACCATCCAGTCTGTGGTCGCGGCGCCGTCATGCACCTCGCCCATCTTGTGACTTTTG
>NZ_JBIWAM010000056.1:0-1336 GCF_044760065.1 Pseudomonas sp. NPDC098740 | reverse complement strand
CCACTGGCTTGCGAAAGGCGAGGCGTACGATGAGCAAAGAAGTACTGCTGGTTGTTGAGTCGGTATCCAATGAAAAGGGCGTACCGGCAAACGTAATTTTTGAAGCGCTGGAGCTGGCTCTGGCCACTGCTACCAAAAAACGTTTCGAGGACGAAGTCGATCTGCGTGTGGAAATCAATCGCCACACCGGTGCTTACGAGACATTCCGTCGCTGGACTGTCGTCGAAGAAGCAGACCTGGACGATCCGGCCATCGAAACCTGGCCGAGCAAGGTTGCAGAAACGCATCCTGGTGCTCAGGTTGGTGATGTAGTCGAAGAAAAGATCGAGTCCATTGAGTTCGGCCGCATCGCTGCACAGACTGCCAAGCAAGTCATCGTGCAGAAAGTTCGCGAAGCCGAGCGCGCTCAAGTCGTTGATGCCTATCGCGAGCGCCTGGGAGAAATCATCTCCGGCACCGTGAAGAAAGTGACCCGCGACAACGTGATCGTCGACCTGGGCAACAACGCTGAAGCGTTGCTGGCTCGTGAAGACATCATTTCTCGCGAAACCTTCCGGGTTGGCGTGCGACTGCGTGCGCTGCTCAAGGAAATCCGCACCGAGAACCGCGGCCCGCAGCTGATCCTGTCGCGTACTGCGCCGGAAATGCTGATCGAGTTGTTCCGCATCGAAGTGCCGGAAATCGCTGAAGGCCTGATCGAAGTAATGGCTGCGTCCCGTGATCCGGGTTCGCGCGCCAAGATCGCGGTCCGCTCCAAGGACAAACGCATCGACCCGCAAGGCGCTTGCATCGGTATGCGCGGTTCGCGCGTCCAGGCAGTGTCGGGTGAGTTGGGCGGTGAGCGTGTGGACATCGTCCTGTGGGACGACAACCCGGCTCAGTTTGTGATCAATGCAATGTCGCCGGCTGAAGTGGCGGCAATTATCGTTGACGAAGATGCCCATGCAATGGACATCGCCGTTGGCGCAGACAATCTGGCTCAGGCCATTGGTCGGGGTGGTCAGAACGTGCGTCTGGCTAGCCAGTTGACTGGCTGGACCCTGAACGTGATGACCGAATCGGACATCCAGGCTAAGCAGCAAGCAGAAACCGGCGACATCCTGCGCAACTTCATCGACGAGCTGGAAGTCGACGAAGATCTGGCACAGGTGCTGGTAGATGAAGGCTTTACCAGCCTGGAAGAGATTGCCTACGTACCGTTGGAAGAAATGCTCAACATCGACGGCTTTGACGAAGAAACCGTCAACGAGCTTCGCGCTCGCGGCAAGGATCGTTTGTTGTCCTAAGCCATCGCTACTGAGGAAATGCTGGCAGACGCCCATCCGGCCGAAGACCT
>NZ_JBIWAM010000055.1:0-2060 GCF_044760065.1 Pseudomonas sp. NPDC098740 | reverse complement strand
GTATGCGATCCATGAAGCACACCTTCCGTCAGATGCGCTTCCCGTTTACCGTGGCATTTCCGGCGAGCAGTTCCACGGCAGCAATGCTTCATAGTCGGTTACTGACTGCGCATGCGGCAGTCGCTCCAGTACGTGGCGCAGCCACGTATAGGGCTCTTGGCCGTTGACCTTCGCGGTTTCGACCAGGCTGTAGATCTGGGCGCTGGCAGTCGCGCCTTTGGGCGTCTCGCTGAACAGCCATGCCTTGCGCCCGATCACAAACGGTTTAATTGCACGCTCTGCCGGGTTGTTGTCGATCGGTAAAAAGCCAGCCTCCACGTAGCGCTCCAGCCGGCTCCAGTTGCTGGCCAGATAATTAACGGCCTTGCCAAGCACACTTTGCGGCGTCACCTGAGGCTGTGTTTTATCCATCCAGCTTTTCAACTGAGCCAGGATCGGCAGGCTCTTTTCATGACGCTCAATAAAACGCTGTTCATCGCTGACATCCTTGAGTTCACGCTCAATGCCGTACAGCTTGTTGATCATCGCCAGCGCGATATCGGCACGTCCCGTCTTGCCCTTGGGCTGCACTTTTTGCGCATCGACGAACTTGCGCCGGGCATGGGCCATACACGCCAGACGCTCCACGCCCGGTTGTAACGCCAACGCGTTATATCCCGCGTAATCGTCGGT
The DNA here is from genome assembly GCF_044760065.1 of Pseudomonas sp. NPDC098740. NCBI lineage: Bacteria > Pseudomonadati > Pseudomonadota > Gammaproteobacteria > Pseudomonadales > Pseudomonadaceae > Pseudomonas > Pseudomonas sp. NPDC098740. Next base: position 1,388 of record NZ_JBIWAM010000055.1, on the reverse strand, counting down.
CATGACATAGCCGCGATAACTTTCCAGCAGGCGCAACGGCACATCCTGCGCACGGCTGGAGGTGTAGTCGAACAGCACGACTTTTCGATCCGGCGGCCCGCTGGCCTGTACCCACATCCAGGATTGGCTAGTCGGGTCTCGATCCGGTTCTTTAAGTACCTGGACGCGGGTTTCATCACAGTGAATGACGGGGCTTTCCAGCAACCGGTCGCGCATCAAATTCAACAGCGGCTGGAGGTGTTCGCCGCACTGGATGACCCAGCGTGCCAAGGTCTGGCGTGGAATGTCGATGCCATGCCGGCTGAGTACCGTCTCGAAGCGGTGCAGCGGTAGGCCGTCGACATACTTGGTGGTCAGCAGCATCGCCAGCACGCTCGGGCTGGCCATGCTCTTCTCGATCAACTGAGCGGGTTTGTCTGCGGTGACCGGAGCCGTTTCACAACCGCGGCAACCGTAGACTTTGCGGATGTGTTTGATCACCCGGATCTGCATCGGCACGATGTCCAGCTGCTCGCTGGTTTCTTCATTGATCACATGCTTGCGGCAACCGCAGGCACAGGTCAGTTCGTGTTCAGGCAGTTCGTGGATGACTTCAATACGCGGCAGATCAGCCGACAGTGGCTTGCGCTTGCCACGGCGCGGAACTGGAGCAACGACTTCCTCATCGGCATCGCCGACGACGGGCATTGGTTCGCTTTCGGGTTCGTTGAATAAGGCCAGTTGCGGCGTGTTGGGCTCGACTGTTTGCTCGGATTTACGACCGAACAAACGGTCGCGTAACAACTTGATCTGTTCTTTCAGGTCAACAATATGCGTTTCGTAAGCCTGACCCACTTCCTGCTGGCGAGCGAGCGCGTCGAACGCATCAAGCAGCATTTGCTTGAGAAGTTCTGGGTCATCAGGAAGGTGTTCGGGCATCGAAATCATGCCCCGGATTATACCCGTCAGGCGACGAATCTTGGAGTCAAAACCTGATGAGGGCGATTGCGCCACAGATCAAAACCGTCGAGCAACCAGTTCAATTCCTGAACAGTTAATACGATGGCTTCATCGGTAGCGTCGGGGGATGTTTTGAAGCGTTCGGATTCCAGGCGCTTGAGCCAAAGGCAGAAGCCGTTGCGCTCCCAGTAAAGGATTTTCACTCGATTACGGTGGCGATTCAGAAAGACGAAAAGCACAGGGTCGAACACCGCGACCTTGATATCCAGCTCGACCAAGGCGGCCAGGCCGTCGATGGATTTTCGGAAGTCCACGGCCTTGGGGTAGAGGTACACTTTTTCGACTTTAGCGTCGGGTCGCATCATGACGTGCTGGCTCCAGAGAGAAAACGGAGTACAGCTTCGGGGATCAACTGCTGGCTTTGAATGTGGGGTTCATGGAGCGGTTAC
>NZ_JBIWAM010000054.1:0-2179 GCF_044760065.1 Pseudomonas sp. NPDC098740 | reverse complement strand
CGTTACCCGTGCTCTTCTGGAATATATAGCGCACACCAATCACGCGGATCTGACTTCAGCTGTTTTGTACGCGGCCGTGCGTACTATCGCCGGTTCTGCTCGTAGCATGGGCCTTAACGTGGAGGGTGTGTAATGGCTAAGTTGACCAAGCGTCAAAAGGCTATCGCCGGCAAAATCGAAGCAGGCAAGTCCTACAACTTTGTAGACGCTGCTGCTTTGCTGGCTGAGCTGTCGACAGTCAAGTTCAGCGAGTCGTTTGACGTTGCTGTAAACTTGGGTGTTGACCCGCGTAAATCCGACCAGGTCGTTCGTAGCGCTACTGTGCTGCCACACGGCACTGGCAAGACCGTTCGCGTTGCTGTGTTCACCCAGGGTCCAGCTGCTGAGGCCGCTTTGGCTGCCGGCGCTGACCGTGTAGGTATGGACGATCTGGCTGCCGAAATGAAAGGCGGCGACCTGAACTATGACGTAGTTATCGCATCCCCGGATGCAATGCGCGTTGTTGGTCAGTTGGGTCAGATCCTGGGCCCACGTGGCCTGATGCCTAACCCTAAAGTCGGCACCGTAACGCCAGACGTAGCTACCGCGGTTAAGAACGCCAAGGCTGGTCAGGTTCGTTATCGCACCGACAAAAACGGCATCATCCACACCTCCGTTGGCAAGGTTGGTTTCGACGCCGTCAAGCTGAAAGAAAACGTTGAAGCCCTGATCGCTGATCTGAAGCGTATCAAGCCAGCTTCCTCGAAAGGTATTTACGTCAAGCGCGTTACCCTGAGCACCACCATGGGTCCAGGCCTGGTCATCGACCAAGGCTCGCTCGACGCGTAAGACACAAGGTTGGCGCAAGCGATTGCGCCAATTGGAAGATTGGGGTCCCTGCCTGGCGGGGGCTATCCAAGACCGTAGGCGACGCAAGTCTTAAACCTCAAGCCTACGCAGATGGTGCTCCCGGTTCCTTACCGAATCAGACACCAAAACGACATCTGGCCTCGGTTGGATGAAACGGTAACAAGCAGGAGTTTTTCCCGTGGCAATTAAACTTGAAGACAAGAAGGCCATCGTCGCTGAAGTCAACAAGGCTGCCCAAGTTGCTCTGTCCGCTGTCGTGGCTGATGCCCGTGGCGTAACAGTAGGCGCTATGACCGGACTCCGTAAAGAGGCTCGTGAAGCTGGCGTTTACGTACGTGTTGTACGTAACACTCTGCTCAAGCGCGCCGTTGCTGGCACTCAATATGACGTGCTCAACGACGTGTTCACCGGCCCGACCTTGATTGCATTCTCCAAAGAACATCCGGGCGCTGCTGCTCGTATCTTCAAAGAGTTCGCAAAAGGTCAGGATAAGTTCGAGATCAAGGCAGCTGCGTTCGAGGGCAAGTTCCTCGCAGCTAATCAGATCGACGTACTGGCAAGCCTGCCGACCCGTGACGAAGCAATTTCTCAGCTGATGAGCGTGATTCAAGGCGCAACCAGCAAATTGGCTCGTACTCTGGCGGCTCTTCGCGACCAGAAAGAAGCTGCCGCAGCCTAAGGCTGAGCGACTCCTTTCAGCGTTTATTGTTTATTTCGATGGCCGCGTAGGCTGTCACCCCAATACAGGAATTTATAGTCATGTCTCTGACTAACGACCAAATCATCGAAGCAATCGGCGAAAAATCCGTTCTGGAAATCGTTGAGCTGATCAAGGCCATGGAAGAGAAGTTCGGCGTTTCCGCTGCCGCTGCTTCCGCTGGTCCAGCTGCTGTCGCTGCCGTTGTTGAAGAACAAACTGAATTCAACGTCATGCTGCTGGAAGCTGGCGAGAAGAAAGTTAACGTGATCAAGGCAGTACGTGAACTGACCGGTCTGGGCCTGAAAGAAGCCAAGGCTGTAGTTGACGGCGCTCCTGGCGTCGTTCTGGAAGCTGTTTCGAAAGACGCAGCTGACAAAGCAAAAGCCACTCTGGAAGAAGCAGGCGCTAAAGTCGAGCTGAAGTAAGCATCGACTTTGCGTCTCCAGCCCGAGCGTTAAGCGAAAGGCTGATGGCTGGTGGCTCTTGCCACCGGCCTTTTTCCGTTATTGGCAGCCGACTGGGTCGGTGTTGATAACGAGCTGTAACCACCCGATGCGGTGGCGCAAACCATGGGGTTTGCACGATTTTATTGCTGCTACCGTCGGGAGGGGCCAAACAAGAAGGTGACCC
>NZ_JBIWAM010000053.1:1119-2452 GCF_044760065.1 Pseudomonas sp. NPDC098740 | reverse complement strand
ACTGTTGTCTTGCGACGCTATTGTCTTGCAAGAAAAGCAAAATGGCAGGAACGAATTCCCGCCAAATTTAGGGGTACAAGAGTCTAAAGAGGATCTTGCCCCCAGTCAAGGCAAGGCCCCGACCTCCCCACTCATCCAACCTCGACAAATTGTCTCGATTCGATGAACGGAATGGCCAGGGCCTTACGCTCATTTACCGCAGAACTCAGTTACCGCTCGAGTTCAGCGCTTCGGTCAGTGCAGCTTCCACTTCACTGGCGCTTACGCGCAACGGTTTGTCAGCATCACGGCGGCGCTTGCGCTCGCTGTGATAAGCCAGACCGGTACCAGCCGGGATCAGACGACCCACGACCACGTTTTCTTTCAGGCCGCGCAGGTAATCGCGCTTGCCGGTTACCGCCGCTTCGGTCAGTACGCGAGTGGTTTCCTGGAAGGAAGCCGCCGAGATGAACGATTCGGTGGACAACGACGCCTTGGTGATACCCAGCAGCACGCGAGTGAACTTGGAAACGAATTTCTCGTCGCCAGCCAGACGCTCGTTCTCTACCAGAACGTGAGTCAACTCCATCTGGTCGCCCTTGATGAAAGTCGAGTCGCCGGATTCAGCGATTTCAACCTTGCGCAACATCTGACGCAGGATGGTCTCGATGTGCTTGTCGTTGATTTTCACGCCTTGCAGACGATAAACGTCCTGAATCTCGTTCACGATGTACTTGGCCAGCGCACTCACACCCAGTAGACGCAGGATGTCGTGTGGATCGCTCGGGCCGTCGGAGATAACTTCGCCGCGGTTTACCTGTTCGCCTTCGAAGACGTTCAGGTGACGCCACTTCGGAATCAGCTCTTCGTACGGATCGGTGCCGTCGTTCGGAGTGATAACCAGACGGCGTTTGCCTTTGGTCTCTTTACCAAACGCGATGGTGCCGCTGACTTCAGCCAGAATCGAGGCTTCTTTCGGACGACGCGCTTCGAACAAGTCGGCAACACGTGGCAGACCACCGGTGATGTCACGGGTCTTCGAAGTCTCTTGCGGGATACGAGCGATAACATCACCGATCGCAATCTTCGCACCATCCGCTACACCAACCAGGGCGTTAGCAGGCAGGAAGTACTGAGCAATTACGTCAGTACCCGGCAGCAAGAGATCCTTGCCGTTGTCATCAACCATCTTCACCGCAGGACGGATATCTTTACCGGCAGCTGGACGATCTTTGGCGTCGAGTACTTCAATGTTGGTCATACCGGTCAATTCGTCAGTCTGACGCTTGATCGTGATGCCTTCTTCCATGCCCACGTAGGTCACGTCAAAATGGTGGTGTTTGTGTCTTGCTCG
>NZ_JBIWAM010000053.1:0-1109 GCF_044760065.1 Pseudomonas sp. NPDC098740 | reverse complement strand
TAGGTCAAGTTACCTTTCTTTTAGGTATCGATTGGGTGTTTGTGCGGATCCCACTTGGCCACGATTGCGCCAGCGTCGACCTTGTCACCTTCTTTAACCGAAATCACAGCACCGTACGGCAGCTTGTAACGCTCGCGCTCACGACCGAAGTCATCAGCGATCGCCAGCTCACCGGAACGGGACACAGCAACCAGGCAACCATCTACTCGCTCAACGTGCTTCAGGTTGTGCAGACGGACGGTACCGCCATTCTTCACCTGAACGCTGTCGGCTGCGGAGGTCCGGCTTGCCGCACCACCGATGTGGAACGTACGCATGGTCAGCTGGGTACCCGGCTCACCGATGGACTGGGCAGCGATAACGCCGACCGCTTCACCGATGTTCACCTGGTGGCCACGAGCCAAGTCACGGCCGTAGCACTTGGCGCAAATGCCGTAGCGCGTTTCACAGCTGATCGGCGAACGCACGATCACTTCATCGATGCTGTTCAGCTCGATGAACTCAACCCACTTCTCATCTACCAGCGTGCCGGCAGGAACGATGATTTCCTCGGTACCTGGCTTGTACACGTCACGGGCAATAACACGACCCAATACGCGCTCACCCAACGGCTCAACAACGTCACCGCCTTCAATGTGCGGAGTCATTACCAGGCCATGTTCGGTGCCGCAATCGATCTCGGTTACTACCAGATCCTGCGCCACGTCTACCAGACGACGAGTCAGGTAACCGGAGTTCGCAGTTTTCAACGCGGTATCCGCCAAACCTTTACGAGCACCGTGAGTGGAGATGAAGTACTGAAGTACGCTCAAACCTTCACGGAAGTTCGCAGTAATCGGCGTTTCGATGATGGAACCGTCCGGCTTGGCCATCAGGCCACGCATACCGGCGTGCTGACGGATCTGCGCAGCAGAACCCCGTGCGCCCGAGTCGGCCATCATGTACATCGAGTTGAAGGATTCCTGGTCGACTTCGACGCCATGACGGTCGATGACTTTCTCTTTCGAGAGGTTGGCCATCATCGCCTTGGAAACTTCGTCGTTCGCCTTGGACCAAAGGTCGATCACTTTGTTGTACTTCTCGCCCTGGGTTACCAGGCCGGAGGCCTA
>NZ_JBIWAM010000052.1:0-4200 GCF_044760065.1 Pseudomonas sp. NPDC098740 | reverse complement strand
TATGAAGAACCTGTGAAAAGAAAGCCAGACACACCAAGTGAATCTGGCAGGTCAGGAGGGAATCGAACCCCCAACCTACGGTTTTGGAGACCGTCGCTCTGCCAATTGAGCTACTGACCTAAAACAAAATCAGGCCGACCATTATGCCGGCCCGAAAAAGACATTACAACAACTTACTCGATGACTTTAGCTACGACACCAGCGCCGACGGTACGACCGCCCTCACGGATAGCGAAGCGAAGCCCATCTTCCATCGCGATGGTTTTGATCAGGGTGACAGTCATCTGAACGTTGTCACCAGGCATTACCATTTCAACGCCTTCTGGCAATTCGCAGTTACCGGTCACGTCCGTGGTACGGAAGTAGAACTGCGGACGGTAACCCTTGAAGAACGGAGTATGACGACCGCCTTCTTCCTTGCTCAGAACGTAAACTTCTGCAGTGAACTTGGTGTGCGGCTTGACAGTGCCCGGCTTGACCAGAACCTGGCCACGCTCAACATCATCACGCTTGGTACCACGCAGCAATACGCCGCAGTTCTCGCCGGCACGACCTTCGTCGAGCAGCTTGCGGAACATCTCAACACCAGTGCAAGTAGTTTTGACAGTGTCACGAAGACCAACAATCTCAACTTCTTCCTGAATGCGGACAATGCCACGCTCAACACGACCAGTCACAACAGTACCGCGACCGGAGATCGAGAAAACATCCTCAATCGGCATCAGGAACGGCTTATCAATAGCACGCTCAGGCTGCGGAATGTAGCTATCCAGAGTCTCGACCAACTTCTTGACGGCAGTAGTGCCCATCTCGTTGTCATCTTGACCATTCAGCGCCATCAGCGCCGAACCAATGATGATCGGAGTGTCATCACCTGGGAAATCGTAAGCGCTCAGCAGGTCGCGCACTTCCATCTCAACCAGTTCCAGCAACTCAGCATCATCAACCATGTCAGCCTTATTCAGGAAGACAACGATGTACGGGACGCCAACCTGACGAGACAGAAGGATGTGCTCACGGGTTTGCGGCATCGGACCATCAGCGGCCGAGCAAACCAGAATCGCGCCATCCATCTGGGCAGCACCGGTAATCATGTTTTTTACGTAGTCAGCGTGACCTGGACAGTCAACATGTGCGTAGTGACGCACAGCCGAATCGTACTCAACGTGAGCGGTGTTGATGGTAATACCACGAGCTTTTTCTTCAGGGGCGCTATCGATCTTGTCGAAGTCAACCTTTGCCGAACCGAAAACTTCGGAACAGACGCGGGTCAAAGCAGCAGTCAGAGTGGTTTTACCGTGATCGACGTGACCAATGGTACCAACGTTGACGTGTGGCTTATTACGTTCGAACTTTTCCTTAGCCATCAAAATCACCCCTAGGAGAAGAATTGAGCAGGTCAAACAAGCCATTAAAACAAAGGCAGATATTTTCATATCTGCCTTGTTATATGGAGCTCTTGAGCGGATTTGAACCGCTGACCTCACCCTTACCAAGGGTGTGCTCTACCAACTGAGCTACAAGAGCGTAACGCTATGCAGGATCTGCAAACTTGGAGCGGGTAGCGGGAATCGAACCCGCATCATCAGCTTGGAAGGCTGAGGTTCTACCACTAAACTATACCCGCGAGCTTGCAGCTCTCGCTAAAAATGGTGGAGGGGGAAGGATTCGAACCTTCGAAGTCGTAGACGTCAGATTTACAGTCTGATCCCTTTGGCCGCTCGGGAACCCCTCCTAAGCGAGCCGGCATTCTATATCATGCCAGCCTTCTGTCAAGCATTTTCTCATTAAAAACCTGAGGTTAGCTGCGTTGACATCACTTTGCGGTATTAACCATTAAAGGTCTTCACTGCGAAGCGGGCGCCATTCTATGCAAACTATTCGGCGGGTGCAACCCCCTCGCACGGCATTATTTTATGTTTTAACTCATTGAATTCTCTTGAAAGGTTTTTCAGCTGCGAGTCATCCAGCCAACGCCGGCTTTCTGGTGCCACACGCACCCAGTAACCATCTGACCCGGCGGGGGGCCTCAGCAAGGACTCGAACTTGATTTCCATGCCACTCAATCGCCGCTCAACCGCCTGAGCCGCTTCCTGACGAGCAAAACCGCCCAGATAAAGGCAACCATCGCCTGCCTGGGTAGACTTTCCTCTATCACGAGCCGCATCAGCTGTCTCACTCAACAAGCGAATATCCTGCTGCGCCCCCCTATACAAACTCAAAGGGGTTACATCCTTCGCACGCAGAGGAGCCTCTTGTTGGTGCCAGATGTAATAGAACACATTGAGAACAAGCAGCAGCAGAAACAACCAACGCATAAAAACCTCAGGACAAGGGGCACGCCATAGCCAAACCTACAAACACCAGATCAGGAACAACCCTGGCCTCAGGCACGATCTCGGAAACCAGGTTTGCATCTCCTCCAGTGAGGAACACAGCAAAATCATCCCCCCAATAGCTCCGCGCCAACTCTAGCTGCGTCAGGACAAAGCCTCTCAGCATCAACGAGCATCCCCGCTCGACCGCTTCGACAGTTGTCCGACCAGGAACGAGACTTTCCATAGCGCGCTCGGCTGCTAGATCGCCATAACGAATTCTACGGGTGTGGGTACGCAATTGGTTTCGCATCAGAGGCATTCCCGGGCATATAAATCCTCCGAGGTGCTCTCCATCCCTAGAGATGAAGTCCGCAGTAACTGCCGTACCAAAATCAAGCACAAGGCACGCACCCGAAGCCAGTTGGAATCCCCCAAGCATCGCCAGCCAACGGTCGAGCCCTAACCGCTCGAACTCCTCATAACCATTACGAACCCCGGACATTTCGCGGGAGGGCGCTGCACATACCACCGACACACCAAAAGCTTCTGTCAGCAGAGAAATCAGTGCACTGGTTTCATCGGTAGTCCTGACACTGACCAACCGACAAAACTTGAGAGTGAGACCCTTGAGCGTTTTCAAGCTCTCCAACAAAGCGAGATCCGAATCAACGACGCCCTCGCCAACCACCCGCCGAACATCCGCGTCGAGCACACGCCACTTGATAAAACTGTTTCCGCAGTCGAGCTCAAGAATCATCACGCAACCTCAGACTGAGCTCACCACCACTAAAGACTTTTTCCACACCACCCACCTTCAAGCGCAGAGCACCCTGACTATCAATACCCAGCACTTCGCCTTCTATATGGTTAACACCTGCGATCAACGAAACGGCCCGCCCCTGCCAGAGATGATTTTGCTCCCACTCTGCCTGGATAGCTGAAAATCCGTCGACTTGATGACGACACAGATATGCCTGGAGCATCGCGCCCAACTCCCCGACCAAGTGATTTCGATCAAACACCTTGCCCGACTCTAGCCGCATGGACGTCCACTGCTGATCTACCTCATCGGTAATCTGCATGTTCACATTAATTCCCACACCCAGCACAACGTGACACACATCAGCAGGATCTCCCACCAACTCGAGCAATATCCCGGCGATCTTCTTCTGACCAACCAGAACATCATTGGGCCACTTCAATCCAGCCCCCGAAATACCAAGCTCACGGAGGGCCTGCATGACGGCGAGCCCAACAACTAGACTCAAGCCTTCCAGCTGACGCATCCCACCTTCAATACGCAGCACGAGGCTGTAATAGATGTTTTCCGCGAATGGACTCGCCCATTTACGTCCACGCCGCCCGCGACCTGCAGTTTGTCGTTCGGCAAGCACCAGAAAGGGTGCCGCCTGCCCCCGCTCTATGGCACGCAAAGCCTCGGCATTAGTGGAGTCAATTGAATCAAAAACCAGGATGGGCCAATCACAAGAAGGCGCCCGCTCTTTTATCTCGACAGGATCAAGCAGCGTTAATGGCGCAGCCAGTTGATATCCGCGACCCCGCACCTTATGAATGGATAATCCCAGCTCAGCTTCTAAATGCTGAAGCTGCTTCCAAACGGCACTACGACTGATACCCAAGGCGACACCCAGGGCCTGACCCGAATGGAATCGGCCATCCTTAAGAAGCTTTAACAATGTCAGCATGCAAGTCTCGCCTCACAATGAGGCCGCATGATAGCCATGCCCCGCGCCATTGCATAGAAACCCTACAGGTCAGTTTTCCTGCGGACAAAACAAAACCCCTACCTGCATACGCAGATAGGGGTTTCGGAATTTAATCTTGACGATGACCTACTCTCACATGGGGAAACCCCACACTA
>NZ_JBIWAM010000051.1:2060-5524 GCF_044760065.1 Pseudomonas sp. NPDC098740 | reverse complement strand
GCAAATTGCTTGGGTGTTATATGGTCAAGCCTCACGGGCAATTAGTATTGGTTAGCTCAACGCCTCACAGCGCTTACACACCCAACCTATCAACGTCGTAGTCTTCGACGGCCCTTCAGGGGACTCAAGGTCCCAGTGAGATCTCATCTTGAGGCTAGTTTCCCGCTTAGATGCTTTCAGCGGTTATCTATTCCGAACATAGCTACCCGGCAATGCCACTGGCGTGACAACCGGAACACCAGAGGTTCGTCCACTCCGGTCCTCTCGTACTAGGAGCAGCCCCTCTCAAATCTCAAACGTCCACGGCAGATAGGGACCGAACTGTCTCACGACGTTCTAAACCCAGCTCGCGTACCACTTTAAATGGCGAACAGCCATACCCTTGGGACCGGCTTCAGCCCCAGGATGTGATGAGCCGACATCGAGGTGCCAAACACCGCCGTCGATATGAACTCTTGGGCGGTATCAGCCTGTTATCCCCGGAGTACCTTTTATCCGTTGAGCGATGGCCCTTCCATACAGAACCACCGGATCACTAAGACCTACTTTCGTACCTGCTCGACGTGTCTGTCTCGCAGTCAAGCGCGCTTTTGCCTTTATACTCTACGACCGATTTCCGACCGGTCTGAGCGCACCTTCGTACTCCTCCGTTACTCTTTAGGAGGAGACCGCCCCAGTCAAACTACCCACCATACACTGTCCTCGATCCGGATAACGGACCTGAGTTAGAACCTCAAAGTTGCCAGGGTGGTATTTCAAGGTTGGCTCCACGCGAACTGGCGTCCACGCTTCAAAGCCTCCCACCTATCCTACACAAGCAAATTCAAAGTCCAGTGCAAAGCTATAGTAAAGGTTCACGGGGTCTTTCCGTCTAGCCGCGGATACACTGCATCTTCACAGCGATTTCAATTTCACTGAGTCTCGGGTGGAGACAGCGCCGCCATCGTTACGCCATTCGTGCAGGTCGGAACTTACCCGACAAGGAATTTCGCTACCTTAGGACCGTTATAGTTACGGCCGCCGTTTACCGGGGCTTCGATCAAGAGCTTCGCGTTAGCTAACCCCATCAATTAACCTTCCGGCACCGGGCAGGCGTCACACCCTATACGTCCACTTTCGTGTTTGCAGAGTGCTGTGTTTTTAATAAACAGTCGCAGCGGCCTGGTATCTTCGACCGGCATGGGCTTACGCAGTAAATGCTTCACCCTCACCGGCGCACCTTCTCCCGAAGTTACGGTGCCATTTTGCCTAGTTCCTTCACCCGAGTTCTCTCAAGCGCCTTGGTATTCTCTACCCAACCACCTGTGTCGGTTTGGGGTACGGTTCCTGGTTACCTGAAGCTTAGAAGCTTTTCTTGGAAGCATGGCATCAACCACTTCGTCACCCAGAGGGTAACTCGTCATCAGCTCTCGGCCTTAGAATCCCGGATTTACCTAAGATTCCAGCCTACCACCTTAAACTTGGACAACCAACGCCAAGCTGGCCTAGCCTTCTCCGTCCCTCCATCGCAATAACCAGAAGTACAGGAATATTAACCTGTTTTCCATCGACTACGCTTTTCAGCCTCGCCTTAGGGACCGACTAACCCTGCGTCGATTAACGTTGCGCAGGAAACCTTGGTCTTTCGGCGTGGGTGTTTTTCACACCCATTGTCGTTACTCATGTCAGCATTCGCACTTCTGATACCTCCAGCAAGCTTCTCAACTCACCTTCACAGGCTTACAGAACGCTCCTCTACCGCATCACCTAAGTGATACCCGTAGCTTCGGTGTATGGTTTGAGCCCCGTTACATCTTCCGCGCAGGCCGACTCGACTAGTGAGCTATTACGCTTTCTTTAAAGGGTGGCTGCTTCTAAGCCAACCTCCTAGCTGTCTAAGCCTTCCCACATCGTTTCCCACTTAACCATAACTTTGGGACCTTAGCTGACGGTCTGGGTTGTTTCCCTTTTCACGACGGACGTTAGCACCCGCCGTGTGTCTCCCATGCTCGGCACTTGTAGGTATTCGGAGTTTGCATCGGTTTGGTAAGTCGGGATGACCCCCTAGCCGAAACAGTGCTCTACCCCCTACAGTGATACATGAGGCGCTACCTAAATAGCTTTCGAGGAGAACCAGCTATCTCCGAGCTTGATTAGCCTTTCACTCCGATCCACAGGTCATCCGCTAACTTTTCAACGGTAGTCGGTTCGGTCCTCCAGTTAGTGTTACCCAACCTTCAACCTGCCCATGGATAGATCGCCCGGTTTCGGGTCTATTCCCAGCGACTAGACGCCCTATTAAGACTCGCTTTCGCTACGCCTCCCCTATTCGGTTAAGCTCGCCACTGAAAATAAGTCGCTGACCCATTATACAAAAGGTACGCAGTCACCCAACAAAGTGGGCTCCCACTGCTTGTACGCATACGGTTTCAGGATCTATTTCACTCCCCTCTCCGGGGTTCTTTTCGCCTTTCCCTCACGGTACTAGTTCACTATCGGTCAGTCAGTAGTATTTAGCCTTGGAGGATGGTCCCCCCATATTCAGACAAAGTTTCTCGTGCTCCGTCCTACTCGATTTCATGACTAAGAGATTTTCGCGTACAGGGCTATCACCCACTATGGCCGTACTTTCCAGAACGTTCCGCTAATCTCAAAGCCACTTAAGGGCTAGTCCCCGTTCGCTCGCCACTACTAAGGGAATCTCGGTTGATTTCTTTTCCTCAGGGTACTTAGATGTTTCAGTTCCCCTGGTTCGCCTCTTAAGCCTATGTATTCAGCTTAAGATAACCATCTTATGATGGCTGGGTTCCCCCATTCAGACATCTCCGGATCAAAGTCTGTTTGCCGACTCCCCGAAGCTTTTCGCAGGCTACCACGTCTTTCATCGCCTCTGACTGCCAAGGCATCCACCGTATGCGCTTCTTCACTTGACCATATAACCCCAAGCAATCTGGTTATACTGTGAAGACGACATTCGCCGAAAATTCGCAATTTAACTCACAAATTTTACCTTAGCCTGATCCCACACCAGTGAAAGTGTGGTCCAGTCTATCTTTCTATCACATACCCAAATTTTTAAAGAACGATCTAATCCAAAGACTAGAAATCAACATTCACCATCGTCACGATGGAATGCTCATTTCTAAGCTTTCAACAAACAGAAGCAGTAGTGGTGGAGCCAAACGGGATCGAACCGTTGACCTCCTGCGTGCAAGGCAGGCGCTCTCCCAGCTGAGCTATGGCCCCGTATTTCTACAGGTTCCCACACAAAATTGGTGGGTCTGGGCAGATTCGAACTGCCGACCTCACCCTTATCAGGGGTGCGCTCTAACCAACTGAGCTACAGACCCAATTTCGAGCTTTAAGGCCGACCTCACCCTGCTCTTTACCACAGAGCATGGGGTGCGCTCCAACCAACTAAGCTACAACCTGTTAGGGCTGCTTCTTATCGTCTTCTTCAATGAATCAAGCAATTCGTGTGGGAG
>NZ_JBIWAM010000050.1:5599-7373 GCF_044760065.1 Pseudomonas sp. NPDC098740 | reverse complement strand
CAAAGAACAACACCGAAGCATCCGCCGCAAGCTAACAAACAACAAAAACATCAGTGCTTCCATCACGCGTCTGCGTGACCTTGAAGTGCAAGCCGAAGACGGTACTTTCGCCAAGCTGACCAAGAAAGAAGCGCTGATGCGCACTCGCGATCTTGAGAAGCTCGATCGTTCCCTGGGTGGTATCAAGGACATGGGCGGTCTGCCAGACGCTCTGTTCGTTATCGACGTTGATCACGAGCGCATCGCGATCACCGAAGCCAACAAGCTGGGCATCCCGGTTATCGGCGTAGTCGATACCAACAGCAGCCCGGCAGGCGTTGACTACATCATCCCAGGCAACGATGACGCAATCCGCGCTATCCAGCTGTACATGGGTTCGATGGCTGACGCTGTTATCCGCGGTCGCAACCACGTTGCTGGCGGCACCGAGCAGTTCGTTGAAGAAGCTCCGGTAGCAGCAGCTGAGTAATTGACGCCTTGGCGTTGACTCAGTAAGCAAAAAGGGGGCTTGGCCCCCTTTTTGCCACCTCGAAAACCGTTTGTCGGCAGCGCAGTTACAGCCTTTGTAACCTGCAGCAACCAGCAAGGGTGGTTCGGGAAGAATTGATCGCCCGTTCGATCGGGTGGAATGGTTGAAAACCTATCCAAGAGGAATTTTGAAATGGCAGAGATTACTGCAGCGTTGGTCAAAGAACTGCGCGAGCGTACTGGCGAAGGCATGATGGACTGCAAAAAGGCCTTGACCAAGGCTGGCGGCGACATCGAAAAAGCCATTGATGACATGCGTGCTTCGGGCGCCATCAAGGCTGCCAAGAAAGCTGGCAACGTTGCCGCTGAAGGCGCGATCGCTCTCAAGGAAGACGGTAAATCCGCCGTTCTGCTGGAAGTGAACTCGCAGACCGACTTCCTGGCTCTGCAGGACGACTTCAAGGCATTTGTTGCTTCCAGCGTTGAAAAAGCGTTCGCTGACAAACTGACTGATGTCGCTCCGCTGATCGAAGCTCAAGAAGCCGATCGCCTGGTTCTGGTCGGCAAGGTTGGCGAAAACGTCAACATCCGTCGCCTGGCTCGCGTTGAAGGTGACGTTGTTGGTGGTTACCTGCACGGCAACAAGATCGGTGTTGTGGTTGCCCTTAAAGGCGGCAGCGTTGAGCTGGCCAAAGACATCGCCATGCACGTAGCGGCGACTAACCCTGAATTCCTGCTGCCATCGGAAGTTTCCGCTGAAGCGGTCGAACGCGAGAAAGGCGTGTTCCTGACCCTCAACGCTGACAAGATCGCCGGCAAGCCGGAAAACATCGTTGAAAATATGGTCAAAGGCCGTATCAGCAAGTTCCTGGCTGAAGCGAGTCTGGTTGAACAGGCGTTCGTCAAGAACCCTGAAATCAAGGTCGGCGAACTGGCGAAGAAAGCCGGTGCTGAAATCGTTTCCTTCACCTACTTCAAAGTAGGCGATGGCATCGAGAAACCGGTCGACAACTTCGCTGAAGAAGTTGCTGCCCAGCTGGCTGCCGCCAAGCAATAAGACGGTTTTTATAACTGTCGCCCTGAAGAGGCTGCCCGCTTACGCGCGCAGCCTCTTTTCAGATGGGGCACCAATTTTTAATTGGTTTCCCTTTGGAACTGGCTTACAAAGCCATGTTCCGATGGCGCTGAAGCAGCGCCAAGCTAGAGTGAACGCCAGCTGTAAACAGCTCGCAAAGAATTTTTAAAATACGCCGCAGGAGAGATTCGCAATGGCTCAGCACGGCAGTGGTTCTCAGGCTCGCGATAA
>NZ_JBIWAM010000050.1:0-5589 GCF_044760065.1 Pseudomonas sp. NPDC098740 | reverse complement strand
AACGCATTCTACTCAAGCTTAGCGGCGAGGCCCTGATGGGCTCGGAAGAGTTCGGGATCGATCCGAAAGTTCTGGATCGCATGGCGCTGGAAGTCGGCCAACTGGTCGGCATCGGTGTTCAGGTCGGTCTGGTGATCGGCGGCGGTAACCTGTTCCGCGGTGCAGCGCTGAGCGCGGCCGGCATGGATCGGGTCACCGGTGACCACATGGGCATGCTGGCCACTGTGATGAACGCCCTGGCCATGCGCGATGCGCTGGAACGTGCCAATATCTCGGCCATCGTGATGTCGGCCATTTCCATGGTTGGCGTAACCGATCACTATGATCGCCGCAAAGCCATGCGCCACCTGAACGCCAAGGAAGTCGTGATTTTCGCGGCCGGTACTGGCAATCCGTTCTTCACCACGGATTCGGCAGCGTGCTTGCGTGCAATCGAAATCGATGCCGATGTCGTGCTCAAGGCGACCAAGGTCGATGGCGTCTACACCGCTGACCCATTCAAAGACCCGCATGCCGAGAAGTTCGATCATCTGACTTACGATGAAGTGCTGGATCGCAAGCTGGGCGTGATGGATCTGACCGCCATTTGCCTGTGCCGTGACCACAAGATGCCGTTGCGCGTATTTAACATGAACAAGCCCGGCGCCCTGCTGAATATCGTGCATGGCGGCGCTGAAGGGACCCTGATCGAGGAAGGCCAACAATGATCAACGAAATCAAGAAAGACGCTAAAGAGCGTATGCAGAAATCCGTCGAGTCGCTGATGCACAACTTCGGCCGTATTCGTACTGGTCAGGCGCATCCAAGCATTCTGGAAGGTGTGATGGTGCCGTATTACGGTTCCGACACTCCGATCAAGCAGGTGGCGAACATCACCGTCAAAGACGCCCGTACCCTGCAAGTCGTTGCCTTTGAGCGCAACATGCTGGGCGCCGTCGACAAGGCCATCGGTAGCGCGGGTCTGAACCTCAACCCGACCAACCTGGGTGAATTGCTGCTGATCTCCATGCCGGCCCTGACCGAAGAAACCCGTAAGGGCTTCACCAAGCAGGCTCGCGATGTCGCTGAAGATGCCCGTGTTGCGGTGCGCAATATCCGTCGTGATGCGAACAGCTCGCTGAAGGATCTGGTCAAGGAAAAGGAAATCAGCGAAGACGAAGAACGTCGCGCCACTGGCGAGATCGATGATCTGACCAAAAAATACGTGGCTGAAATCGACGCGAATTTGGCGCAGAAAGAAAAAGACCTGATGGCCGTATAAGGGTCGCGTTTTAATGGATAAGACCAAGCAGACTGCGCCGTTCGCGGTGCCGCGCCATGTCGCGATCATCATGGATGGTAATAATCGCTGGGCGAAAAAGCGCTTTATGCCGGGTGTCGCCGGTCATAAAGCGGGTGTGGATGCCGTTCGCGCGGTGATTGAGGTGTGTGCCGAGGCCAAGGTTGAAGTATTGACCCTGTTCGCCTTCTCCAGCGAAAACTGGCAGCGCCCGGCCGACGAGGTCAGTGCCTTGATGGATCTGTTCTTCAAGGCATTGCGTCGCGAGGCCAAGCGCCTGAACGAAAACAACATCAGTTTGCGCATCATTGGCGACCGTTCGCGCTTTCATCCAGAGCTTCAAGCTGCCATGCGTGAAGCTGAAGCAATGACGGCGGGTGCCAATCGCTTCGTTCTACAGATCGCAGCCAACTACGGCGGTCAGTGGGACATCGCGCAGGCCGCACAGCGGCTGGCGCGGGAAGTTCAGGCCGGGCACCTGCGTCCGGAAGACATTACCCCGGAACTGCTGCAAACCTGTCTGGCTACCGGCGATTTGCCGTTGCCGGACTTGTGCATCCGTACCGGTGGCGAGCATCGCATCAGTAACTTCCTGCTGTGGCAACTGGCTTACGCCGAGTTGTACTTCTCCGACCTGTTCTGGCCGGACTTCAAACACGATGCCATGCGTACTGCGTTGGCCGATTTTGCTTCTCGGCAACGCCGCTTCGGTAAAACGAGCGAGCAGGTCGAGGCTGGAGCCCGGGTTTAATGCTTAAACAACGAATCATCACCGCGTTGATCCTGCTGCCGATTGCCCTGTGCGGGTTTTTCCTGCTCGAAGGCACCGGTTTTGCGCTGTTCATCGGGCTGGTCGTGACCCTCGGTGCATGGGAGTGGGCTCGCCTGGCAGGCTTCACTGAGCAGCCGATCCGCGTTGCCTATGCGGCTGTTGTCGCGTTGATGCTGTTTGTCATGCATATCCTGCCTGGGCTCGCGCCTTGGGTGTTGGGCGCTTCGGTGCTTTGGTGGAGCGTTGCAACCTATCTGGTGCTGACTTATCCGCGCTCCAGCGAACTTTGGTCCAGTGCTGCCTGCAAGCTGGTGATCGGTCTGCTGATCCTGCTGCCCGCCTGGCAAGGTCTGGTTCAGATCAAGCAGGAGCCTTTGGGCAACTGGTTGATCATGGCGGTGATGGTGCTGGTCTGGGGTGCTGATATCGGTGCTTACTTCTCCGGTCGTGCCTTTGGCAAGCGCAAGCTGGCGCCACAGGTCAGTCCCGGCAAAAGCTGGGAGGGCGTCTATGGCGGCCTCGCGGTGAGTCTGGTCATTACTGTCATTGTCGGTCTGGTTCGAGACTGGACGGTGGCGCAGCTGTTCAAAGGTCTGATTGGTGCAGCCATCATCGTGTTTATCTCGGTGGTAGGTGATCTCACCGAAAGCATGTTCAAGCGTCAGTCCGGGATCAAGGACAGCAGTAATCTGCTGCCGGGTCACGGCGGCGTGCTGGACCGAATCGACAGCCTGACTGCAGCGATTCCAGTGTTTGCTGTGCTGCTGTGGATGGCGGCACCGTGAGCCGCCCGCAGCAGATTACCGTCCTGGGGGCGACCGGTTCGATTGGTCTGAGCACGCTTGATGTCATCGCTCGCCATCCCGAGCGTTATCAGGTTTTCTCCTTGAGCGGTTTCACCCGTATGAGCGAGCTGTTGGCGCTGTGTGTTCGTCATACGCCGCGGTTCGCCGTGGTGCCTGAGGCGGGTGCTGCCCGAGGCTTGCAGGACGACTTGCGCGCCGCAGGCCTGCCGACCCGCGTGTTGGTGGGTGAGGAGGGCCTGTGTCAGGTTGCTTCCGATCCTGAGGTCGATGCGGTCATGGCGGCCATCGTTGGCGCTGCGGGCTTGCGACCGACCCTGGCGGCGGTCGAAGCCGGCAAGAAAATCCTCCTGGCCAACAAAGAAGCACTGGTGATGTCCGGTGCGCTGTTCATGCAGGCGGTGCGCAAGAGTGGTTCGGTGTTGCTGCCGATCGACAGCGAGCACAACGCGATTTTCCAGTGCATGCCACAGGATTTCGCTCGTGGGCTGGGTGCCGTCGGGGTGCGTCGGATTTTACTCACGGCCTCTGGCGGTCCGTTCCGACAGACACCTATGGCTGAACTGGTGCATGTTTCCCCTGAGCAAGCGTGTGCCCACCCGAACTGGTCCATGGGGCGCAAGATTTCGGTGGATTCGGCCAGCATGATGAACAAGGGGCTGGAGCTGATCGAAGCTTGCTGGTTGTTTGATGCCAAGCCGTCCCAGGTCGAAGTGGTGATTCATCCTCAAAGCGTGATTCATTCGCTGGTCGATTACATCGACGGTTCGGTATTGGCCCAGTTAGGTAACCCTGACATGCGCACGCCGATCGCCAACGCGCTGGCCTGGCCGGAGCGAATCGACTCGGGTGTTGCGCCGCTGGACCTGTTTGCAATTGCGCGCCTGGACTTCCAGGTGCCTGATGAAGAGCGATTCCCGTGTCTGCGCCTTGCGCGTCAGGCGGCTGAATCCGGCAATAGCGCGCCGGCCATGCTAAATGCGGCGAATGAAGTGGCGGTCGCGGCCTTTCTCGACGGGCGGGTTCGCTACCCGGAAATCGCGAGTATCATCGAAGAAGTATTGAATCTCGAGCCCGTGGTTGCGGTTGACGATCTCGAGGCAGTGTTCACGGCCGACGCGAAAGCGCGAGTACTGGCCGAACAATGGTTGAGTCGTCACGGGCGGTAAGTGCTGCAATACGTTGACCCATGCGGCACTGGACAGGATTGCGGAGAAAGTAGATGAGCGCGCTCTATATGATTGTCGGCACCCTGGTGGCTTTGGGTGTGCTGGTCACCTTCCACGAATTCGGCCATTTTTGGGTCGCACGTCGCTGTGGGGTCAAAGTGCTGCGTTTCTCCGTGGGCTTCGGTATGCCGTTGCTGCGCTGGCACGACAAGAAAGGCACTGAGTTCGTCGTCGCCGCGATTCCGCTGGGCGGTTACGTGAAAATGCTCGACGAGCGCGAAGGCGAAGTGCCGGCCGATCAGCTTGATCAATCCTTCAACCGCAAATCCGTCCGCCAGCGTATCGCTATCGTATCGGCGGGTCCGATTGCCAACTTTTTACTGGCGATGATTTTTTTCTGGGTGCTCGCCATGCTCGGCAGCGAGCAAGTGCGCCCGGTCATTGGTGCAGTCGAATCCGGCAGTATCGCCGCCAAGGCTGGTTTGAGCGCGGGCCAGGAAATCATTGCCATCGATGGCGAGCCAACTTCCGGCTGGGCCGCGGTGAACCTGCAGTTGGTCCGTCGTCTTGGGGAGAGCGGTTCCCTGCAGTTGCTGGTCCGTGATCAGGGTTCCACAGTGGATTCGGCCCGTGAGCTGATGCTGGATAAATGGCTCAAGGGTGCCGATGAGCCGGATCCGATTCGTTCGCTGGGTTTGCGCCCTTGGCGTCCGGCGCTGCCACCGGTCCTGGCCGAACTTGACCCGAAAGGCCCGGCACAGGCTGCTGGCCTGAAGACCGGTGACCGACTGTTGGCTCTGGACGGCAAGTCGCTTGATGACTGGCAGCAGGTGGTGGACACGGTCCGTATGCACCCTGATACCAAAATCATGCTGCGCGTCGAGCGTGACGGTGCTCAAATCGACGTCCCTGTGACGCTGGCCGCTCGCGGCGAGAAGAAGGCACCCAGTGGTTATCTGGGGGCTGGGGTGAAGGCAGTTGATTGGCCGCCAGAGATGATTCGCGAAGTTAGTTATGGTCCTGTGGCAGCGATTGGGGAGGGTGCTCGACGCACCTGGACCATGAGCGTACTGACCCTCGATTCGCTCAAGAAAATGTTGTTCGGTGAGCTCTCGGTAAAAAACTTGAGTGGACCGATAACCATTGCTAAAGTGGCGGGCGCTTCTGCCCAGTCGGGCGTCGCTGATTTCCTGAATTTCCTTGCTTATCTGAGTATTAGCTTGGGAGTTCTGAATTTGTTGCCCATTCCTGTACTGGATGGGGGGCATTTGTTGTTTTATCTGATCGAGTGGGCGCGTGGTCGCCCCTTGTCGGATCGGGTGCAGGGTTGGGGGATACAGATCGGTATCAGTTTGGTGATCGGGGTGATGTTGCTTGCTCTTGTCAATGATCTGGGTCGACTGTAACGCTTCGCTGAATTGCGAATCTGCCGCATTTTGCGGCAGTTTGTTTATTGCCAGTTGGAATAAGAAAGGACTTCATGAAACGTCTGATGATAACTGCGGTTCTCAACGTATTTATGATCGCCTAAGTTCACGCCGAGTACTTCACTATCTCTGATATTCG
>NZ_JBIWAM010000049.1:0-9293 GCF_044760065.1 Pseudomonas sp. NPDC098740 | reverse complement strand
GCGCTAAAACTTCTGCCCACATCGCTTTAGTCACCCTGACTGGAGTTTTAGGGGATTTTAAACGAAGACCTTGAAAGGGATGGCTCTTACAGCGACTCACTTTTCCAGACGCCGAAAAGTAAGCAAAAGGCTTCGCCCCGGCGTACGGCGCCTCGCTAAAGCTCCGCGTTCCCTCGCTACGGTGCCCATCAGGGGGCATCGCCTACGGTCTGCTTCGCGACGACCTCCTCTCGATGTGTGCGGCTTCGCCGCACGGCGCTACGCGCCTAACCCCCTGATGAACACCTACGCTCGGCCTGCCGAAGGGGCGAGAGATCAAAAGCAGAATCAAGATCTAAAGCCACAGCCACAGCAAGATCAAAAGATCGCAGCCTCGTTTCACTCGACAGCTCCTACAGGGGATGGGTGTACACCCGCCCTTCACCACTCAACAGGCCGAGCGTTAGCTCGCCAGCAGCTTTTGATTTTGATCTTGCTTTGCCCGCCCCTTCGGGAGGCTGAGTGGAGGTGTTCATCTGGGGGTAGGCGCGCAGCGCCGTTCGACGAAGTCGAACACATCGAGAGGAGGTTGAAGCGAAGCCAACCGGAGGCGATGCCCCCAGATGGACGCCGGAACGAAGGAACGCCGAGCCTAGGCGAGGGGCCGGACGCTCGGGGCGAAGCCTTTTGGTTCCTTTTTGGCGTTTGAAAAAGGGACTCGCTGTAAGAGCGAAACCATTAGCGGCCGTTACCGCAGAAATGGATATGTACACCTGAAAGAAAATGGTCGGCTGTCAGGCCGCCATCGCGAGCAAGCTCAGTTCCTACAGGGTTCAGGTGAACCGCTGTAGGAGCGAACCCAGAGTCAGGCCAGGCTTTTGCTGACCACTTCAAACACATCACTCGACAACTGACCCGAAGCACGAATCCGCTCCAGCTCACCTTTCATCAACGCCTGACGCGCGTCGTCATACTTGCGCCAGCGAGTCAGCGGCGCCAACTGCCGAGAAGCGATCTGCGGGTTGAACCCGTTCAGCTCGATCACCAGATCCGCCAGGAACCGATAACCCGAACCATCGGCCGCATGGAAATTAATCAGGTTCTGCCCGGCAAACGCCCCCACCAGCGCCCGCACCTTGTTCGGGTTCTTGATATTGAACGCCGGATGCTGCATCAACGCCTTGACCCGCTCCAAACCACCGGGCAACACGCTGCCGGCCTGGACGCTGAACCACTGATCCATGACCAGCGGATTATCCTTGAAGTGCTCGGCAAAACTCGCCAATGCCGTGGCCTTATCTTCTTCGAACGGCGAATTCACCAATACCGCCAACGCCGTCAGGCGCTCGGTCATGTTGTCGCTGGTCTCGAACTGCTCAAGCGTCGCCGCCAATACTTCCGCTTTACCGCTGAGCATCAGGTACGACAGCGCAATGTTCTGCAACGCGCGACGAGCGAAGTGCTCGGCCTCAGCCACATACGGGGTTTTCTTCGACAGATCGCGATTGGCCTGATAACGCAGCCACAACGCTTCGAACAAACCTTCCGCCAATTGTTTACGAGCAAACTCGCGAGCGATGTGAATGGCGTCAACGTCAGCTACTTCGCTGATCTCGGTCAGATACGCCTCGCCCGGCAGCGAAAGCATTTCCGCGACCATCGCCTGATCCAGCGTCTCGTCAGACAGCACGGTGCGCAAGGCAGAAATCAGACGCTGATCCAGCACCAGTTTCTCGCCCTTTTGCTGCTGAGCAATCAGCTCTTGCAGCACCTGAACCGACAATTGCTGACCCGCATCCCAGCGGTTGAAGCCGTCGCTGTCGTGCTGCATCAGGAACATCAGCTGATCGCGGTTGTACGGGAAGCTCAGTTTCACCGGTGCCGAGAAGCCACGCAGCAACGAAGGCAATGGTTGTTCCGCGATGTCGATGAAGGTGAACGTCTGCTCGGCTTCGGTCACCGAAACAACCCGTGAGGTGCCCTGAGCGCTGCCTTCACCGGAAAGACGCAACGCAATGGCCGCGCCTTTGGAGTCCAGCAGGCCCAATTCGACCGGGATCACGAACGGCAACTTCTCAACCTTGTCCGGGGTTGCCGGGCAGCTTTGACGGAACGTCAGGCTGTAGGTTTTCGCCGCCGCGTCGTAGGACTCGCTGACCGCCAAACGCGGTGTGCCGGCCTGGCTGTACCAGCGCTTGAACTGGGTCAGGTCGACACCGTTGGCGTCTTCCATGGCCTTGATGAAGTCGTCGCAGGTCACGGCCTGGCCGTCATGACGATCGAAGTACAGGTCGCTGCCTTTACGGAAACCTTCGGCGCCGAGCAGGGTATGGATCATGCCGACCACTTCCGAACCCTTTTCGTACACGGTCAGGGTGTAGAAGTTGGAAATCTCGATGAAGCTGTCCGGGCGCACGGCGTGAGCCATCGGACCAGCATCTTCGGCGAACTGGTGGGTGCGCAGGTACGCCACGTCCTGGATGCGCTTGACCGTGGCCGAGTTCATGTCGGCAGAGAAGCCCGAATCGCGGAACACGGTAAAGCCTTCCTTCAGCGACAACTGGAACCAGTCGCGGCAGGTCACGCGGTTGCCCGACCAGTTGTGGAAGTACTCGTGGGCAACAATCGCCTCGACCCGCTGGTGCGCGGCGTCGGTCGCGGTTTCGGCGCGGGCCAGCACGGCGCTCGAGTTGAAGATGTTGAGGCCCTTGTTCTCCATGGCGCCCATGTTGAAGTCGTTGACCGCGACGATCATGAAGATGTCCAGGTCGTACTCGCGACCGTAGACCTCTTCGTCCCAGCGCATCGACTTCTTCAGGCTGTTCATGGCGTGCTGGCACTTGTCGATGTTTTCGGGTTCGACATAAATGCGCAGCGCCACGGAACGATCGGTCATGGTGGTGAAGGTGTCCTCGACGCACCACAAATCACCGGCCACCAGCGCGAACAGGTAGGCAGGTTTCTTGAACGGATCTTCCCAGGTCGCCCAGTGCCGACCGTCTTCGCCCGGACCGCTGGCAATCGGGTTGCCGTTGGACAGCAACACCGGATAGCTGTGCTGCTCGGCAACCACCGTGGTGGTGAACGTGCTCATCACGTCCGGACGGTCGAGGTAATAGGTGATCTTGCGGAAGCCTTCGGCCTCGCACTGGGTGCAGAACATCGTGCCGGATTTGTACAGGCCTTCCAGCGCAGTGTTGGTTTCCGGATGGATCTTGACGCTGGTGTCGACCGTGAAGGTGGTGCTGGTCGGGTGCAGGGTCAGGTGATTCT
The DNA here is from genome assembly GCF_044760065.1 of Pseudomonas sp. NPDC098740. NCBI lineage: Bacteria > Pseudomonadati > Pseudomonadota > Gammaproteobacteria > Pseudomonadales > Pseudomonadaceae > Pseudomonas > Pseudomonas sp. NPDC098740. Next base: position 6,041 of record NZ_JBIWAM010000049.1, on the reverse strand, counting down.
CGGTGAGTTGGTAGTCCGATTCCGCCAACTCGCGGTCAGCCAGGGTCACCGACAGCAATTCCAGCTGCTGGCCATCCAACACCAGCGGCGGCAGGCCCGGGCCACGTTCAGGATTGCGACGCATCACCAGTTGCGCATGGACCAGGCTGTGGTCCTCGAACAACTCGAAGGTCAGGTGCGTCTCGTCGATCAGGTACTCGGGCGCCTGATAGTCCTTCAGGTAGATCATCTTCGGTTGTTCGGTGCGCATGCTGGAGTCCTTTACTGATGCACGGCGAGCTGGTAAGCCGTGTATTTACGAATATTGATTACGCCGGTGTCGAAAATCAGGTACTGGCCCTTGATCCCCAACAGCGTGCCTTCGGCGATCGGATTCTTGTCCAGGTTGAAGCTGACGATCTTGGCCGGGTATTGCTCGACCGGATAGCGGATTTCGAGCGTTTCTACATCGGCAATGGTCTGGATCGCCTGTAGGCCGAATCGTTCCTGCAAACTTTGCAATCCTTCGGCGCAACTGTCGAACAGCTGATCACGAACCTGCGCCAGGTCGACCGACACCGCATCGCCCTTGAGTAAAGCACGCCAGTTGGTCTTGTCCGCCACCTGACTGCGAAACAGGTCTTCGACGAAGCCCGACTGCTGACGGGTCGATACGCGCATGATCGGCAGCGCCTGCCGGGCGCCCTGATCGATCCAACGGGTCGGCAGCTGGGTGGCGCGGGTGATCCCGACCTTCACCCCCGAAGAGTTGGACAGATACACAATGTGATCCGTCATGCAGAACTTCTCGCCCCACTCCGGCTCACGGCAGGTGCCAGCGTCATAGTGGCAACGCTCCGGGCTCATGATGCAGATATCGCATTGGGCCAGTTTGGTCATGCACGGGTAGCAGTAACCCTGACTGAAACTGGTTTTGGTCTTGCGTCCGCAATGGGAGCAATGAATCGCCCCCAGGTATTCCAGGCGCACCGTGGTCCCGATCAAAGGATTGACCGGCACCTCGACGTCGTCCAGACGAAACGCGTACTGCACGTTCGGCCCGTCAAGGCGCGCCGACATTTTGCTGATTGCACCGCGGCCAATCTCGATCAATGGACGGCATCCGATTTGAACAGGATATTCGGCACTTCGATCGACTTGGAGCCGCACTCCTGCACGCCCATGTAACCGGTGCGCTGGTCTTCGGGCAGGTTCTGGATTTCCCAGGCGATCATCGCTTGCAGCGACAGTTCGCGTTGTTCGGCGGTGAGTTTGCCACCGTCGGACCATTTACCGATTTCCACCGCCAGTTTCAGGCTCTGGTAGATATCGGGGGTGATGTTGTTGATCATTTCGTTAAAAGAGGACATCAAGGGCTCCGCGCTCTTTATTCACATAACTAATTTATGGCGGCCAGTTTACGGCGGTTGTACAAACCACCCAACAAACCAGTCAAGCATCCGACGAGCAACCCGCCGACGTGGGCCGCATTGGCAATTTCACCGAAGCCGATCATTGAGACCAGCCCGGACAGGCACAGCAATAGCCACACCAGCATCATCACCAGCACGCCGCGCGGCAGGCGATAAGCCGGGCTTGGCGACAACAGCTGAAAGATCCAGCAATGCCCCAGCAGGCCGTACAGCACGCCGGACAAGCCGCCAAACAGCGTCGGACCACTGAAAACAAACTGGGCGTAGTTCGAGACCAGGCCGAACAGCAACGTCAGGCCGATCAGGTTGATACTGCCCTGGCGCGACTCGATGCGCCGCCCCAACTCCCAATACCACATGCCGTTCATGGCCAGGTGCAGGATGCCGAAGTGGATCAGCATCGGTGTCACCAGACGCCACCATTGCCCCGCCGCCAGGCTGTCGGCCAAGGGCACGAAGTGGATGTACTCGCCGACAATGCGAAAATCGAGGAAGGTGAGCCAGCGCATCGTGTCGAGGTTTTCGCCCAGCAGCGTCACTGCGCCGACAAGCAGGCTCAGCAGCAACACGAACGCTGTCGCCTTGGCGTGGCGCAGTTGCTCGACGAAACTGGGACGCTTGATGGTTTGCGCCACCGGAATGTCCAGCTGTTGATCGGGATCACCGGCCGGGAAGCGTTCGTACAACGAGCGCACGTCTTCGCTGATGTTGGCCGGCACCCACAGCACCTGCTCGCCCGCCTCTTCGCTGACCCGATGCGGCACCTGCATGCGCTGCAACAGTTTGACGAACCCGCTCAAGTCCACTGCCAGAGGCAGACGTAAAACGGCAACGGCACTCATCGCAGCACCTCCGGTCGCTCGACATCGACCCAGACAAATTTATGCGGGTCGAGGCGGGTTTCCTGGTCCAGACGGTAGGCGACCAGTTTGCCGTAAAGCACCGCGCTGTAATCCAGACAGGCCAGGTTCGGCCGGATCGGCACCGGTTTGCCGCTGCGCCAGTAATGGCCCACGAACAACAATGGCTCGTCGACGCCATAGCGCAGCAAGGTGTTTTTTTCAGTGGACGACAGCGGCGTCCGGGCCACGGGTTCGGGCAAGGCGTCGGGCTGGAACACGATGTCTCCGTAGGTTTGCGGGTCGTCTTCCCAGAACTTGGTGCGGAAGAACGAACGCGTCAGGCCATCGCCACTGGTCATGGTCAACCCATGAGGCAAGCGCATGTCAGTGCCGCGCAGCAGGCGGTCAAACACGGTGCAGGCGAAACTGCCCGGTACGGCCGAGGCCTGGAGGAAATGTTCATCGACGCAACCGTTGGGGAATAGCGCGCGCAATGGTTCGATCAGGCCCGCGTCCCAGCAGGCGTGCACCACGCGGAAACGCCCGGCATCGACGAACAATGGCATCTCATAGAACCATTGCAGGAAGTCATGCCAGTCAGCCGGATGGTCTTCGAATTGGGTCAGGGTTTCGTTCAGCAAACGGGCATGGCGCGGGGTGTGTTCACGCACGAACTGCTTGCCGCTGCCCGGAGGCGCCGGCGTGCTCCAGCCGAGGGCGTTGAACTCATGGTTACCCATGATGCACAACGCCTGACCCGCTTCGACCATGTCGTGAACGATGTGCAGCGCTTCACGAATCCGCGGTCCGCGGTCGATGATGTCGCCGACGAACACCGCCATGCGCGACGGATGCCGCCAGACGCCACCGTGTTTTTGGTAACCGAGCCGGTCGAGCAAGTGCTCAAGGGTCAGAGCGCAACCGTGCACGTCACCGATCAGGTCGTAGCTACGCGCGGGATCGAGCATCAGTCGCCTCCACCACCCAACTTGCTGCCCCAGCCGAGTTTGGTCCGGCAGACTTCATAGTAGTTGTGGTCGAGCGGGTGAATCAGCCGCAGCTTCTGGGCTTTCTTGCTGATGGTGATGGTGTCACCCGGCGCGCAGGTAAAATGGTTCTGCCCGTCACAGGAGACTTGCGGGTAAATCTGCATATCTTTGGACACGACGATTTTCAGCTCACTGTTGCCATCGACCACAATCGGCCTGCCCGACAAGGTATGGGGGTACATCGGCACAATCACAATAGCGTCGAGCTTGGGATGCATGATCGGCCCGCCCGCCGACAGCGCGTAGGCCGTCGAACCGGTGGGCGTGGCGACGATCAGGCCATCGGCCTTCTGGCTGCAGACGAACTGGCCGTCGATATACAGTTCGAACTCGATCATCCGCGTCGACTTGCCGGGGTGCAGCACCACGTCGTTCAGCGCGTCGCCCTGACCAATGGCCTCGGCGTGACGACGAACTTCGGCTTGCAGCAGGAAGCGGTTCTCGACCAGATAGTGGCCGTCGAGCACTTCGGCGACTTTGACTTCCAGCTCATCGGGGCGAATATCGGTCAGGAAGCCCAGGCTGCCACGGTTGATGCCGAGCACCGGAATATTGTGCCGGGCCAATGCCCGCGCGGCGCCCAACAGGCTGCCGTCACCACCGACCACAATCACCATGTCACACACTTCGCCGAGCATCTTGCGCGACGAGGTTTGCAGGCCATGACCCGGCAGCACTTCGGCGATGGTGTCTTCGAGGATCACGTGCAGGTGACGATCGAGCAGAAACCGTTTCAGTCGGCGAACGGTATCCAGCACCTGAGAACTGCCCAGGCGACCGATGATGCCGATATTACGAAATTGCTCCATGAGGTTCCTGCGCGGCGGCGAAAAACACGATTATGGGCGAAAGCGCGGGATAGACAAAATCCTTTCAGCCACAACGGTGTACTCACGATTGAGGCTATGCTCGCAAGATGATCCTATTTCCCGATTTGCTGCAGTTACCCCACCAGTTGCGCCACCCGGAAGTGCGCGACCTGGCTTGGGTCATCCTCGCGCCGCCGATGCTTGGCGTCACGACGTGGCCGCAGCGTCATCCGCTGACCGGCAGTGACTGGGTACAAGCACCGGAGCGGCTGGAACGGTGGCTGCGGCAACTCGATCACGACAGTTATGACTTGCTGCACTGGCTGGCGCAGGCCCGAACCCGGCGATTGGGCTTGTACTACGAACGCCTCTGGCAATACGCCGTGCGGCACGCACCGGGTATCGACCTGATTGCCGCCAACATGCCGATCCGCCGCGAAGGCCACACGCTGGGCGAGCTGGACATGCTGCTGCGCGATCGTGACGGCGTGCATCATCTGGAACTGGCGATCAAACTTTACCTTGGCCCGCAAAATGGCGACGGACACGACACGGCGCAGTGGCTCGGCCCCGGCTGCCACGATCGGCTGGACCGCAAACTGGCCCATCTGACTCAGCATCAATTGCCGATTTCGGCGCGCCCGGAGAGCCGCGAAGTATTGGCGGCGCTGGATATCCAGCAGTTCAGCGCGCATTTGTGGCTGGGCGGTTATTTGCTGTATCCGTGGCCGGGACCGGCCGAGCCACCGAATGGCGCACATCCCCAGCATTTACGCGGTAGCTGGCTGCACCAGAAGGACTGGGCAGAGTTTGTCGTGAAACGCCCATTCGGTCGCTGGCAACCCCTGCCCCGCCATGCCTGGCTGGCACCGGCACACTATCCGGTGGAGCAGACCTGGAGCACTGAACAGCTGAATGCCTGGCTTAGTGATCTGGAGCCACTGGCCCCGGCGCAGTTGCTGGTGCGACTCACAGAAAACGCCCAAGGCGATTGGGAAGAAGCCGAGCGGCTGTTTCTGGTGGCAGACCTTTGGCCGAATGTGTCGGGTAATGGCTAACTTCGCACTGGCTGTTGTCTCGTGTAGGAGCTGCCGAAGGCTGCGATCTTTTGATCTTTAAACGTCACCAACAATACCGGCACCGTCAGCACAATCCCGACCTTGAAGTAATATCCCCAGCCGATCCGAATGCTCTTGCGCTCCAGTACATGCAACCACAGCAACGTCGCCAGGCTGCCGATCGGCGTAATCTTCGGCCCCAGGTCGCTGCCGATGACGTTAGCGTAGATCATCGCCTCCTTCACCACCCCGGTCGCCTGGCTGGTATCGATTGATAGCAAACCGATCAGCACCGCCGCAGATTGTTCATCATCGACGACAGCAGCGCCGTCAGCACGCCCGTGCCCATGGCCGCGCCCCACACGCCGTAATCGGCAAAACCATCCAGCCATCCGGCCAGATACCCCGTGAGCCCCGCGTTGCGCAGGCCATACACCACCAGGTACATGCCCAGCGAGAAAATCACGATATGCCAGGGCGCTTCTTTGATGACTTTGCGGGTGGAAATCTTGTGACCACGGGCGGCAATGGCCAGCAGCAACGCCGCGCACACCGCAGAAATGGCACTGATCGGAATCCCCAGCGGTTCCAGAGCGAAGCAGCCGAGCAGCAACTAGCTCCCCTACTCCTAAACGCACTGGGCTCGATGTAGCAGCTACCGAGCCCGCGAGGCTGCGTTCGGCGACGCAGTCGTCGTGAAATCAGGCACTGCGGTGTCCCAGGAATACCGCGTTCGCAGGGTTTACGACGACTGCGTCGCCGAACGCAGCCTCGCGGGCTCGGCAGCTGCTATGTATGGACTCGCCCCCACTGTCTACCCGCTTTTGAAAAACCGCCGCCCCGTTGCATCTATGTATCAGGCCTATTCGAG
>NZ_JBIWAM010000048.1:0-10770 GCF_044760065.1 Pseudomonas sp. NPDC098740 | reverse complement strand
CTCAACGTTCAGCATCACGTAGTGAGCCATGTGAACATTGTTGATTGCGTAGGCCAGTTGACGACGGCCCCAATCTTCCAGACGGTGGATTTTGCCGCCGTCTTCTTCGATCAGCTTGGTGTAACGCTCTACCATGCCGCCGACTTGCTCGCTTTGATCCGGGTGGACCAAAAAGATGATTTCGTAATGACGCATGAATGCTCCTTACGGGTTGTAGCCTGCCGCTCAAAAGCGGTCAGACAAGGAGTGAATGACACTTATGGACTTGCTTGCGATAGACACATGCGTGCCTGCCGTCACAGCAAGGGGCGCAATTGTAGAGAAGGGACAGAAGAGGTGCAAGGCAATTGGTGATTATTTGAACAGTTCGTCCACACGCCAAATTTTGCCTCACCACAAACTACTGTGGGAGCGAGCTTGCTCGCGATGTGGATATAACATTCAACATTGATGCTGAATGCTACACCGCTATCGCGAGCAAGCTCGCTCCCACAGGGGCTTACAGCAGATCAGGACTTTTTGGCGGTTCCGGCGGCTTTGACGCCGCGTTGGCGCAGCGCCTCGAACAGGCAGACGCCGGTCGCCACGGATACGTTGAGACTGCTGACACTGCCGGCCATCGGCAGGCGCACCAGGTAGTCGCAAAGATCGCGAGTCAGGCGACGCATGCCGCTGCCTTCAGCGCCCATGATCAGGATGGTTGGGCCGGTCATGTCTTGCTGATACAAACTCTGCTCAGCCTCGCCCGCCGTACCGACAACCCACAAGCCCCGCTGCTTGAGTTTTTCCAGCGTGCGAGCCAGGTTGGTTACGGCGACCAGCGGAATCACTTCCGCCGCGCCACAGGCGACTTTTCGCACCGTCGGGGTCAGCGTGGCTGACTTGTCCTTCGGCACGATCACCGCCAGTGCGCCCGCCGCATCGGCAGAACGCAGGCAAGCGCCGAGATTGTGCGGATCGGTCACGCCGTCGAGCACCAGCAACAGCGGCGCGCCTTCGGTGCGATCGAGCAGCTCGTCGAGCATCGCCTCGCCCCAGACCTGGCTCGGACTCACCTCCGCCACCACGCCCTGGTGCACGCCTTCGACCCAGGCATCCAGCTCGCGACGCTCAGCGTTGCCGACGGCTACGCGATTTTCGTTCGCCAACTCGATCAGCGTTTGAACGCGCGGATCGCTGCGGCCTTCGGCCAGCCAGATCTGCTTGACGCGTTTTGGGTGGTGACGCAGCAACGCTTCTACAGCGTGCACGCCGTAGATCTTTTCCAACTGACTCATGACTTGGCCTTCGGTTTACGCGCCCCGCCGCTTTTGGCGGCTGGAGCAGAACCCGCTTTTGGCGGGCCTTTACGGTGTTTGCTCGGTTTGGCTGGCTTGCCGCCGGGAGCCTTGTCAGGCACCGACCGTCCGGTCTTTCCCCCAGACGCCGCTTTACCGCCACTTTTCGCTTCAGACAGCAACGCCTGCTTAATCTCACGACTTTTGCGCAATTCGGCATTTTTCGCCGCGGCATCGCTCGGGCGATAGGCTTCGACAGCCTTTTCCTTGGCAGGACGACGACCGGTTTTCGCCGGGGCCGGCTCTGCGGCCGTTTTGGTAGCTGGTGCAGCGGTTTCAGTCCCGCGCTTCTTGCGACCGATCGGCGCGCTGATGGTCTTTTCAGCCATCTCGAAGTCGATCTTGCGCTCGTCGAGGTCGACGCGCATGACGCGCACTTCAACGGTATCGCCAAGACGGAAGCTGCGACCGGTACGCTCACCGGCCAGGCGGTGGTGCACAGGATCGAAGTGGTAGTAATCGCCCGGCAGCGCGGTGACGTGTACCAGGCCTTCGACGTAGATATCGGTCAGCTCGACGAACAGACCAAAACCGGTCACGGCAGTGATCACACCCGGGAACGATTCGCCTACACGGTCTTTCATGAACTCGCACTTGAGCCAGTTCACGACGTCGCGGGTCGCTTCGTCGGCACGGCGCTCGCTCATCGAGCACTGCTCGCCGAGCTGCTCCAGAATCGCTTCGTCGTACGGATAGATGCGCGCTTTCGGAATGGTCATCGCGCCAGCACGGCGAACGTGCGGGGTGTCCATTTTCGAATGGATGACGCTGCGAATCGCCCGGTGCGTGAGCAAGTCCGGGTAGCGGCGGATCGGCGAGGTGAAGTGGGTATAGGCTTCGTAATTCAGGCCGAAGTGGCCCTGGTTATCGGCGCTATAAACCGCTTGGCTCAACGAACGCAGCATAACAGTCTGGATCAGATGGAAATCCGGACGGTCCTTGATGCTCGCCAGCAATGCCTGGTAATCCTTCGGCGACGGGCCGTCCTTGCCTTTGTGCAGGGACAGGCCGAGTTCGCCAAGGAAAGCGCGCAGTTTTTCCAGACGCTCCGGTGGCGGGCCATCGTGGACGCGGTACAGCGCAGGGATTTCGTGCTTTTTCAGGAATTCGGCGGTGGCCACGTTGGCCGCCAGCATGCATTCCTCGATCAGCTTGTGCGCATCGTTACGAACGGTCGGACGGATTTCGGCAATCTTGCGCTCGGTCCCGAAGATAATCCGGGTTTCCTGCGTTTCGAAATCGATCGCGCCACGCACGTGACGAGCGGCCAACAGCACTTTGTACAGCGCGTAAAGCTGCTTGAGGTGCGGCAGAACGTCGTTGTACTCGCCACGGAGCTGACGCGCCTCGGTGATTTTCGGCGTTTCCAGCATCGCGCTGACTTTGTTGTAGGTCAGGCGAGCGTGGGAGTGAATCACCGCTTCGTAGAAGCAGTAGTCGGTCATCTCGCCGGACTTGGAGATGGTCATCTCGCAAACCATGGCCAGACGATCGACGTGCGGGTTCAGCGAGCACAGGCCGTTGGACAACTGCTCAGGCAGCATCGGCACGACGCGCTCGGGGAAGTACACCGAGTTGCCGCGAACCTGGGACTCATTATCCAGAGCCGAACCGATTTTCACGTAGCTGGAAACGTCGGCGATCGCCACGTACAACTTCCACCCGCCGGAGAACAGGCGCAGTTTGCCCGGCTTGGCTTCGCAGTAGACCGCATCATCGAAGTCGCGCGCATCTTCGCCGTCGATGGTGACGAACGGCAGATGACGCAGGTCGATGCGCTTCTCTTTGTCTTTCTCTTCGACTTCCGGCTTGAGCTTGGCGGCTTCTTTCAGCACAGCCTCAGGCCAGACGTGAGGAATATCGTAGGTGCGCAGGGCGACATCGATTTCCATGCCCGGCGCCATGTAGTTGCCCACGACTTCGACCACGTCGCCTTGCGGCTGGAAGCGTGGCGTCGGCCAGTGAGTGATCTTCACTTCGACGAACTGACCGATCTTGGCGTTAGCGTTACGGCCCGGCGTGACCAGCACTTCTTGCTGGATCTTCGGATTGTCCGCAACGACGAAACCAATACCGCCCTCTTCGAAGTAGCGACCGACGATGGTCTCGTGGGCACGGGACACCACTTCGACGATCATGCCTTCGCGGCGACCGCGACGGTCAAGGCCGGAAACACGGGCCAGGGCACGATCACCATCGAACACCAGACGCATTTGCGCCGGGCTCATGAACAGGTCGTCACTGCCGTCGTCCGGGACCAGGAAGCCGAAGCCGTCACGGTGACCGCTGATGCGGCCCAGGATCAGGTCGAGCTTGTCCACCGGCGCATAGGTGCCGCGACGGGTATAGATGAGTTGAGCGTCGCGCTCCATGGCGCGCAGGCGGCGGCGCAGGGCTTCGATCTGATCTTCTGTAGTCAGACCAAACTCTTCGACCAGCTGCTCGCGGTTAGCAGGCGAACCCCGATCAGCAAGGTGCTGAAGGATCAGTTCGCGGCTAGGAATAGGGTTTTCATATTTTTCCGCTTCACGAGCGGCCTCGGGATCGAGGGACTGCCAATCGGCCATTAGAGAGTTTTCACCTTGTCTATATGCGGGTTAGTTTGGCATAGGCGTAATGAAACGGGAAATTTCAGGCTATGACAGCCCATCTAAAGCCCTTTATCGACAGCGCGAAGCTGAATTAAATGCCATTGGTAAAATTTTCCAGGTTTTTTAGACCTCAGGGGTTTACAGTTAAAAAGACGCTCCGTATAGTGCGCGCCATCGACGACGCAGACGCATTGTCGATAATGCCCAGATGGTGAAATTGGTAGACACGCCAGCTTCAGGTGCTGGTGACCGCAAGGTCGTGGAAGTTCGAGTCTTCTTCTGGGCACCAATTTCGAGCTTGAGATTAGATCAATTTCAAGGCTCACACAAAAACCCGCGAAAGCGGGTTTTTTGCATTCTAAGCCTCTGATTTATTAAAACTAAATCAGGGGTTTACAGATCAAAAAGCTCTCCGTATAGTGCGCCACATCAACAGCGGCAACGCTGAAGATTATGCCCAGATGGTGAAATTGGTAGACACGCCAGCTTCAGGTGCTGGTGACCGCAAGGTCGTGGAAGTTCGAGTCTTCTTCTGGGCACCAATTCAAATTTCAGAGTCGATCTGAAATTTCACAAAAACCCGCGAAAGCGGGTTTTTGCGTTTCCGGGGTTTGTGTAGGAGCTGCCGAAGGTTGCGATCTTTTGATCTTCAGCAATTTCAGCTCCACCAACAATCAAGATCAAAAGATCGCAGCCTTCGGCAGCTCCTACCAACCCCTCACCCGCTGCAAGGCGCACTTGAGAAACAATATCGTTTATCATTGTTTCAAGTTTTTGCAATGCGACAGTGAGGAACCTTGCGAATGATGTTTCGAAATACCCTACGCCGCGGCCTGACCATGACCCTGCTCGGCCTGGCACTCGCCACTCCCCTCACCCAAGCCGCCGAACCGGTTTCCCTGACACTCTATAACGGTCAACACAAAGAAGTCGGCGACGCCATCGCCAAAGCCTTCGAAGCCAAGACCGGGATTCACGTCAATGTGCGCAAAGGCAGCAGCAACCAGCTCGCCAGCCAGGTCGTCGAAGAAGGCGATCGCTCCCCTGCCGACGTGATCTACACCGAAGAATCGCCACCACTGAACAAACTCGGCGAACAAGGCCTGCTCGCACAGACCGATGCCGCCACCCTCGCCGTTCTGCCAAAAGATTACGTTGCCGGCAACGGCACCTGGATCGGTGTCACCGCACGGGTCCGCGTGGTCGCCTTCAACCCGAAACTGATCGATGAAAAAGACCTGCCCAAGTCGGTCATGGAGTTCTCCGATCCGAAATGGCAAGGCAAGGTCGGTTTCGTGCCTACCAGCGGCGCCTTCCAGGAACAGGCTGTGGCAATCATCAAAGTGCACGGCATGGACGCGGCCGAAGAATGGCTGACCGGCTTGCGTGCTTTCGGTAAGACCTACAGCAACAACATGGTTGCACTGAAGGCAGTGGAAAACGGCGAAGTCGCCACCGTGCTGGTGAACAACTATTACTGGTTCGCCTTGCAGCGCGAAAAAGGCCAGCTCGATTCGAAACTTCATTATTTCACCGGCAGCGACGTCGGTGGGCTGATCACTGTTTCCAGTGCGGCCGTGCTGAAATCCAGCAAGCATCCAAAAGAAGCCCAGCAATTCCTCGCTTACATGGCCAGCGAAGAAGGTCAGCGCGTGATCACTCAGACCACCGCTGAATACCCACTGCACAAAGGCATGGAATCGGATCGTGGGCTCAAGCCGTTTAGCGAGCTCGAAGCACCGAAGGTCACGCCAGCCGATCTCGGCAATGCCGAAGAAGCCCTGGACCTGGAACGTGACGTTGGCTTGAACTGATGAGCGCATCGTTATCAGCTCCCGTCACGCGCGGGGGTTACGTACCGCGGCGCAAGCGGCCATCGATCTGGCTGTTGCTACCGGTTTTGCTGCTGGTGGTACTCAGCCTGTTGCCGCTGGCGTATGTCGGGCTCAAGACCTGGCAGGCCGGTTGGGCTGAGGCGTTGCATTTGTTGTGGCGACCTTATGTGCTTGGCCTGCTGCGCAACACCTTGGCGCTGATGGTCGGTGTGACGCTCGCCTGCGGCGTGATCGGCCTGTCGCTGGCCTGGCTGCTTGAGCGCAGCAACTTGCCCGGACGGCGCTTGTGGGGTGTGATTTTGTGCCTACCGTTCGCGGTGCCGGCATTTGTCAGCAGCTTCACCTGGGTCTCGCTGAGCGCTCATTTCGAAGGCTTGGGCGGGGCGATCCTGGTGATGACCCTGTCCAAGTATCCGCTGATCTTTCTGCCGGTCGCGGCGACCCTGCGCAATCTCGATCCCTCCCTCGAAGAGTCCGCCCGCACACTGGGGCAGAATCGCTGGGGCGTGTTTTTCAGAATCACTCTGCCGCTGCTCTGGCCGTCACTGCTCGCCGGTTCGCTGTTGATCGCGCTGCACATGCTGGTGGAATTCGGTGCGCTGTCGATCATCGGACTGCAAACCTTTACCACCGCGATCTATCAACAGTTCGAACTGGAATTCAGTAACGCGAATGCGGCGATGCTTTCCGCCGTGTTGCTGGCGCTGTGTCTGATACTGCTTTGGTTGGAACTGCACGTACGCGGCAAGGGCCGACACGTGCGTACCGGTCAGGGCGCGGCTCGGCATGCGGAACAGGTTCGGCTGGGGCCTTGGGCTGCTGCCGGACAACTTTATTGCCTGGCGCTGGCGATCATCGGCAGCGGTATTCCGCTCGGGATGCTGGCGTATTGGCTGGCAGTGGGTTCGTCGGCAGCATTTCCGGTGGCGGCGATCAGCGAGGCGCTGCTCTCCTCCTTGGCGTTGTCACTGGGCGGCGCGGCGCTGTGCCTGGTGCTGGCAGTGCCGGTGGGATTGCTGGTGGTGCGCTACAAAGGCCAATTGGCGATCTGGGCCGAACGCTTGCCGTATCTGCTGCATGCACTGCCAGGACTAGTGATAGCGCTGACGCTGGTATATTTCGCCCTGCATTATGTGCCGGCGCTGTATCAGACTTCTGCGCTGCTGCTGATTGCTTATGCGCTGTTGTTTCTGCCGCTGGCGCAGGCACCGATTCGCACGGCGCTGAACAAGGCTGCGCCGCAACTGGAAGAGGCTGCACGCACGCTGGGTGCATCGTCCTTCAGTGCGTTTTGCCGGGTGACGTTGCCGATCATCTTCCCTGCACTCGGTGCAGCGTTTGCGCTGGTGTTTCTGGATGCGATGAAGGAGCTGACGGCGACGTTGCTGCTGAGTCCGACCGGACTCAATACGCTGGCCACAGAGGTCTGGGCGCATACCGCGAATGTGGAGTTTGCGGCGGCGGCGCCTTATGCGGCGTTGTTGATATTGGTGTCGGGGCTGCCGGTTTACCTGCTTACTACCCGGATGTATTTGAGCCGCTGAGACCGCTATCGCGAGCAAGCTCGCTCCCACAGGGGAACGTATTCCAATGTGGGAGCGAGCTTGCTCGCGATGACGCCAGACCAACCAATACAAATATTAAGCCCGGAACTGCCCCAGGCTGGCCTTCAACTGCGCCGCCAATCCGTCCAGCACTTTGCCGCTGGCCGTGGTTTCCACCACCGCTTGAGCCGCTTTCTCAGCCTGTGCATGAATGGTCTCAACCCGACCACGCACCGCTTGCGCGCCTTGCGCCTGATGCGCCGCCGCCTGCGTTGCCAGACCTATCGCCGCATGCACTTGCTCGACCGACGCCTGCACCGATTGCTGCAACCGCGCACTGTCGCGCAACACCAGCAAACCTTCGCTGGCCTGACGCCCGGCCTGACCGATCGCTGCCACCGCCTCACGCGCACCTTGCTGCAAGGCAACGATGTGCGCCTGAATGTCGCCGGTGGAGCTCTGTGTCTTGCTCGCCAGCGCCCGCACTTCATCGGCCACCACAGCAAACCCGCGACCGGTCTCGCCGGCACGTGCCGCTTCGATGGCCGCGTTCAGCGCCAGCAGGTTGGTCTGCTCGGCGATCCCGTGAATCACCGTCAGCACCACTTCAATCTGCTCACTCTGCTGCGCCAGCCGCTCGATGACTTTCGCCCCGGTATCGACCTGCCCGGCCAACGCCTCGATCAGGCTGCCGACTTTTGCCGAGGTCCGCGTGTTTTCATCCGTGGCCGAACGAATATCCACCACTTGCTGCAAAGCTGCCTGCATGGCATGACTTTCAGACTGGGCTTCGTCAGCCATTTGCGACAACGCACGCAGGCTCTCGGCCACTTCATCGCGCTGCATGCCCGCCGCTTTATCGGCCCCGGCATTGCGCAAGGTCATGGCGCCGATCTCCACGCCGGTACGCTGAGCCACATCGCCCGCTTCGCGCACGATCGGTTGCAACTTATCCACAAAGCGATTGACCGCCGAGGCCATGTCGCCGATTTCGTCCTTACTGTTGATCTGCACACGCTTGGTCAGGTCGCCCTCGCCCGCAGCCAGGTCGTCCATTGCAGCGATGAGCAACTTCAAGCGATTGACCACCCGACGACCCAGCACCACCGCGAGCAACAGCAACACACCGAAACCCACCACCGCCAGACCCATGCCGATGCGCCAGCGCAAAGTGCCCGCCGCTTCCTGAACAGTGCTGGTGGTGTTGGCTTGCATTTCAGAGGCCGTGGATTGCGCCGACTGCAAGCGCGCGCCCATCGCGGCTGCGCTATCAGCCGCCGCGCCCTTGAGGCTGTCGCCCACCAATTGATCACTGCTGGCAATCAGCGCCGAGAAGCGTTTGTCCAAGGCCGCCAAATCGGTTTCCACCGAGGCGGTTGAGACGCCCATCAAGACCTTGCCGATTTCCACGCCGTTAGGATTGATCGAGGCTTCCAGGTAATAGACCGACGGATCGTTCTTCGCCGCATCCAGCACCTTGTCCAGGGCACGCTCGCCCTGCCCCTTTTCTAGCAGCGCCTTGTTGATCGGGTTCTCGCGGTTGAGGTAGCGCGTCAGGTGCTGCCCCGTCGCGTCGTCGTAGACCACGAACAACACGTTGGGATTACGCTGAGCCCGGCGGGCGAATTCGGACAGGGTTGGAACGTCGCTGTCCCACATGGCGCGAGGTGCGACCGAAGCCAAAAGCTGCGCCATATCATTGGCAGAGTCCTTCAGATCCTTCTCCAACGTCGCACGCAGTTGTGCCTGCTCGTCCTTCAATCGCGAGGACAAGCCCGCCGTAAGGCGCTGACGAGTACTGGTGGAGAGGCTGTCGAGGCTCGACGTGACTTCACGCCCTGCCTGCTCAAGTTCCCCGGAGAGTTTTTGACTGTCGGCACCCAGGCGCACACCCAGATCGGCTTCCAGTGCGGTCACTGTGCTCCGAGTCAGGGCGACAGCCACCAGCACCTGCACCAACAGTGCGATACCAAGGGTAACGAACACAGGCCGTAATAGACGGCTTTGTAACAGTGAGAGAACGGCCGACACTTAGAATCCCTCTGCTTTAACGCCATTAAATTGATGGCACGCTAGAAGCGATGCGCTTAATGAAGTTCACAGCAAGGGTCGTGCCGTCCGACAGGCAGAAACGACAAAGGCCCCAATTAAGGGGCCTTTGTGTTTTACATCAACGACTTATTAAGCGAACGGGTGACGCAGAACGATGGTTTCGTTGCGGTCCGGGCCCGTCGAAATAATGTCAATCGGCGCACCGACCAACTCTTCGACGCGTTTGATGTAGTTGCGTGCAGCCTGTGGCAGCTCTTCCAGGGTCTTGGCACCGACGGTGGATTCGGTCCAGCCCGGCATCTCTTCGTACACCGGCTCCAGGCCGATGTAGCTGTCGGCGTCAGTCGGTGCGTCGATCACTGCACCATCCTGGTTCTTGTAGCCAACGCAGATGTTGATGGTTTCCAGACCGTCCAGCACGTCCAGCTTGGTCAGGCACAGGCCCGAGATGCTGTTGACGTCGATAGCGCGACGCAGGATGACGGCATCGAACCAGCCGCAACGACGGGCACGGCCGGTGGTAGCGCCGAACTCGTGGCCACGCTTGGCCAGGAAAGCACCCACATCATCAAACAGCTCAGTCGGGAACGGACCCGAACCGACGCGAGTGGTGTACGCCTTGGTGATGCCGAGGATGTAATCCAGGTACATCGGACCAAAACCCGAACCGGTAGCGATGCCGCCCGCGGTGGTGTTGGAGCTGGTGACGTACGGGTATGTGCCGTGGTCGATGTCCAGCAGGGAGCCTTGGGCGCCTTCGAACATGATGTCTTTGCCAGCGCGACGCAGCTCGTGCAGCTCAGCCGTGACGTCGAGCATCATCGGCTTCAGCAGCTCGGCGTATTCCATGCACTCGTCGAGTGTTTTCTGGAAGTCGATCGCAGGCTCTTTGTAGTAATTGACCAGAACGAAGTTGTGGTAATCCAGCAACTCGCCCAGCTTGGCGGCGAAACGCTCGCGGTGGAACAGGTCACCGATGCGCAGGCCACGACGTGCAACCTTGTCTTCGTACGCCGGGCCGATGCCGCGACCGGTCGTACCGATCTTCAGCTCGCCTCGGGCCTTTTCACGCGCCTGGTCCAGCGCTACGTGATAGGACAGGATCAGCGGGCAGGACGGGCTGATACGCAGGCGCTCGCGCACCGGTACGCCTTTCTCTTCCAGCTTGATGATTTCCCGCAGCAGAGCGTCGGGTGCAACCACCACGCCGTTGCCGATCAGGCACTGCACGCCTTCGCGCAGCACGCCCGACGGGATCAGGTGCAAGACGGTTTTTTCGCCATCGATCACCAGGGTGTGACCAGCGTTGTGGCCGCCCTGGTAGCGCACTACGGCGGCAGCATGTTCGGTCAGCAGATCAACGATCTTGCCTTTGCCCTCATCACCCCATTGGGTGCCCAGGACTACGACA
>NZ_JBIWAM010000047.1:557-10968 GCF_044760065.1 Pseudomonas sp. NPDC098740 | reverse complement strand
CTGTCTTCCGTGGAAGCCCGGTGGTTAGGTCCCGGTTCCATCTATCCCGACATCCCGTTCTTCTTCGATGGCCGAGTAATCATGGATATCAAACGCACGATCCTGATCGTCGCCCTGGCAATCGTGTCCTACGTTATGGTTCTTAAATGGAACCAGGACTATGGCCAGGCTGCCCTGCCGACTCAGAATGTTGCTTCCAGTACTACCGCACCGGGCCTACCGGATACGGCGACTGGCAATAATGCTTCTGTCAGTGACGACATTCCACGCGCCGCAAGCGATACCAGTGCAACTGCCCCTGCTGAAACACCAGTAGCTGCAAGCAAAGACCTCATCCAGATCAAAACGGATGTGCTCAACCTGGCAATCGATCCACAAGGTGGCGATGTTGCCCAGTTGACGCTGCCGCTGTATCCACGTCGCCAGGACCATCCGGAAATTCCATTCCAGTTGTTCGATAACGGCAACGAGCGGACTTATCTGGCTCAAAGCGGTTTGATCGGCACCAACGGTCCGGACGCCAGTCCTGCCGGTCGTCCGGTTTACTCCTCGGAGAAGAAGATTTACCAACTGGCTGACGGTCAGGACCAATTGGTCGCAGACCTGAAGTTCAGCAAGGACGGCGTCAACTACATCAAGCGTTTCACCCTGAAACGTGGGCTGTATGACGTAACCGTTTCCTACCTGATCGACAACCAGAGCGCACAGCCCTGGTCCGGTGCGATGTTCGCGCAACTGAAGCGTGACGCCAGCGGCGATCCTTCCTCAACCACCGCCACCGGTACCGCGACTTACCTGGGCGCTGCCCTGTGGACAAGTAACGAGCCGTACAAGAAAGTGTCCATGAAGGACATGGACAAGGCGCAGTTGAAGGAAACGGTCAGTGGTGGTTGGGTTGCCTGGTTGCAACACTACTTCGTCACCGCATGGATTCCGGCCAAGGGCGAAAACAACGTCGTCCAGACCCGTAAAGACAGCAAGGGCAACTACATCATCGGTTATACCGGCCCGGCAATGAGCGTTGCGCCAGGTGCAAAAGCCGAAACCAGCGCCGTTCTGTACGCTGGTCCGAAAAGCCAGGCCGTGCTGAAAGAGTTGTCCCCAGGTCTGGAACTGACCGTCGATTACGGCATTCTTTGGTTCATCGCCCAACCAATCTTCTGGTTGCTGGGACACATCCACGCGATCGTCGGTAACTGGGGCTGGTCGATCATCTTCCTGACCATGCTGATCAAAGGGATTTTCTTCCCGCTGTCGGCTGCCAGCTACAAATCCATGGCGCGCATGCGTGCAGTGGCACCGAAACTGGCCGCGCTGAAAGAGCAACATGGCGACGACCGGCAGAAAATGTCGCAAGCCATGATGGAGCTGTACAAGAAAGAGAAGATCAATCCGCTGGGTGGTTGCTTGCCAATCCTCGTGCAGATGCCGGTTTTCCTTTCGCTGTACTGGGTTCTGCTGGAAAGCGTTGAAATGCGCCAAGCGCCGTTCATGCTGTGGATTACTGACCTGTCGATCAAGGATCCGTTCTTCATTCTGCCGATCATCATGGGTGTAACCATGTTCATCCAGCAGCAATTGAACCCGACGCCTCCGGATCCGATGCAGGCCAAGGTGATGAAGCTGATGCCTATCATCTTCACCTTCTTCTTCCTGTGGTTCCCGGCTGGTCTGGTTCTGTACTGGGTAGTGAACAACGTTTTGTCGATCGCCCAACAGTGGTACATCACTCGTAAAGTCGAAGCGGCTACTAAAGCAGCTGCCTGATTTACACTGTGAATAACCACTCAAAACGCCCCCTAGTGGGGCGTTTTGCTATCTGTCACTTTTGTCTGGATACCGGTTTATGAGCGTTCCTCGTGAAACCATCGCAGCCGTCGCCACCGCTCAAGGTCGCGGTGGTGTTGGCATCGTCCGTATTTCCGGGCCGCTGGCGAGTGTTGCGGCCAAGGCCTTCAGCGGTCGTGAACTCAAGCCGCGATTCGCCCACTACGGCCCGTTTCTCAGTGAAAACGATGAGGTGCTGGATCAAGGCATTGCCCTGTATTTTCCCGGCCCGAACTCATTCACCGGTGAAGATGTGCTGGAACTCCAGGGCCATGGCGGTCCGATAGTTCTGGATATGCTGCTCAAGCGTTGCCTGGAACTGGGCTGTCGGTTGGCCCGGCCGGGTGAATTCAGCGAGCGCGCGTTCCTCAATGACAAACTCGACCTGGCTCAGGCCGAGGCCATCGCTGACTTGATCGAAGCGAGTTCTGCACAGGCTGCACGAAATGCCCTGCGTTCCTTGCAGGGCGCATTCTCCGAGCGTGTGCATAACCTCACCGAGCAATTGATTGGCCTGCGCATCTATGTCGAAGCGGCGATCGACTTCCCTGAAGAAGAAATCGACTTCCTCGCCGATGGTCACGTACTGAGCATGCTCGACAAAGTGCGTGACGAGTTATCCACCGTACTACGGGAAGCCGGGCAGGGTGCCTTGCTGCGTGACGGGATGACCGTGGTGATCGCCGGCCGGCCGAATGCCGGTAAATCCAGCCTGTTGAATGCACTGGCCGGTCGTGAAGCCGCGATCGTCACCGAGATTGCCGGCACCACCCGGGACATTCTTCGTGAACATATCCACATCGATGGTATGCCGCTGCACGTGGTCGACACCGCAGGTCTGCGAGATACCGAAGACCAGGTGGAAAAAATCGGCGTCGAACGGGCGTTGAAAGCGATCGGCGAGGCTGATCGCGTGCTGTTGGTGGTCGATGCTACTGCTCCTGAGGCACTTGATCCGTTCGCGTTATGGCCAGAATTCCTGGAAATCCGTCCCGATCCGGCGAAAGTCACGCTGATCCGAAACAAGGCTGACCTCACTGGCGAAGCCATTGCCCTGGAAGTCAGCGAGGATGGCCACGTCACCATTAGCCTGAGCGCCAAATCTGCAGGTGAAGGACTGGAATTGCTGCGCGACCACCTCAAGGCCTGCATGGGCTACGAACAGACCTCGGAGAGCAGCTTCAGCGCTCGCAGACGTCATCTTGACGCGTTGCGTCATGCCAGTGCTTCCCTCGAGCATGGCCGTGCGCAGTTGACCTTGGCCGGAGCCGGTGAACTGTTGGCTGAAGATTTGCGCCAGGCTCAGCACTGTTTGGGTGAAATCACCGGTGCATTCAGCTCCGATGACCTGCTGGGACGGATCTTTTCCAGCTTCTGTATCGGTAAATAGCCCTCCCCGTTATCCACAGACAGGCCATTCGCGCCTGTCTGTTCCCTCCTATTCTTGAATTCTTTTCCAGTGCTGAGCAGATTCTTTCTGCTTGAGCGGATTTCCCGTGCCCTGGATTTGCTTATTCAGCAGTTTTCTGTGGATTAAGCCCTGTGAATAACTGCCTCTAAGGGCAGTTGATAACAGGGCCTCAAAACTGAAGATAACTGCCCCTGTGGATAAGCACCTCTTTCATCCACAGGCTTAAACCGGTTATCCAAGGGCCTCCTTGCCACATGACCACAGGGTTTTGAATCTCTGTACATATTGAATATAAAGGCCTGTAGAGATCTATCCACAGAAATGTGCCTCAGTAGAAATAAACATAAAAACAAAGATTTAATAAATTTCTCTCTTTTTAATTTCTATAACCGCGACTTCTCCACAGCTGGTTAAATTTTGTGCAAAGGGTTCTTTAGGAAGGGCGAAGTCCCTATACTTGCCGACCAGGTCCAAAAACCTGAGATCAACCTATTCCGGATTACCTAACTGAAGCAGGCACGAGGTGCGTGGTGGATTTCCCTTCCCGTTTTGAAGTGATCGTCATCGGCGGCGGTCATGCCGGTACCGAGGCAGCACTGGCCTCAGCACGTATGGGTGCAAAAACCCTGTTGCTGACGCATAACGTGGAAACCCTCGGTGCCATGAGTTGCAACCCCGCTATCGGTGGGATCGGCAAAAGCCATCTGGTCAAGGAAATCGATGCCCTCGGCGGCGCGATGGCCATGGCTACCGATAAAGGCGGTATTCAATTTCGCGTATTGAACAGCCGCAAAGGCCCGGCCGTGCGTGCAACCCGCGCTCAGGCTGATCGGGTTCTGTACAAGGCCGCTGTCCGCGAAATCCTAGAAAACCAGCCGAACCTGTGGATATTTCAACAGGCTGCTGACGACCTGATCGTCGAGCAGGAACAAGTGCGCGGTGTTGTCACCCAAATGGGCCTGCGTTTCTTCGCGGATTCCGTGGTGTTGACTACTGGCACCTTCCTCGGTGGACTTATCCACATCGGAATGCAGAATTTTTCCGGTGGCCGTGCCGGTGATCCGCCATCGATCGCCCTGGCTCACCGTTTACGCGAATTGCCACTGCGCGTTGGTCGCCTGAAAACCGGCACTCCACCGCGTATTGACGGTCGTTCTGTGGATTTCTCGGTGATGACCGAGCAAGCCGGCGATACACCGATCCCGGTGATGTCATTCATGGGTTCCAAAGAGCAGCACCCGAAACAGGTCAGCTGCTGGATTACCCACACCAACGCCCGCACCCACGAAATCATTGCCGCCAACCTTGATCGTTCGCCGATGTATTCCGGTGTGATCGAAGGTATCGGCCCGCGTTACTGCCCGTCGATCGAAGACAAGATCCATCGCTTTGCCGACAAGGAAAGCCATCAGGTCTTCATCGAACCGGAAGGCCTGACGACCAACGAGCTGTACCCGAACGGGATATCCACATCCCTGCCGTTCGACGTGCAACTGCAGATCGTGCAATCGATCCGCGGCATGGAAAACGCGCACATCGTTCGTCCGGGTTACGCCATCGAGTACGACTACTTCGACCCGCGTGACCTGAAGTACAACCTGGAAACCAAAGTCATTGGCGGTCTGTTCTTCGCCGGGCAAATCAACGGCACCACCGGTTACGAAGAAGCCGGCGCCCAGGGTTTGCTGGCCGGGGCCAACGCCGCACTGCGTGCTCAGGGCAAAGATGCCTGGTGCCCGCGTCGCGACGAGGCATACATCGGAGTGTTGGTCGACGACCTGATTACTCTGGGTACCCAGGAACCGTATCGGATGTTCACGTCCCGTGCCGAATACCGTCTGATCCTGCGCGAAGACAACGCCGACCTGCGCTTGACCGAAAAAGGTCGCGAACTGGGACTGGTGGACGACGCACGTTGGGCTGCGTTCTGCACCAAACGCGAAAGCATCACGCTGGAAGAGCAACGCCTGAAAAGTACCTGGGTTCGCCCGGGCACCGAGCAAGGTGATGCGATTTCCGAGAAATTCGGCACGCCGCTGACCCACGAATACAACTTGCTCAACCTGCTGAGCCGCCCGGAAATCGACTACGCTGGTCTGATCGCCGTGACCGGTGGCGGTGCAGAAGATCCTCAAGTCGCCGAGCAGGTCGAAATCAAGACCAAATACGCCGGTTACATCGATCGTCAGCAGGATGAAATCGCACGGCTGCGGGCCAGCGAAGACACAAAACTGCCTGTGGATATCGATTACACGAATATTTCCGGTCTCTCCAAAGAGATCCAGAGCAAGCTCGGTGCGACCCGTCCAGAGACCTTGGGCCAGGCGTCGCGTATCCCGGGTGTGACGCCGGCAGCGATTTCGCTGTTGATGATTCATTTGAAAAAACGCGGCGCGGGCCGTCAGTTGGAGCAAAGCGCTTGAGTTCGTTGGTCACCTCGCAACACGCAGAAGAGTTATCCACAGGTGCTCGCCAGCTCGGTGTCACGCTGACAGAAACCCAGCATGCCCAGCTGCTGGGGTATCTGGCCCTGTTGATAAAATGGAACAAGGCTTACAACCTGACTGCCGTACGCGATCCGGATGAAATGGTTTCCCGTCACTTGCTCGATAGTTTGAGCGTGATGTCGTTCGTCGAAAACGGCCGCTGGCTGGACGTTGGCAGCGGTGGTGGCATGCCGGGTATTCCGTTGGCCATCCTGTTTCCAGAGTCCCAAGTGACTTGCCTGGACAGCAACGGCAAGAAAACCCGCTTCCTGACCCAGGTCAAACTCGAACTCAAACTGGATAACCTGCAAGTTATCCACAGTCGCGTCGAAGCTTTTCAGCCTGATCAGCCATTCGACGGGATCATCTCCCGGGCGTTCAGCAGCATGGAGAATTTCAGCAACTGGACTCGCCACCTCGGTGACACCGAAACACGTTGGCTGGCAATGAAGGGCGTTCATCCCGCCGATGAGCTGGTAGCATTGCCGGCAGACTTCCACCTCGATAGCGAACACGCCCTGGCCGTACCCGGTTGCCAAGGCCAACGCCATCTGCTGATACTGCGCCGCACGGCATGATTGGGAACACAAGCAAGAATGGCTAAGGTATTCGCGATAGCGAACCAAAAGGGTGGTGTGGGCAAGACCACCACCTGTATCAACCTCGCAGCTTCCCTGGTCGCTACCAAGCGTCGGGTGCTGTTGATCGATCTCGATCCACAGGGCAACGCCACCATGGGTAGCGGTGTGGATAAACACGGCCTGGAAAACTCGGTCTACGACCTGCTGATCGGCGAATGCGATCTGGCCCAGGCCATGCACTATTCCGAACACGGTGGTTACCAACTGCTGCCGGCCAACCGCGACCTGACCGCGGCGGAAGTGGTTCTGCTGGAAATGCAGATGAAGGAAAGCCGCCTGCGCAGCGCGTTGGCGCCGATCCGTGAAAACTACGATTACATTTTGATCGACTGTCCGCCGTCGTTGTCGATGCTCACGCTTAACGCGCTGGTTGCGGCTGACGGGGTGATTATCCCCATGCAGTGCGAGTACTTCGCGCTCGAAGGCTTGAGCGACCTTGTGGATAACATCAAGCGCATCGCTGAGTTGTTGAACCCGAACCTGAAAGTCGAAGGCCTGTTGCGGACCATGTATGACCCGCGCCTGAGCCTGATGAACGATGTTTCGGCGCAGCTCAAGGAACACTTCGGCGAGCAGCTCTACGACACGGTGATTCCGCGCAACATCCGCCTGGCCGAAGCACCAAGCTATGGCATGCCGGCGCTGGCGTACGACAAATCATCGCGGGGTGCCATTGCCTATCTGGCATTGGCGGGCGAGATGGTTCGTCGTCAACGCAAAAACTCACGCACTGCCGCTGCTCAGGCAACTTAAGGAATCCCCATGGCCGTCAAGAAACGAGGTCTCGGACGTGGACTGGATGCACTGCTGAGTGGTCCGACTGTCAGCTCGCTGGAAGAACAAGCGGTGCAGGCAGATCAGCGTGAGCTGCAGCACCTGCCCCTCGACCTGATCCAGCGCGGCAAGTACCAGCCGCGTCGGGACATGGACCCACAGGCGCTGGAAGAGCTGGCGCAGTCGATCAAGGCTCAGGGCGTGATGCAGCCGATCGTGGTTCGGCCGATCGGCAGCGGCCGATTCGAAATCATCGCCGGCGAACGCCGTTGGCGCGCCAGTCAGCAGGCTGGTCAGGAAACCATCCCGGCAATGGTTCGCGATGTACCGGATGAAACCGCGATCGCCATGGCGCTGATCGAGAACATCCAGCGCGAAGACCTCAATCCGATCGAAGAAGCGGTGGCTTTGCAGCGTTTGCAGCAGGAATTCCAGCTGACGCAGCAACAAGTGGCCGAAGCGGTGGGCAAATCCCGCGTGACCGTGGCCAACCTGCTACGCTTGATCGCGTTGCCGGAAGTCATCAAAACCATGCTGTCCCACGGCGACCTGGAAATGGGTCATGCACGTGCTTTGCTCGGTTTACCGGAAAATCAACAGGTTGAAGGGGCGCGACACGTTGTCGCACGGGGGCTGACTGTACGCCAGACTGAAGCACTGGTTCGCCAGTGGTTGAGTGGTAAACAGGAACCTGCTGAACCGGTAAAGCCGGACCCGGATATTGCTCGACTCGAACAGCGTCTGGCTGAGCGCCTAGGCTCTGCGGTGCAGATCCGCCACGGTAAAAAGGGGAAGGGGCAGTTGGTGATCGGTTACAACTCCCTCGATGAGCTTCAAGGTGTGCTTGCACACATTCGTTGAAACATTTCCTCATGTAGCGTGCAGTCGGAAATCACTACCTGACAGTTGAATAGGGGCAGAACCGCCCCTATACTCTGCGCGCATTTTGTCGGCACAAATTATGCCAAGTTATTGAATTCTGGCAGCCGATCATTGGGGAGCAAAAACGATGGAGAGCCGCACGCCAAACCGCTTGCCGTTCCATCGCCTGGCAGTTTTTCCAGTCTTACTGGCTCAATTTGTCGTTTTGGTACTGGCCGCTTTGGCGCTCTGGTACTGGCATGGAGTCGTAGCCGGGTACTCAGGACTCTGCGGAGGCCTGATAGCCTTGCTACCCAATGTTTATTTCGCTCACAGGGCATTTCGGTTTTCCGGCGCCCGAGCAGCTCAAGCCATCGTCCGGTCTTTTTATGCCGGCGAGGCGGGCAAACTAATTTTGACGGCAGTGCTCTTTGCATTGACGTTTGCAGGTGTGAAGCCATTGGCGCCGCTAGCTGTATTCGGCGTCTTCGTGTTGACCCAACTGGTCAGCTGGTTCGCGCCCCTGCTGATGAGAACAAGACTTTCGAGACCTTAGGGCGTTTGAGGCAACCATGGCAGAGACAACCGCTTCGGGCTATATCCAGCACCACTTGCAGAACCTGACCTTCGGTCAGCACCCAACTGGCGGGTGGGGTTTTGCCCACACCGCAGCAGAAGCCAAAGAAATGGGCTTCTGGGCTTTCCACGTCGATACTCTCGGCTGGTCGGTCGCGTTGGGTCTGATCTTCGTTCTTCTTTTCCGCATGGCGGCAAAGAAGGCGACTTCCGGTCAGCCTGGTGCTTTGCAGAACTTCGTTGAAGTATTGGTCGAATTCGTCGATGGCAGCGTGAAAGACAGCTTCCATGGCCGTAGCCCGGTGATTGCACCGCTGGCACTGACTATCTTCGTCTGGGTCTTCCTGATGAACGCCGTCGACCTGATCCCGGTCGACTGGATTCCTCAGCTGGCCATCTTGATCACTGGCGATTCGCACATTCCGTTCCGTGCTGTATCGACCACTGACCCGAACGCTACCCTGGGCATGGCCCTGTCGGTGTTCGCGTTGATCATTTTCTACAGCATCAAGGTCAAGGGCATCGGCGGCTTCATCGGCGAACTGACCCTGCACCCGTTCGGCAGCAAGAACATCTTTCTTCAAGCCCTGCTGATCCCGGTGAACTTCCTGCTGGAGTTCGTGACACTGATCGCCAAGCCAATCTCCTTGGCACTGCGTCTGTTCGGCAACATGTACGCCGGCGAACTGGTCTTCATTCTGATCGCTGTGATGTTCGGCAGTGGTCTGCTCTGGCTTAGCGGCCTGGGCGTAGTTCTGCAGTGGGCGTGGGCTGTGTTCCACATCCTGATCATCACCCTGCAGGCGTTTATCTTCATGATGCTGACCATCGTTTACCTGTCGATGGCGCACGAAGAGAACCATTAAGACCAGTCTCGACTAGTCTGATGTCCCACTCGGTCAAACGAGTGGGTGCCCGAACAGGGCTATGAAACGATTTGTTTTACCGCTTTAAAATCTAAAAAACCTAAACCATACGACGTAAAAGTCGGGAGGAAAGATGGAAACTGTAGTTGGTCTAACCGCTATCGCTGTTGCACTGTTGATCGGCCTGGGCGCACTGGGTACCGCAATTGGTTTCGGCCTGTTGGGTGGCAAGTTCCTGGAAGGCGCAGCGCGTCAGCCAGAGATGGTTCCAATGCTGCAAGTCAAAATGTTCATCGTTGCCGGTCTGCTCGACGCCGTAACCATGATCGGTGTTGGTATCGCTCTGTTCTTCACCTTCGCGAACCCATTCGTTGGTCAACTCGCTGGCTAATTACTCGAACCTTCGAGTAATTGGTGTGATGTGCAACGAACGAGCGAGGTGTTGGCGTGAACATTAATGCAACCCTGATTGGCCAGTCCGTTGCGTTCTTCATTTTTGTACTGTTTTGCATGAAGTTCGTGTGGCCTCCGGTCATCGCGGCTTTGCACGAACGTCAGAAGAAGATCGCGGATGGACTGGACGCTGCCGCCCGAGCAGCTCGCGACCTGGAGTTGGCCCAAGATAAAGCGGGTCAACAACTGCGCGAAGCAAAAGCTCAGGCAGCCGAAATCATTGAGCAAGCCAAGAAACGCGGTAACCAGATCGTCGAAGAGGCTGTTGAAAAAGCCCGTATCGACGCTGACCGTGTGAAGGTTCAGGCTCAGGCCGAGATCGAGCAGGAACTGAACAGTGTCAAAGACGCGCTGCGTGCCCAATTGGGTGCTCTGGCCGTTGGCGGCGCCGAGAAGATCCTGGGTGCCACAATCGATCAAAACGCGCACGCGGAGCTGGTAAACAAACTGGCTGCTGAAATTTAAGCGAGGGCGATCATGGCAGAATTGACCTCGTTGGCCCGACCTTACTCTTAT
>NZ_JBIWAM010000047.1:0-547 GCF_044760065.1 Pseudomonas sp. NPDC098740 | reverse complement strand
CTTGGACAGCCATGCTCGGCCTGGCTGCAGCAGTGTCGCAAGACGACACCATGCAGCGCGTGCTCAAGGCCCCGCGACTGACGAGCGCAGACAAGGCCGCCACGTTTATTGACGTGTGCGGCGACAAGTTTGATGTGAAGGCACAGAACTTCATTAACGTCGTTGCCGAAAACGACCGTCTCCCGCTGTTGCCGGAGATCGCCGCTCTGTTTGACCTGTACAAGGCCGAACAAGAGAAATCGGTAGACGTTGAAGTCACCAGTGCTTTTGCATTGAACCAAGAACAGCAAGACAAACTCGCCAAGGTTCTCAGTGCACGACTCAACCGGGAAGTGCGCCTGCAAGTCGAGGAAGAC
The DNA here is from genome assembly GCF_044760065.1 of Pseudomonas sp. NPDC098740. Lineage (NCBI taxonomy): Bacteria > Pseudomonadati > Pseudomonadota > Gammaproteobacteria > Pseudomonadales > Pseudomonadaceae > Pseudomonas > Pseudomonas sp. NPDC098740. The sequence continues at coordinate 191 of NZ_JBIWAM010000047.1, read as the reverse complement.
AAATCCCTTATTGGGGGCATTGTCATCCGCGCCGGCGACCTGGTAATCGATGGCTCGGTTCGCGGCAAACTCGCGAACCTTGCCGAAGCATTGAAATCTTGAGTTTGAAGGGGCAGCAGAGCAATGCAGCAACTCAATCCTTCCGAAATAAGTGAAATTATCAAGGGCCGCATCGACAAGCTCGATGTGAC
>NZ_JBIWAM010000046.1:2318-11110 GCF_044760065.1 Pseudomonas sp. NPDC098740 | reverse complement strand
CCAGAACGAAGTGGAGCAGTCGACCTACAACTTCGAACACGCCAACGTCGAGAAGCTGTTCGAGCTGTTCGATTTCTACGAAAGCGAAGCCAAGCGCCTGATCGAACTCGACCAGCCGCTGCCGTTGCCGAGCTACGAAATGGTGTTGAAGGCCTCCCACACCTTCAACCTGCTGGATGCGCGCCGGGCGATCTCGGTGACCGCGCGTCAGCAATACATTCTGCGTGTGCGCACCCTGGCGCGTTCCGTTGCGCAAGCCTACCTGCTGGCTCGCGCCAAGCTGGGCTTCCCGATGGCGACCCCGGACCTGCGTGATGAAGTGTTGGCTAAGCTGGAGGCTGCACAATGAGTGCTCAAGATTTTCTGGTTGAACTGGGCACCGAAGAACTGCCACCCAAAGCCCTGAACACCCTGGCCGATGCGTTTCTGGCCGGTATCGACAAGGGCCTGCAAGCCGCAGGCCTGAACTACGAAACCAAAACCGTCTACGCCGCGCCACGTCGTCTGGCTGTGCTGATCACTTCGCTGTCGACTCAGCAGCCGGATCGCAGCATCAACCTCGATGGCCCGCCACGTCAGGCCGCGTTCGATGCCGAAGGCAACCCGACTCAAGCGGCATTGGGCTTCGCCAAGAAGTGCGGCGTCGACCTGAGCGAAATCGATCAAAGCGGCCCGAAACTGCGTTACAGCCAAAGCATCGCCGGCAAACCGACCGCGAGCCTGCTGCCAACCATCGTCGAAGATTCCCTGAACGACCTGCCGATTCCCAAGCGCATGCGCTGGGGTGCTCGCAAGGAAGAATTCGTTCGTCCGACCCAGTGGCTGGTGATGCTGCTCGGTGACCAGGTCATCGATTGCACCATCCTCGCCCAGAAGGCTGGTCGCGATTCCCGTGGTCACCGCTTCCATCACCCGGAAAGCGTGCGCATCACCTCGCCGGCCAACTACCTGACCGACCTGCGTGCCGCTTATGTATTGGCCGATGCCAATGAGCGTCGCGAACTGATCAGCAAACGCGTCGAAGAGCTGGCAACGATGCAGGAAGGTACTGCAATCGTTCCGCCAGCGCTGCTCGACGAAGTGACCGCGCTGGTTGAATGGCCGGTGCCGCTGGTGTGCTCGTTCGAAGAGCGTTTCCTCGACGTGCCGCAAGAAGCCCTGATCACCACCATGCAGGACAACCAGAAGTACTTCTGCCTGTTGGATGCCGACGGCAAGTTGCTGCCACGCTTCATCACCGTGGCCAACATTGAAAGCAAAGACCCACAGCAGATCATCGCCGGTAACGAGAAAGTGGTTCGTCCACGCCTGACCGACGCCGAGTTCTTCTTCAAGCAAGACAAGAAGCAGAAACTCGAAGATTTCAATCTGCGTCTGCAGAACGTGGTGTTCCAGGAAAAACTCGGCAGCGTCTACGACAAGGCTGAGCGCGTTTCCAAACTCGCTGCGTTCATCGCCCAACGCATTGGCGGCAACGCCGCATGGGCTTCCCGTGCAGGCCTGCTGTCCAAGTGCGACCTGGCGACCGAGATGGTCGGTGAGTTCCCGGAGATGCAAGGTGTCGCCGGTTACTACTACGCCCTCAACGACGGCGAGCCGGAAGAAGTCGCTCTGGCGCTGAACGAGCAGTACATGCCGCGCGGTGCTGGTGCGGAACTGCCGACCACCCTGACCGGTGCGGCCGTGGCCATCGCTGACAAGCTCGACACACTGGTGGGTATTTTCGGCATCGGCATGCTGCCAACCGGTAGCAAAGACCCGTACGCCTTGCGCCGTGCTGCGCTGGGTGTGTTGCGGATCCTGATCGACAAGAAGCTCGACCTCGACTTGAACGATGCCGTGGCTTTCGCCGTGAATGCATTCGGTACCAAGGTCAAGGCTGCCGGCCTGAACGACTCGGTGCTGGAGTTCATCTTCGACCGCCTGCGTGCCCGTTACGAAGACGAAGGCGTGGATGTCGGGACTTACCTGTCAGTGCGTGCCCTGAAACCGGGTTCGGCGCTGGACTTCGATCAGCGCGTACAAGCGGTAGAAGCTTTCCGCAAATTGCCGGAAGCCGCTGCCCTGGCCGCGGTGAACAAGCGCGTTTCCAACTTGCTGAGCAAGGTAGAAGGCTCTGTTCCTTCGGTCGTGGAAGCCAAGTACTTCGATAACGCCAACGAGTTCTCCCTGTACTCGGCGATCCAGCAGGCTGACCAGGCTGTCCAGCCGATGGCTGCGGCGCGTCAGTACAGCGAATCGCTGGCACGTCTGGCTGCCTTGCGCGAGCCGGTGGATGCGTTCTTCGAAGCCGTAATGGTCAACGCTGAAGATGCCAAGGTCCGCGCCAACCGTTATGCGTTGCTGTCGCGTCTGCGTGGGCTGTTCCTCGGCGTCGCCGATATTTCGTTGCTGGGGTAAGACTGTTTGAAACTGCTGATTCTCGATCGAGACGGGGTGATCAATTACGACTCCGACGCTTACATCAAGTCGGTGGAGGAGTGGATTCCGCTCCCGGGTTCGATCGAAGCCATTGCGCAGTTGAGCAAGGCCGGCTGGACGGTAGCGGTGGCTACCAACCAGTCGGGCATCGCTCGCGGCTATTACGACATCGCCACCCTGGACGCCATGCACGAGCGCTTGCGCGAGCGGGTGGCGGAGCAGGGCGGTGAAGTCGGGCTGATCGTCTATTGCCCGCACGGGCCGGACGATGGCTGCGATTGCCGCAAACCAAAACCCGGGATGTTGAAAACCATCGCCGCGCATTACAACGTATCGCTGACCAATCTTTGGTTCGTCGGCGATACCCTTGGTGACCTGGAGGCCGCCAAAGCCGTCGATTCTCAGCCAGTTTTGGTAAAGACCGGGAAAGGCGAAAAGACTTTGGGCAAGACCCTACCGGTAGGCACCTTGATTTTTGACGATCTGGCGGCGATTGCCGCAGAACTTGTGCACAACTGCACTTAAATAAGTCCTGCGCTTCTGATATTCCTGTCCAAGGATGAAAGGGAAGTGCGCTTTAAATAGGCGGGCAGTGCCCGCAACGGTAAATGTCGCCATGTCGATACTGCAGGCCATCAGATCCTTCCTCTTTTACCTGCTGCTGGGCACCAGTTCCTTGCTCTGGTGCAGCCTGAGCTTTTTTATCGCGCCTTTTCTGCCGTTCAAGGCGCGGTATCGCTTCATCAATGTGTACTGGTGCCGCTGCGCGTTGTGGTTGAGCAAAGTCTTTCTGGGTATCAGCTACGAAGTGAAGGGCGCCGAGAACGTGCCCGACCAGCCCTGCGTGATTCAGTCGAACCACCAGAGCACCTGGGAAACTTTCTTTCTCTCCGCTTACTTCGAGCCGTTGAGCCAGGTACTCAAGCGCTCATTGCTGTTTGTACCGTTCTTCGGCTGGGCCATGGCCATGCTGCGACCAATCGCCATCGACCGCGACAATCCAAAAGCCGCGCTCAAGCATGTGGCGAAGAAAGGCGATGAACTGCTGAAGGATGGCGTCTGGGTGCTGATCTTCCCCGAAGGGACGCGAGTTCCGTATGGCACCATCGGCAAGTTCTCACGCGGTGGCACCGCGTTGGCGGTCAACGCCGCGCTTCCAGTCCTGCCGATTGCGCACAATGCTGGCAAGTTCTGGCCGAAAACCGGTTGGGCGAAGAAGCAGGGCGTTATTACCGTGATCATCGGCGCGCCCATGTATGCAGAGGGTAGCGGGCCGCGTGCGGTTGCCGAGCTCAATGATCGGGTCCAGGCCTGGAACGAGCAGATGCAACGTGAAATGGGTTCGCTGCCAGCCGCCCCGCAAGCCCCGACGGCTACCGATCAAATGGCTATCTGAGATTTTGTGGATAACCTGTGTACCGTTTTGTTGAAATGCGTCGGATTTAGTTTGTAGGCTTATGATTTATATACATATTTTATAAACCAATAAAAAACCGAAAAAGGTGCATAAGTTTTTTTCGGACGTAAAAAAACCGGCTGATATAGCCGGTTTTTTTATGTCTTCGGTTCAGGTGTTTCAATCTTCGTTGGAGAGCGTGGCAGCAATGACCGAGTAAACGGACGCACCTTTCAGACAGTAAAAAAGGCCAACGCTTGAGCGTTGGCCTTTTTCGTTTGGCAGGTTAGCTGGATCAGAAGTCCAGGTTGGAAACCGCCAAGGCGTTGCTTTCGATGAAGTCACGACGAGGCTCGACCGCATCACCCATCAGGGTGTTGAAGATCTGGTCCGCGCCAATGGCGTCTTCGATGGTCACTTTGAGCATCCGGCGCTGGCTTGGGTCCATGGTGGTTTCCCACAGCTGATCCGGGTTCATTTCGCCCAGACCTTTGTATCGCTGGATGGTGTGACGCTTGGTGCTTTCGGCCATCAGCCATTCAAGGGCTTCCTTGAACTCGGTGACCGGCTTCTTGCGCTCGCCACGCTGGATATACGCGCCGTCGTCCAGCAAGGTGCTCAGTTGAGCGCCCAGTGAAACAACAGTCTTGTAATCGTTGCTGCCGAAGAAGTCGCGGTTGAAGGTGACGTAGTTCGACAAGCCGTGGGAGATCAGTTCGACCTCAGGCAGCCAGACGTTACGTTCACGGTCTTCACGCAGGCTGGCTTTGTAAACCAGGCCGGACTTCTCGACGGTGCGCAGGCGAACTTCGTACTGGGCCATCCAATCCTGCATCGCTGCGTGATCGGACAATTGCTCCAGGCTAACGGCTGGCAGGTAGATGAAGTGCTCGGTCAGCTCCTGTGGATACAGGCGCGACAGACGTTTGAGCGTTTTCATTACCAGACGGAAATCATTCACCAGACGCTCGAGGGCGGGGCCGGAAATACCCGGGGCTTCCTCGTTCAGGTGCAGGCTCGCATCTTCCAGGGCCGACTGCGTCATGTACTCTTCCATGGCGTCGTCGTCTTTGATGTATTGCTCTTGCTTGCCTTTCTTGACCTTGTACAGCGGCGGCTGGGCGATGTAGATGTAGCCGCGCTCGATCAGCTCCGGCAACTGACGGAAGAAGAAGGTCAGCAGCAGGGTACGGATGTGCGAACCGTCGACGTCAGCATCGGTCATGATGATGATGTTGTGGTAACGCAGCTTCGCGATGTTGTATTCATCGCGGCCAATGCCACAGCCCAGCGCGGTGATCAAGGTGCCCACTTCTTGCGAAGAGATCATCTTGTCGAAGCGCGCCTTCTCGACGTTCAGGATCTTGCCCTTGAGAGGCAGGATGGCTTGGGTCCGACGGTTGCGTCCCTGCTTGGCGGAGCCGCCAGCAGAGTCACCTTCCACGAGGTACAGTTCGGAAAGGGCAGGGTCTTTTTCCTGGCAGTCAGCCAGTTTGCCCGGCAGGCCGGCGATATCCAGCGCGCCTTTACGACGGGTCATCTCACGGGCTTTACGCGCCGCTTCACGAGCGCGAGCCGCATCGATCATCTTGCCGACGACCAGTTTGGCTTCGTTCGGGTTTTCCAGTAGGAAGTCGGAGAAGTACTTGCCCATTTCCTGTTCGACCGCGGTCTTCACTTCGGAAGAAACCAGCTTGTCTTTGGTCTGGGAGCTGAACTTCGGATCCGGCACTTTTACCGAGATAATCGCGGTCAGGCCTTCACGGGCATCGTCACCGGTGGTCGCGACTTTGTGCTTCTTCGCCAGACCTTCGGCTTCGATGTAGGTGTTCAGGTTACGCGTCAGTGCGGAACGGAAACCCACCAGGTGAGTACCGCCATCGCGCTGTGGAATGTTGTTGGTGAAGCACAACAGGTTCTCGTTGAAGCTGTCGTTCCACTGCAAGGCGATTTCCACGCCGATGCCGTCTTCACGCTGGATGTTGAAGTGGAACACCTGGTTGACCGGGGTCTTGTTGGTGTTCAGGTATTCAACGAATGCACGCAGGCCACCTTCGTACTTGAACAGCTCTTCCTTACCACTGCGCTCATCCTTGAGGACGATGCCGACACCGGAGTTGAGGAAGGACAGTTCACGAATCCGCTTAGCCAGGATGTCCCAGCTGAAGTGGATGTTCTTGAACGTCAGGTCGGACGGTTTGAAGTGAATCTGGGTGCCGGTGGTTTCGCTTTCACCGACGATTTTCATCGGTTCTTTTGGAACACCGTGAATATAGGTCTGTTCCCAGATTTTGCCGCTGCGGCGAACGGTCAAGACCAGCTCTTCGGACAGGGCGTTCACAACCGACACACCTACACCGTGCAGGCCGCCGGATACTTTGTAGGAGTTGTCGTCGAATTTACCACCAGCGTGCAGCACGGTCATGATGACCTCGGCTGCCGAGACGCCTTCTTCTTTGTGCACATCTACCGGGATACCACGACCGTTGTCGCGAACGGTGATGGATTCGTCCGGGTGGATGATGATGCTGATGTCGTCGCAGTGGCCAGCGAGCGCTTCATCGATGGAGTTGTCGACTACCTCGAAGACCATGTGGTGCAGACCGCTACCATCGTCGGTGTCACCAATGTACATACCGGGACGTTTGCGTACGGCATCCAGGCCTTTCAGCACTTTAATGCTCGTTGAGTCGTAGGTATTCGTATTTTCTTCGCTCAATGCCTTCACTCCCGATGGTCGTGGGTCTGGGTGATACGGCCCTGTTCCACGTGGAACAGAGCGACTGGCGTTTCCGTCTGCCAGCCTTCCCTCAATAATTCGTGATCTACACAGGTTATAAACACCTGGCAGCGTAAGTCTTCCAGCAAGCGGCAAAGCGCGCGGCGGTGGTGCTCGTCCAGTTCGGACGGCAGGTCATCCACCAGATAAATACACTGGCCGCGTCGGGCCTGGCTAACCAAGTGCCCTTGGGCAATCCGCAATGCACAGACCACCAGCTTCTGCTGACCGCGAGACAAGATGTCCGCGGCGTTGTGTGCGCCCAATCTAAGACGCAAATCAGCGCGCTGCGGTCCGGCCTGGGTATGACCCATTTGCTGATCCCGCTGAAGGGACCCGGCGAGCACTGCACTCAGCTCTCGGTCTTTGTCCCAACCTCGGTAATAGCTGAGCGTTAAGCCCTCGAGCTCAACCAGTTCGCTCAAGGTCTGTTCAAAGACTGGTTTCAAGGCTTTGATATAAGCGCGGCGGTATTCATCAATTTCAGCGCTGGCCTGGCACAGTTCCCTGTCCCAAACCGCTTGCGAAACGGCGTCAAGTGTACCATGCCGCAGCCAAGAGTTTCTCTGGCGCAGGGCCTTCTGCAAGCGCTGCCAGGTGGACATGAATCGTGGTTCCACGTGGAACACGCCCCAGTCGAGAAACTGCCGGCGAATCTTCGGTGCGCCTTCCAGCAAGCGGAAACTGTCAGGGTTGATCAACTGCAGCGGCAGAATTTCCGCCAGTTGCGCCGCGCTGCGAGCGTTCTGCCCGTCGATGCGAATCTGGAACTCGCCTTGACGGTCGCGGGATATCCCCAAGGCGCTGTGCCCACCCTCGGCCAACTCCACCTGCCCAAACACCGTACAGGCGAGCTGCTCGTACTGGATGACCGGTAACAGGCGGGTGCTACGAAACGAACGGGCAAGCCCTAGCAGATGAATGGCTTCCAGAACACTGGTTTTGCCGCTGCCGTTGGCGCCGTAAAGAATGTTGATTCGGGGGGAGGGGGAGAAGGTCACCGGGTGCAGATTGCGCACCGCGGTGACCGAGACGCGACTTAAGGACATCTAGCTTCTGCTAAGCATGATTACAGGCGCATCGGCATGACAACGTAGGCCGAGTCGTCGTTGTCAGACTCTTGCACCAACGCACTGCTGTTGGAGTCGGACAGGATCAGACGAACCTGCTCAGTCGTCATGACGCCCAACACGTCGAGCAGGTAGCTCACGTTGAAGCCGATTTCCAGATTGCCGCCGTTGTACTCGACGCCCACTTCTTCTTCCGCTTCTTCCTGTTCCGGGTTGTTCGCCTGGATCTTCAGCTGACCATTGGCCAGTTGCAGACGGATGCCGCGGTACTTCTCGTTGGACAGAATCGCGGTACGGCTGAAGGCTTCACGCAGGGCCTGACGATCGCCGAGGACCAGCTTGTCGCCACCTTTGGGCAGAACACGCTCGTAGTCCGGGAATTTGCCGTCGACCAGTTTCGACGTGAAGGTGAACTCGCCAGTGGTCGCACGAATGTGGTGCTGACCCAGTACGATACTGACGATGCCGTCCGGCTCAGTCAGCAGGCGCGCCAGCTCAAGGATACCTTTACGTGGCACGATGACCTGGTGGCGATCCGGCTGACCGATATCAGCCTGCATCGAGCACATGGCCAGACGGTGACCGTCGGTGGCCACGGCGCGGATGATGCCCGCCGAGACTTCCAGCAGCATGCCGTTGAGGTAGTAACGCACGTCCTGCTGGGCCATGGCAAAGCTGGTCCGTTCAATCAGACGGCGCAATTTGCTTTGCTCAAGGCTGCACGTCAACGAGCCTGGGCCTTCTTCCACAGTCGGGAAGTCATTGGCCGGCAGGGTCGACAGGGTGAAGCGGCTACGGCCGGCCTTCACCACGAGCTTCTGCTCGTCGACCTTGATGTCGATCAGCGCATCGTTCGGCAAGCTCTTGCAGATATCCATCAGCTTGCGCGCAGGCACAGTGATGGAACCTGGATCGGCAGGCTCTTCGAGTTGTACACGACCGACCAGCTCGACTTCCAGGTCGGTACCGGTCAGCGACAATTGCTGGCCTTCGACAACCAGCAGCACGTTGGAGAGCACCGGCAAGGTCTGTCGGCGCTCGACGACGCCTGCGACCAGTTGCAGGGGTTTCAACAGGGCTTCGCGTTGAATGGTGAAATGCATGGTCTAGTCCCTTGCCTTATTCA
>NZ_JBIWAM010000046.1:0-2308 GCF_044760065.1 Pseudomonas sp. NPDC098740 | reverse complement strand
TGCCCTCATAAGCTGCGCTGGGGTTCATCAAGTGGTCAGTGTACGCAGCAGGTTCTTGTAGTCCTCGCGGATGTCCGCGTCGGATTCCTTAAGTTCGTTGATCTTGCGGCAGGCGTGCAAAACAGTGGTGTGGTCCCGGCCGCCAAACACGTCGCCGATTTCCGGCAGGCTGTGGTTGGTCAGTTCTTTGGACAACGCCATGGCGACCTGACGCGGACGAGCTACCGAACGCGAACGACGTTTGGACAACAAGTCGGAGATCTTGATCTTGTAGTACTCGGCGACAGTGCGCTGAATGTTATCCACAGAGACCAGTTTGTCTTGCAGTGCCAACAGATCTTTCAGGGATTCGCGAATCAACTCGATGGTGATATCGCGGCCCATGAAGTGCGAGTGGGCGATCACGCGTTTGAGCGCGCCTTCCAGCTCACGGACGTTGGAACGAATACGCTGGGCAATGAAGAACGCCGCGTCATGGGGTAGATCGACTTTGGCCTGATCGGCCTTTTTCATCAGGATCGCCACGCGGGTTTCCAGTTCCGGCGGCTCGACGGCTACCGTCAGGCCCCAGCCGAAGCGGGATTTCAGGCGCTCTTCAAGGCCTTCGATTTCTTTCGGGTAGCGGTCACTGGTGAGAATGACCTGCTGGCCACCTTCAAGCAGGGCGTTGAAGGTGTGGAAAAACTCTTCCTGGGAACGTTCCTTGCGGGCGAAAAACTGAATGTCATCGATCAACAATGCATCCACCGAGCGGTAGAAGCGCTTGAACTCGTTGATCGCATTCAGCTGCAAGGCCTTGACCATGTCCGCAACGAAACGCTCGGAATGCAGGTACACAACCTTGGCATTCGGATTCTTCTTTAATAGGTGGTTACCCACAGCGTGCATCAAGTGGGTTTTACCCAAGCCTACGCCACCATAAAGGAAGAGCGGGTTGTAACCGTGCTTGGGATTGTCCGCCACTTGCCAGGCCGCAGCCCGAGCGAGTTGGTTGGACTTGCCCTCGACGAAGTTTTCGAAGGTGAAGGTACGGTTCAGGTAGCTGGTGTGCTTAAGCGCGCCTTCGACCTGCACCGTACGCTGTTCGGCGCGAATCGGAGCTTGTTGCGAACTGGCCCCGGCCATCGGGTCGAAGCTGTCGCGCGATGGCTCTTCATTAACCTCGGCAACTTTTTGCGTCGCACGCTTGGTCGGAGCGGCTACCTGGGCTGGCGCCGTGGCGCTGACAGGTGCTTGAGCGGCCTGAGCCTGTGAAGCAGCGGCGGCCAACGGAGCATTCGGGGCAGCACGCGGTGCCGAACTGCGTTTGCTGCCTATTAATAAGGACAGCGCCGGCGCCATGCCATTGCCATGCTCATCCAGCAGTTCAAGGACGCGGCCCAGGTACTTTTCGTTGACCCAGTCGAGAACAAAACGATTCGGTGCGTAGACACGCAACTCGTCGCCTTCGGCTTCGACCTGTAGTGGACGGATCCAAGTGTTGAATTGTTGGGCAGGCAGCTCATCGCGCAAAAGCTCCACGCACTGCTGCCAAAGTTCCACTGACACGGATATCCCCTAAGTTGAAAGCCGGTGAGGCAAAAACAAGCCGCCATTGTAGCCGACCAAGCCCCGACTTATCCACACGAAGGTTGTGCACCTCCCATGAAGAATCAGTGATTTATACGAAAAAAAGACGACCAGCGGTCTGTGCATAAGCTCTGTGGATAACCGGGTCTAAGGTCGTTGTACAAGTGGGGGGGAAACTCGGTGGATAACCACCCTGTGGGTAAGTACCTCTTTCACACACAGCTTATCCGACAGCGCAGCACAGGCTTACCACCGTTTTCCACCGTAGTTGTCATTCTCTGTACATCACGACTTTAAAGGGCTGATGGCAGTTATCCACAGATGATCGTGTCCCTAGCTTTTATAAGCTTTACAGAAAAGCTTTAAATACTTTCCTTCTTAATTTCTATATCTAGCCAAGGAGCTCGGCAGGAAAAACGTCTGTAGATCTATTTATAAGGAAACGCTGGTTGGAAATTGACCTAGAGGCTTGCTTTCTCTAGAATCCCCGGTCTCTTAAAACGGGGGCCATTCCGGCCCGTTGTGGACGAACCAGGTAACACGACAATGAAACGTACTTTCCAACCAAGCACTATCAAACGCGCTCGTACCCACGGTTTCCGTGCTCGCATGGCTACCAAAAACGGTCGTGCCGTCCTGTCGCGTCGTCGCGCCAAAGGTCGTGCGCGTCTGGCAGTTTGATAATCCGGCACTGGAGGTGAGTCAGGACTTCTGTCGGGAAAAGCGTCTGCTTACTCCC
>NZ_JBIWAM010000045.1:6029-11863 GCF_044760065.1 Pseudomonas sp. NPDC098740 | reverse complement strand
AGTGGGCAACCCGGCATGGATGCCGGGTTAGCCGCCCCCGGCCATGGATGGCCGATGGCGGCGGGCCCACGGAGCAGGACCGGAGCGAGGGCATGCCGAGCCTAGGCGAGGCACCGAACGAAAGGGGCAAAAGCCTTTGGTTACTTTGGGCTTTTCAAAGTGACCCGCTGTAAGAGCGGAACCCTAAGTGGTCGTTACCGAAACAACGGATATGTACACGACCAAAGACCCAGTCGGCCCTCCGGCCGCTGAACCCGCACAAACAAAAACGGCCTCTACATAAATAGAGGCCGTTTCCGGTACAGATCAAGACGTTATCGCAAGACAGGTCTTACTTGCGGTCTTCCAGCTTGGTGATGTCACGCGACTCATAGCCGGTGTACAACTGGCGCGGACGGCCAATCTTGTACGGGCTGGAGAGCATTTCTTTCCAGTGGGAGATCCAGCCGACGGTCCGCGCCAAAGCGAAGATCACGGTGAACATGCTGGTTGGAATGCCGATCGCCTTGAGGATGATCCCCGAGTAGAAGTCGACGTTCGGGTACAGCGAGCGTTCGATGAAATACGGGTCGGTCAGGGCGATCTCTTCCAGGCGCATGGCCAGTTCGAGTTGCGGATCGTTGGTGATGCCCAGTTCCTTCAGCACTTCGTCGCAGGTCTGCTTCATGACTGTTGCGCGTGGGTCGCGGTTTTTGTAAACCCGGTGACCGAAGCCCATCAGTTTGAACGGATCGTTCTTGTCCTTGGCCTTGGCGATGTACTTGTCGATGTTCGACACATCGCCAATTTCATCGAGCATGGTCAGAACAGCTTCGTTCGCGCCGCCGTGGGCAGGGCCCCATAGTGCAGCGATGCCGGCGGCGATACAGGCGAACGGGTTGGCACCCGAAGAGCCGGCCAGGCGTACGGTGGACGTCGATGCGTTCTGCTCGTGGTCGGCATGGAGGATGAAGATCTTGTCCATGGCGTTGGCGAGTACCGGGCTGATCGGTTTGATCTCGCACGGGGTGTTGAACATCATGTGCAGGAAGTTTTCCGCGTACGTCAGGTCGTTGCGCGGGTACATCATGGGTTGCCCCATCGAGTACTTGTAAACCATCGCTGCCAGGGTCGGCATCTTGGCAACCAGACGGATCGCGGAGATTTCGCGATGCTGCGGGTTATTGATGTCCAGGGAGTCGTGGTAGAAGGCCGAGAGGGCGCCGACTACGCCGCACATGACGGCCATTGGGTGGGCGTCGCGACGGAAGCCGTTGAAGAAGGTCTTCAGCTGCTCGTGAACCATGGTGTGGTTCTTCACGGTGCTGACGAACTGGGCCTTCTGTTCTGCGGTCGGCAATTCGCCGTTGAGCAGCAGATAGCAGGTTTCCAGGTAGTCCGACTTTTCAGCCAGCTGTTCGATCGGGTAGCCGCGGTGCAGCAGAATGCCGTTGTCGCCGTCGATATAGGTGATCTTCGACTCGCAGGAAGCTGTCGACATGAAACCAGGGTCAAAGGTGAAACGGCCCGTGGCCGTCAGGCCCCGAACATCGATTACATCGGGACCAACGGTGCCGGTTAAAATGGGCAGCTCGACGGGGGCTGCGAACTCGATGATCAACTGCTCTTTTTTGTCAGCCATGTGGACTACTATTTATGCTTTAAATCATCAGACAGACCCCCCACGCAGGGCCCGCACCACTATAGTGAGATAAATTCGAATGTCAATTTGCCTAAAGTCTTGCTCCAGAAGGCTTTAACCGGACTTTTTCCTCGAAATTGACTGCCATTTACGCCTTTTATACGACTTGTGCAATGAGCTATTAGGGGAAGGCGATTGCGTTGTCATTAGTAGCCTAACTGTCTATACTCGGCCTCCGACCGCCAGGGGCTTTTGGGCCTGCTTTATTGGGGGTCGCACTCCCTGGGTGGTGGGTACCTGACCAGTGCACTCCCCAACAACTTTGCCCTGATTGTTAGGGGCTCTTCAGTGTGAAAAAAAGCCGTGAATAGCCAACGACCTGTAAACCTAGACCTAAGGACCATCAAACTCCCAGTCACTGCTTACACGTCCATTCTTCACCGAATCTCCGGAATCATCCTCTTTGTCAGCCTGGCCATCATGCTTTATGCATTGGACAAGTCGCTCGGCTCGGAAGAAGGCTTCGGTCAGGTGAAAGCGTGTCTGACCAGTCCGCTAGCCAAGCTAGTGACATGGGGCATCCTGTCCGCCTTGCTGTATCACTTGGTTGCCGGTGTGCGCCACTTGATGATGGACATGGGCATCGGCGAGTCGCTTGAGGGCGGCAAACTGGGCTCGAAAATCGTTATCGCCGTTTCCGTGGTGGTAATCGTTCTGGCAGGAGTTTGGATATGGTAACTAACGTCACGAACCTGTCGCGTTCGGGCCTCTATGACTGGATGGCGCAGCGTGTGTCTGCGGTCGTTCTCGCGGCTTATTTCATCTTCCTGATCGGATACGTCGTCGCCAACCCTGGCATCGGCTACGCCCAATGGCATGAACTGTTCGCAAGCAACTGGATGCGTATTTTCAGTCTCCTGGCCCTCGTTGCCCTCGGCGCTCACGCCTGGGTCGGCATGTGGACCATCGCGACCGACTACCTGACGCCAATGGCGTTCGGCAAGTCCGCGACTGCAATACGTTTCCTCTTCCAGGCGGTATGCGGCGTCGCGATGTTCGCGTACTTCGTTTGGGGTGTGCAGATTCTTTGGGGTATCTGATTCATGTCTACTACAGTTAATACGCTTTCGTTCGACGCCATCATTATTGGCGGCGGCGGTGCTGGCATGCGCGCTGCTCTGCAACTGGCACAGGGTGGTCACAAGACTGCCGTAGTTACCAAGGTTTTCCCGACTCGCTCGCACACTGTTTCTGCCCAGGGTGGTATCACTTGCGCCATCGCTTCGGCAGATCCGAACGATGACTGGCGCTGGCACATGTACGATACCGTCAAGGGTTCCGACTATATCGGTGACCAGGACGCTATCGAATACATGTGTTCTGTAGGCCCGGAAGCGGTTTTCGAGCTCGAGCACATGGGCTTGCCGTTCTCCCGTACCGAACAAGGCCGTATCTATCAGCGTCCGTTCGGCGGTCAGTCGAAAGACTTCGGTAAAGGTGGCCAGGCTGCCCGTACTTGCGCCGCTGCCGACCGTACCGGTCACGCACTGCTGCATACCCTGTACCAGGCCAACCTCAAGGCCGGCACCGTATTCCTCAACGAATACTACGGTGTCGACCTGGTGAAGAACGAAGATGGTGCCTTTGTCGGCATGATCGTCATCTGCATCGAAACCGGCGAAACCTCCTACGTTCGCGCTAACGCCACTGTACTGGCGACTGGCGGTGCAGGTCGTATCTACTCGTCCACCACCAATGCCCTGATCAACACCGGTGACGGCGTCGGCATGGCTCTGCGTGCTGGCGTGCCGGTACAAGACATTGAAATGTGGCAGTTCCACCCGACCGGCATCGCCGGCGCCGGTGTACTGGTGACTGAAGGCTGCCGCGGTGAAGGCGGTTACCTGATCAACAAGCACGGCGAGCGTTTCATGGAGCGTTATGCTCCGAACGCCAAAGACCTGGCTGGTCGTGACGTTGTTGCTCGCTCGATGGTTAAAGAAATCATCGCCGGCAACGGTTGCGGTCCGGATGGCGACCACGTAATGCTGAAACTCGATCACCTCGGTGAAGAAGTTCTGCACAGCCGTCTGCCAGGCATCATGGAACTGTCCAAGACCTTCGCCCACGTCGATCCAGCCGTGGCGCCGATTCCGGTCGTTCCAACCTGCCACTATATGATGGGCGGCGTGCCGACCAACATTCATGGTCAGGCAATCACCCAGGACGCCGACGGCGTTGACCAGATCATCCCGGGTCTGTTCGCGGTAGGCGAAGTGGCCTGCGTATCGGTTCACGGTGCCAACCGTCTGGGCGGTAATTCGTTGCTCGACCTGGTGGTATTCGGTCGTGCTGCCGGCCTGTTCCTGGAACAGACCCTGAAAGAAGGCGTCGACTACACCCGCGCTCGCCAGTCCGACATCGACGCTGCCCTGGCGCGTCTCGATGGCCTGAACTCGCGTACTGAGGGCGAAGACGTCGCCACCCTGCGTAAAGAACTGCAAAACTGCATGCAGAATTACTTCGGTGTATTCCGTACCGGCGAATACATGCAGAAGGGTATTGCCCAGCTGGCTGATCTGCGTGGCCGTATCGCCAACGTCAAGATCAACGACAAGAGCCAGGCGTTCAACACCGCTCGTATCGAAGCTCTTGAATTGCAGAACCTGCTGGAAGTGGCCGAAGCTACCGCCATCGCCGCAGAGATCCGCAAAGAGTCCCGCGGCGCTCACGCCCGTGAAGACTACGAAGACCGCGACGACGAAAACTGGCTGTGCCACACCCTGTACTTCCCGGGTGACAAGCGCGTAACCAAGCGTGCTGTGAACTTCTCGCCGAAGACTGTTCCGACTTTTGAACCTAAGATTCGGACTTATTAAGGGTGGCCGCCATGTTGCAAGTCAGTGTTTATCGCTACAACCCTGATCAGGACGCTGCGCCGTTCATGCAGGAATTTTCGGTCGATACCGGTGGTAAAGACCTCATGGTGCTGGACGTGCTGGCCCTGATCAAAGAGCAGGACGAAGGTTTCTCCTATCGTCGCTCTTGCCGTGAAGGTGTTTGCGGTTCCGACGGCATGAACATCAACGGCAAAAACGCTCTGGCGTGCGTCACGCCGCTGTCCGCTGTCGTAAAAGGTAACAAGCTGATCGTTCGTCCTCTGCCAGGTTTGCCGGTTATCCGTGACCTGGTCGTCGATATGAGCATCTTCTACAAGCAATACGAGAAGGTTAAGCCATACCTGCAGAACGACACGCCGGCTCCGGCCATCGAACGTCTGCAGACCCCTGAAGAGCGTGAAAAGCTCGACGGTCTGTACGAGTGCATCCTGTGCGCTTGCTGCTCGACCTCTTGCCCGTCCTTCTGGTGGAACCCGGACAAGTTCCTGGGTCCAGCTGCTCTGCTGCAAGCGTATCGCTTCCTGGCAGACAGCCGCGACACCAAGACTGCCGAGCGTCTGGCTTCGCTGGATGACCCGTTCAGCGTATTCCGCTGCCGCGGGATCATGAACTGCGTCAACGTCTGTCCGAAAGGCCTGAACCCGACTAAGGCTATCGGTCACGTACGTAACATGCTGCTGCAAAGCGGCGTGTGATTCAGCTGCTGTAACCCGGCTGTTATAAATGTAGTACCGCTGTACCCGTAGATGCTGCGGCGCAGGCTTCAACCGGCGCCGTAGTCTTAACCTGAGCAGCAGCTTATAAGGCTGCGGCTCTTATTTTGAAGAAATGAGACAAGCAGGGGCATCCGGGCTGGTACCCGGACTATCAGCGTGATCCTAAGTGGCTTGTTTTAGTCGCTGCATTCGGACTTCTGCAAGCGTGCTCGGTGTCGACGCCGGTGGTGTTCCCCTAACCGAGGGTGACCAAGCATGCAAGAAAGCGTGATGCAGCGCATGTGGAACAGCGCCTACCTATCCGGTAGTAACGCTGCCTATGTGGAAGAGCTCTACGAGCTCTACCTGCACGACCCTAACGCTGTGCCAGAAGAGTGGCGCACCTACTTCCAGAAGTTGCCTGCTGACGGCAACACTGCCACCGATGTTTCGCACTCCACAATTCGCGATCATTTCGTCTTGCTGGCAAAGAACCAGCGCCGCGCCCAACCGGTTTCCGCCGGGAGCGTGAGCAGTGAGCACGAGAAGAAGCAAGTTGAAGTGCTGCGATTGATCCAGGCCTACCGAATGCGAGGCCACCAGGCAGCCCAGCTTGAC
>NZ_JBIWAM010000045.1:5124-6019 GCF_044760065.1 Pseudomonas sp. NPDC098740 | reverse complement strand
CCTGTTCATCGGCAAAGAGGAAGCGAGCCTACGCGAAATTCACGAAGCGTTGCAGCAGACATATTGCCGCACCATCGGCGCTGAATTTACGCATATCACCGATTCCGAGCAGCGCCAGTGGTTCCAGCAGCGTCTGGAAAGCGTGCGCGGCCGTCCAACGTACTCCGCCGACATCAAGAGCCACTTGCTCGAGCGCGTCACCGCCGGCGAAGGTCTGGAAAAATACCTGGGTACCAAATACCCGGGTACCAAGCGTTTCGGTCTGGAAGGCGGCGAGAGCCTGATTCCGATGCTCGACGAGCTGATCCAGCGTTCCGGTTCCTACGGCACCAAGGAAATCGTTATCGGCATGGCCCACCGTGGTCGTCTGAACGTGCTGGTCAACACCTTCGGCAAGAACCCGCGCGAGCTGTTCGACGAGTTTGAAGGCAAGAAGAAGGTCGAGCTGGGTTCCGGTGACGTCAAGTATCACCAGGGCTTCTCGTCCAACGTGATGACCACCGGCGGTGAAGTTCACCTGGCGATGGCGTTCAACCCGTCCCACCTGGAAATCGTATCTCCAGTGGTTGAGGGTTCGGTTCGCGCCCGTCAGGATCGTCGCAACGACCCTACCGGCGAGAAGGTTCTGCCGATCTCCATCCACGGTGACGCGGCATTCGCCGGTCAAGGTGTGGTGATGGAAACCTTCCAGATGTCGCAGACCCGCGGTTTCAAGACCGGCGGCACCGTGCACATCGTGATCAACAACCAGGTCGGTTTCACCATCAGCAACCCGCTGGACTCGCGCTCCACCGAGTACGCGACGGACGTTGCGAAGATGATCCAGGCGCCGATCCTCCATGTGAATGGTGATGAGGCGGAAGCCGTGTTGTTCGTGACCCTGCTGGCCATCGAC
>NZ_JBIWAM010000045.1:0-5114 GCF_044760065.1 Pseudomonas sp. NPDC098740 | reverse complement strand
AGTTCAAGCGTGACGTGGTGATCGACCTGGTCTGCTACCGTCGTCGTGGCCACAACGAGGCCGACGAGCCAAGCGGCACCCAGCCAATCATGTATCAGCAGATCACCAAACAGCGCACCACCCGTGAGCTGTATGCCGATCGTCTGACTCAGGGCGGTGTGCTGGACGCAGAGCGTGTTCAGGCGAAAGTCGACGAATACCGCAATGCGCTGGACAACGGTCTGCATGTTGTAAAAAGCCTGGTCAAAGAGCCGAACAAAGAGTTGTTCGTGGACTGGCGTCCGTATCTGGGCCATGCCTGGACCGCGCGTCACGACACTCGCTTCGATCTGAAAACCTTGCAGGAACTGTCCGCCAAGCTGCTGGAAATTCCGGAAGGCTTCGTGGTTCAGCGCCAGGTCTCGAAAATCTACGAAGACCGTCAGAAAATGCAAGCCGGCGGCCTGCCGATCAACTGGGGTTACGCCGAAACCATGGCGTACGCGACCCTGGCGTTCGAAGGTCACCCGATTCGCATGACGGGTCAGGACATCGGTCGCGGTACGTTCTCGCACCGTCACGCTGTCTTGCACAACCAGAAAGACGCGGGTACCTACGTCCCGCTGCAAAACCTGTACAAGGGCCAGCCACGTTTCGACCTGTACGATTCGTTCCTGTCCGAAGAAGCCGTGCTGGCGTTCGAATACGGTTACTCGACCACCACGCCTGAGGCGCTGGTGATCTGGGAAGCCCAATTCGGCGACTTCGCCAACGGTGCCCAAGTGGTTATCGACCAGTTCATCACCAGTGGCGAGCACAAGTGGGGCCGTCTCTGCGGTCTGACCATGCTGCTGCCGCACGGTTATGAAGGTCAGGGTCCGGAGCACTCTTCGGCTCGACTGGAGCGTTACCTGCAGCTGTGCGCCGAGCACAACATTCAGGTTGCCGTCCCGACTACACCGGCTCAGATCTACCACTTGCTGCGTCGTCAGGTGATTCGCCCGCTGCGCAAGCCATTGATAGTCCTGACGCCGAAGTCGCTGCTGCGTCATAAACTGGCCATCTCGACTCTGGAAGATCTGGCCGAAGGTTCGTTCCAGACCGTTATCCCGGAAATCGATGTTCAAGACCCGAAAAAGGTCGAGCGCGTTGTTCTGTGTAGCGGCAAGGTCTACTACGACCTGCTGGAAAAACGCCGTGCCGAAGGTCGTGATGACATCGCCATCGTGCGTATCGAGCAGCTGTACCCATTCCCTGAGGACGACTTGAACGAAGTCCTGGCTCCGTACACCAACCTCAAACATATCGTTTGGTGTCAGGAAGAGCCGATGAACCAGGGTGCCTGGTACTGCAGCCAACACCACATGCGTCGCATCGTTGGCAATCACAACAAAGCACTCTTTCTCGAGTACGCCGGTCGTGATGCTTCTGCTGCACCTGCTTGTGGTTATGCATCGATGCACGCTGAGCAGCAGGAAAAACTGCTGCAAGACGCCTTTACTGTTTAACGCCTTCGCGCACCTGAAACCGAATTTAAGGACCCACAGATAATGGCTATCGAAATCAAAGCCCCCACTTTCCCGGAATCGGTTGCCGATGGCACCGTTGCCACCTGGCACAAAAAGCCGGGCGACGCCGTCAAGCGCGATGACCTGATCGTCGACATCGAAACTGACAAAGTCGTATTGGAAGTGTTGGCCACCGCTGATGGCGTGCTGGGCGCTATCGTCAAGAACGAAGGCGACACCGTTCTGTCCGACGAAGTCCTGGGCTCCATCGAAGCGGGCGGCGCTGCTGCCGCTCCAGCTGCTGCCGCTGCTCCGGCCGCTGCACAAGCTGCTGCGCCAGCCGCTGAAGGCGAAGATGATCCTGTTGCTGCACCGGCTGCTCGCAAGCTGGCTGAAGAAAACGGTATCAACATCGCTTCCGTTGCCGGCACTGGCAAAGGCGGTCGTGTGACCAAGGAAGACGTTGTTGCCGCTGTAGCTGCCAAGAAAGCCGCTCCGGCTGCCGCGCCTGCCAAGGCTGCTGCTCCTGCCGCTGCTGCTCCAGTGTTCGCTGCCGGCGATCGCATCGAGAAGCGCGTACCGATGACCCGCGTGCGGGCCACCGTCGCCAAGCGTCTGGTTGAAGCTCAATCGAACATGGCGATGCTGACCACTTTCAACGAAGTCGACATGACCGAAGTCATGGCGCTGCGTTCGAAGTACAAGGACCTGTTCGAGAAGTCCCACAACGGCGTGCGCCTGGGCTTCATGTCGTTCTTCGTCAAGGCTGCCACCGAAGCACTGAAACGCTTCCCGGCTGTCAACGCGTCGATCGACGGTGCTGACATCGTTTACCACGGCTATGCCGACGTCGGTGTCGCTGTTTCCAGCGACCGCGGTCTGGTTGTGCCGGTGCTGCGTAACGCCGAACTGATGAGCCTGGCTGAAATCGAAGGCGGCATCGCCACCTTCGGCAAGAAGGCTCGTGACGGCAAGCTGTCGATGGACGAGATGACCGGCGGTACGTTCACCATCACCAACGGTGGTACTTTCGGTTCGATGATGTCGACCCCGATCGTCAACCCGCCGCAAGCGGCCATCCTGGGCATGCACAACATTCTGCAGCGTCCTATGGCGATCAACGGTCAGGTTGTCATCCGTCCGATGATGTACCTCGCTCTGTCCTACGATCACCGTCTGATCGATGGCAAAGAAGCTGTGACCTTCCTGGTTACCATCAAGAACCTGCTGGAAGACCCGGCTCGTTTGCTGCTGGATATCTGATTTCGTTGCACGGGCCGTCCAGTGATGGGCGGCTCTTCTGTAATGACCAGCTTCGTCCCACGACGGTCCCCAAAAGGGGCCGTCCGGTTTGATTCGAGAAGGAATGACACATGACTCAGAAATTCGACGTGGTAGTGATTGGCGCGGGCCCTGGCGGCTACGTGGCTGCCATTAAAGCAGCGCAACTGGGCCTCTCCACTGCCTGCATCGAGAAATACACCGACAAGGAAGGCAAACTGGCCCTCGGCGGTACTTGCCTGAACGTCGGCTGCATTCCATCCAAGGCGCTGCTGGACAGCTCCTGGAAATACAAGGAAGCCAAAGAAGGCTTCGCGATCCACGGTATCAATCACGCTGGCGTGACCATGGACGTGGCGGCAATGGTTGGCCGTAAAGCCAACATCGTCAAAGGCCTGACCTCTGGCGTTGCCACCCTGTTCAAGGCGAACGGCGTCACTTCCCTGCAAGGCCACGGCAAGCTGCTGGCCGGCAAGAAAGTCGAGCTGACCAAGCCAGACGGCACCGTCGAAATCATCGAAGCCGAGAACGTGATTCTGGCTTCGGGCTCGCGTCCGATCGACATTCCACCGGCTCCGGTTGACCAGAACGTAATCGTCGATTCGACCGGCGCACTGGAATTCCAATCCGTACCCAAGCGTCTGGGCGTGATCGGCGCTGGCGTGATCGGTCTGGAACTGGGTTCGGTCTGGTCCCGTCTGGGTTCCGAAGTGGTTGTTCTGGAAGCCCTGGAGAAGTTCCTGCCAGCGGCTGACGACGCCGTTTCCAAAGAAGCCTACAAGACCCTGACCAAACAAGGTCTGGACATCAAGCTGGGCGCTCGCGTCACCGGTTCCAAAGTGAACGGCAACGAAGTTGTCGTGAACTACACCGATGCCAATGGCGAACAGAACATCACGTTCGACAAGCTGATCGTTGCCGTTGGTCGCCGTCCAGTGACCACCGAACTGCTGGCATCTGACAGCGGTGTGAACATCGACGAGCGCGGTTTCGTTTTCGTTGACGACCAGTGCGCGACCAGCGTACCGGGCGTTTACGCGATCGGCGACGTGGTTCGCGGCATGATGCTGGCGCACAAGGCGTCCGAAGAAGGCATCATGGTTGTAGAGCGCATCAAGGGCCACAAAGCCCAAATCAACTATGACCTGATCCCGTCTGTTATTTATACTCACCCGGAAATCGCGTGGGTCGGCAAAACCGAGCAGACCTTGAAAGCTGAAGGCGTTGAAGTTAACGTCGGCACTTTCCCGTTCGCAGCCAGTGGCCGTGCCATGGCAGCCAACGATACCGGCGGTTTCGTGAAAGTCATTGCTGATGCCAAGACTGACCGCGTATTGGGCGTCCACGTGATTGGCCCGAGCGCTGCAGAACTGGTTCAGCAGGGCGCGATCGGCATGGAATTCGGCACCAGCGCGGAAGACCTGGGCATGATGGTTTTCTCCCATCCGACCCTGTCCGAAGCCTTGCACGAAGCAGCTTTGGCTGTGAATGGCGGCGCCATTCACATCGCCAACCGCAAGAAGCGTTAAGACAAGACAATAAGAAACCACGGCGGAAGGCCCGTCGTGAGCCTTGCGTGCAAGACTCACCGCGGAATGTCCGCCGGACGCAGCCTTGCGTAGTCTCACCGGTTATCCGGAACACCTACGCAAGCAGCAGTCACAGGTGGTGCGGCACTTGAACAAGTGCAGCACCGAATGCGCAGTACCTAACGAAGACGGTAATTAGCATGAATCTTCACGAGTATCAGGGTAAGCAGCTGTTCGCTGAATACGGGCTGCCAGTATCCCAGGGTTTCGCCGTAGACACCCCGGAAGCAGCAGCAGAAGCGTGCGACAAAATCGGCGGGACCGAATGGGTTGTCAAAGCCCAGGTTCACGCAGGTGGTCGCGGTAAAGCGGGCGGCGTCAAGCTGGTTCGCAGCAAAGAAGACGCCAAAGCATTCGCTCAACAGTGGTTGGGCAAGCGTCTGGTGACTTACCAGACTGATGCCAATGGTCAGCCAGTCACCAAGATCCTGGTTGAATCGTGCACTGATATCGCTAAAGAGCTGTACCTGGGCGCTGTCGTTGACCGTTCGAGCCGTCGCATCGTGTTCATGGCTTCCACCGAAGGTGGCGTGGACATCGAGAAAATCGCTCACGACACCCCTGAGAAAATCCTCAAGGCTACTATCGATCCACTGGTTGGCGCTCAGCCATTCCAGGGTCGCGAGCTGGCATTCCAGCTGGGCCTGGAAGGCAAGCAAGTTGCTCAGTTCGCCAAGATCTTCGTAGGTCTGGCCAAGCTGTTCAAGGATCACGACCTGGCTCTGCTGGAAGTGAACCCGCTGGTGATCAAGGCTGA
>NZ_JBIWAM010000044.1:0-13535 GCF_044760065.1 Pseudomonas sp. NPDC098740 | reverse complement strand
AAAGGAGTGGCTTGAAGGCAAAGCCGCCAATGCCCACGTGTCAACGGATCGGGTGCTCAAGGCCGCTAAAGTCAAAAGACCTTGAAAGGGATGGCCCTTACGGCGAGTCCCTTTTGTCAAACGCCACAAAAGGAACCAAAAAGTCTCGCCCCGAGCGTCCGGCCCCTCGCTTAGGCTCGGCGTTCCTTCGTTCCGGTATCCATCCGGGGGCATCGCCTCCGGTCGGCTTCGCTTCGACCTCCTCTCGATGTGTTCGACTTCGTCGAACGGCGCTGCGCGCCCACCCCCGGATGAACACCTCCACTCAGCCTCCCGAAGGGGCGGGTGGATCAAGATCAAAAGCTTGCAGGCGAGCTAACGCTCGGCCTGTTGAGTGGTGAGGAGCGAAAGGCGAAAGGCTGTACGCAGTCCCCTGTAGGAGCTGCCGCAGGCTGCGATCTTTTGATCTTCGCTTTCATCCTTCGCTTTTCTTCAAACGCCACATGGTCCGTTTGAGGGATGCCCACCGCCGCACGCATTGCTTGAATGCCGCTGTGGAGGCGAGCACCACCGGTGCTGCATCCGCCCCGCTGCACGCGCGCCCCGGCGGATGGGGTGAACAGAGGAGAACAATAAAAATGCTCAACCAAGACCTGATTCGCCAGCGTCTGAGCCAACGTGCCCGCGAGCTGGTGCCGATCTTGCGTGAACGTGCCCTGAACGCCGCGCAAGCCGGCCAGCTGCCTGAAGAAACGCTGAAGGATTTCCACGACGCCGGGTTCTTTCGCATCCTTCAGCCATCGCGCTGGGAAGGCTATGAACTCGAACCCAAGGACTTCTTCGAGGTGCAGATGACCCTCGCCGAAGGCTGCATGTCCTCGGCCTGGGTGTTGGGTGTGGTGGCGATCCATAACTGGCAATTGGCGCTGTTCGATGACCGTGCGGCACAAGATGTCTGGGGCGCCGACTCCAGTGTGCTGATCTCTTCTTCCTATATGCCGGTGGGCAAGGTCGAGCGGGTCGAAGGTGGTTTCAAGCTGAGCGGGCGTTGGGGGTTTTCTTCCGGCAGCAAGCACTGTGACTGGGTGTTCCTGGGAGCGCTGGTGCCACCGGAGGAGGTGGGCGGGGCGCCGGATTACCGGACTTTCCTGGTGCCGCGCAGCGACTACCAGATTCTCGACAACTGGAATGTCATGGGCCTGGAAGCCACCGGCTCCCACGACATCCTGGTGGAGAACGCCTTCGTTCCGGAGTACCGCACTCATCGCGCCTTTGACGGTTTCATGCAGAACAGTCCGGGTAACGCAGTGAACACCGCGCCGCTGTTCCGCCTGCCGTTCGGGCAGATTTTTGTGCGGGCGGTGTCGTCCTCGGCCATTGGTGCCCTGCAGGGCGCGGTGGATCAGTTTGTCGAGCACAACCGCGCGCGGGTCGGGGTCAACGACGGTCGAAAAATGGTCCAGGACCCGGCCGCGCAATCCGTGCTGGCCAACGCCATGGTCTGCGTCGACGAGTGCAAAACCGTCCTGCTGCGCAACTTCGCTCTGATGATGCAAAGGGCCCACAGCGCAGAGCCGTTGAGCATGCCCGAGCGGGTGAAGATGCGTTACGACTCGGCGCTGGTGGCCGACAAGTGCGCCAAAGCGGTTGCCGACCTGATGTTCAACAGCGGCGCCTCGACCATCTTCCGCAGCCACGCGATCAACCGGGCATTCCGCGACATTCACACCGGCCGCGCCCACGTCGCGAACAACCCGGCCAAGTACGCCTGGAATCTCGGCGGGGTCAGCATGGGCCAGGACAGTAATGACTTTTTTCTCTGACTTTTCCCTTTGAGTCAGCTAGTCCGTTTGCGTGATTCGAGCGCCCCGCCGATGCCCGAGCATGGGCACAAGGCGTAGGTCTCTGGCGCCGACTGCGCATCCAATAAACACAAGGATCAACCATGAAATTTTCACTGATTTACGAAGCCCAGACGGTGGACTCCAGCCGTGAAGGCGACCGCAAGATTTTCGAAGATACCGTTGAGCAGGCTGTGCTGGCCGACAAGCTCGGCTTCGACACCTTCTGGTGCGTAGAGCACACGGCGCTGAGCAACTACTCGCACATGTCCGCGCCGGAAACCATGCTGGCCTTCGTCGCCGGCAAGACCGAACGCATCGGCATCGGCCACGGCGTGGTCTGCCTGCCACCGGCGATGAACCACCCGGTGAAAGTCGCAGAACGCATAGCGACCCTCGACCTGTTGTCCAAAGGCCGGGTGCATTTTGGCGTCGGCAAGGGTGGCACCCAGCAGGAGGCCGGCACCTTCGGTTACGACCTGACCACGTTGCAGCCGCAGATCGACGAGATGATGTACCTGATCCCGAAAATGTTCGTGCAGGACGAAATCGAACACAACGGCGACTTCGTACAGATCCCCAAGCGGCCGATCCATCCCAAGCCTTATCAAGACCCGCACCCGCCGATGTACCTGGCCTGCACCAACACCGAGTCGCTGAAAAACGCCGGCGGACGCGGCATGGGCGCCCTGGTGTTGGGCTTCGGTGGCCCGGAAGAAATCGCCAAGAAGGTCGAGGTCTACCATGAAGCCTGGGACAACCGCGACGAGAAGAAACAGGTGGGTTTCCGTCCCAACCGGCACATCGCAGCCCTGTGCCCGGCCATCGTGTTGGAAAACAACGAAGAGGCGCGCCGCATCGGCATTCGTGGCCAGCGTTACTTCATGGAGTCGTTGGGCTATTGGTACGGCGGTGGTGAGCGCCCGGACCCGGAGAAGTGGAAGGACGACACCTTCGTCGATGGCAACGGCCAGAGCGTGATCAAGTCGCGCTTCGCCTCGGAAGAAGTCAGCGTCGATTTCTCCGACCCGACCATGGCGATGATGAACCCCAACCACGCCTACGGCACTGTCGAGGATTGCATCGGTTACGTGCAGCGCCTGATCGATGCCGGTGCCGACGAAATCCTGTTCATCTGCCAGATGGGCACCGTGCCGCAGTGGGCGCAACTGGAGACCCTGCGCAACATCGGCGAGAAAGTGATCCCGCATTTTCGCAAGGCTTAAAACCCGCCACTGAAGGCGTGAATACCACGTGCCCCCTGTGGGAGCGAGCTTGCTCGCGATGGCGGCCTTACATTCAACATCGATGTTGACTGTGATGGCCTCTTCGCGAGCAAGCTCGCTCGCACATGTTTTGTGTTTCAACCAAACGGGCCATCTATGGCTAGTGCCAGTCAGCGGAGCCGTAATGTTATCCGTAGCAGCTGCCGAGCCCGCGAGGCTGCGTTCGGCTGCGAAGCAGTCGTAAAACCAGACATTGCGGTGCGTCAGGTAGGCCGTGTCTGCCGGACTCACGACTGCTACGCAGCCGAACGCAGCCTCGCGGGCTCGGCAGCTGCTACATAGAGTGCGTCGCGGCTGAAATTGCTTAACTGACTGGCATTAGCCATCTATGGCCCGTTTTTTTATGCCCGCGCCATTCATTTCCGCTAGTCCCATTGGACGATGTTCCCCCTGCGCAAACCCGCTTGAATAGCCCTACATAAAGTCTCCCCCGGCAGCCGCCGATGGGTGGCTCGGCCTGAAAAACGAGGAGTGCATCCATGGATATCCGTGGTCTGGGTTACGTCACCCTGTTATCCAGCGACCTGGCGCAATGGCGTCAGTACGCAAGCCAGGTGCTGGGCATGATGGTGGCCGGCAGCGATGACGATGAGCGGCTTTACCTGAAAATGGACGAGCGACACTACCGTATTCTGGTGGAGAAAAGCGCTGAGAACGGCTTCGGTGCGTGCGGCTGGGAAGTGCCTGGCAAAGCGGCGCTTGAACACGCTGTCAGCGTTCTGGAACAGGCCGATGTACAAGTCATTCGCGGCACCATGGCCCAGGCCGAGATTCGCAAGGTCCAGGAGCTGGTGCACTTCAGCGACCCGGATGGCAATCGCCACGAACTGTTCTGGGGACCGTTGCAGGACTTCGCGCGCTTCGTTTCGCCGGTCGGGGTCAAGGGTTTCGTCACCAACGAATTGGGGATGGGCCACGTGGTACTGCCGGCGCCGAGCTTCGAGCGTTGCCGGGACTTCTACGAGCAAGTGCTCGGTTTTGGCCTGTCCGACCTGATGAAAGTCCGCTTCACCCCGGACCCGGCCGAGCCGCAAAAGCGCATCCACTTCCTGCACTGCAACAACGGTCGGCATCACTCGCTGGCGATTTTCGAGTGCCCGATGCCCCACGGCTGCGTGCACATGATGGTCGAGGTCAACGCGCTGGACGAAGTCGGTCGCGCCCTTGATCGGGTGCACGCCAACGGCGTGAAGCTGTCGGCCACCCTCGGTCAGCACACCAACGATCAGATGATCTCGTTCTACATTAAGACGCCGTCCGGGTTTGACCTGGAATACGGCTGCGATGGCTTGGTGGTGGATTGGGATCGCCACACACCTTTTGAAAGCACCGTGGTCAGCCACTGGGGCCACGACTTCAGTGTCGGTCGCCAATGAGGACGATGACGATGGACAAGCGAATGACCACGGCCGAAATGGTCGGCCAGCTGCGTGACGGCATGACTATCGGCATCGGTGGCTGGGGGCCGCGGCGCAAACCCATGGCGTTGGTGCGGGAGATTCTGCGCTCGGACCTCAAGGACCTCACCGTGGTCGCCTACGGCGGTGCGGATGTCGGCATGCTCTGCGCGGCCGGCAAGATCAAGAAGCTGGTGTTCGCCTTTGTTTCCCTGGATTTCATTCCACTGGAACCGTACTTCCGCAAGGCACGCCAAGAGGCGGCGCTGGAGGTGATGGAAATCGACGAAGGCATGCTCCTGCTCGGTCTGCGGGCGGCAGCGATGAATGTGCCGTTTATTCCGACGGCGGTAGGCCTGGGCACGGATGTGCTGCGCCACAACCGGCAGATCAAGCTGATCGCCTCGCCCTATGCCGACGGCAAGGACTGGGTGGCGATGCCGGCGCTCAAGCTCGATGCGGCGCTGATTCACGTCGACCGTGCCGATGCGCGCGGTGTCTGCCAGATCAGCGGCCCCGATCACTACATGGACGACCTGTTCGTACGTGCCGCGACTCACAGCTACGTGACCTGCGATGAACTGGTGGACAGCGAGTATTTCCATGCCGATGCCGGGCACGCGCATCAGGTGTTCTGGGAACGCAACCTGACCACCGCGGTGGCCCACGTGCCGGGCGGTGCGCATCCGTCTTCCTGCGCGCCGCTGTACGGTTTCGACGTGGCGCACTTCAAGGCTTACAACGCTTCGGCGCAGGCCGTCGATGGCTGGCAGGCCTATGTCCGGGATTACGTCGATTGCACCCACGAACAGTACCTGGACAAGGTCGGCGGCCTGGCTGCCATCCGCCAACTGCCGTTGCCGATTTTTTAAGGGAGCCTTGCGATGAGCACTACCACTTACAGCCTCGCCGAACTGATGATCTGCGCCGCCTCCGAAGCCTGGCGCGACGATGGCGAGGTCCTGGCCAGCGGCATCGGCGTGATCCCGCGCCTGGCCGCCTCATTGAGCATGCTCAGCAGCAATCCGCAGCTGCTGATGACCGACTCCGAAGCCTACATGATCGCCGAACCGGTGCCGCTGGGCGCGCGCAACGGCTATCAACCCAAGCGTGACAGCTGGATGGGTTTCTCGCGAGTTTTTGACAACGTGTGGGGCGGCAAGCGCCACGCATTGGTGGGCCCGACCCAGATCGACCGTTTCGGCCAGGCCAACATTTCATGCATTGGCGATTACGCCAAACCCAAGGCGCAAATGCTCGGCGTGCGCGGTTTTCCCGGCAACTCGATCAGCCACGCCAACTCTTTTTGCGTACCCAGCCACAACCGTCGGGTGTTCGTCGAAGGCGAGGTCGATATGGTCGCCTCGGTCGGCTACAACCCGGCGCGTCTGGCGCGCGGCTGGTCGCTGGACGAGATCGATATCCGCCTGATCATCACTGACCTCTGCGTGCTGGATTTCCTCGGCCCGCACCGGCAAATGCGCATTCGCTCGCTGCACCCCGGCGTGACGGTGGCCGAGGTTCAGGACAACACCGGATTTGCTTTGCATGTGCCGCAAGACTGCCCGATCACGGCTGAACCGACCGTCGAGCAATTGCAGCTGATCCAGCGCCTGGACCCGCACAACCTGCGTGCCAGCCAGCTCAAAGACAACCCGCCAGGCCAACGCTGAGCGCCCCCGTTTCGGAGAAAAGTGATGGCTGAACATAACGACAAGAACGAGGCCGACGTGGTGCTTTACGAGGTGCGCGGCGCGGTGGCCCTGGTCACCATGAATCGCCCCGAGTACCACAACGCGCAGAACTCGCAGATGACCTACGCGCTGGACGCGGCGTTTCGCCAGGCCTGCGATGACGATGAGGTGAAAGTCATCGTGCTGCGGGGTGCCGGCAAGCATTTCTCCGCCGGGCATGACATCGGCACGCCGGGTCGCGACGTCGATCAGACCTTCGACCGTGCCAGCCTGTGGTACGACCATGTGAACAAGCCGGGCGGCGAGTTTCTCTACGCCCGAGAGCAGGAAGTCTATCTGGGCATGTGCCGCCGCTGGCGCGAAATGCCCAAGCCAACCATCGCCATGGTCCAGGGGGCGTGCATCGCGGGCGGGCTGATGCTGGCCTGGGTCTGTGACCTGATCGTCGCCAGTGAGGATTCTTACTTCGCGGATCCGGTGGTGCGAATGGGCATTCCCGGGGTCGAGTACTTCGCCCATGTGCATGAGCTTAACCCGCGCATCGCCAAGGAATTTCTGTTCCTCGGCGAGCGCATGCCCGCGGCGCGCGCCTACCAGATGGGCATGCTCAATCGGGTGGTTGCCCGCGATCTGCTGGAACAGGAAACCCTCGACATCGCCGGACGCATCGCGCAGATGCCGCGCCTCGGTCTGCAACTGAGCAAGCAGGCGGTCAACAACGCCGAAGACCTGATGGGCAAGCGCGCGACCATGGACATGGTGTTTGGTCTGCATCACTTCGCCCATGCGCACAATGAGCTGATGTCGGGTGACCGACTCGGCGGATATGACGCCAAGGCCATGGCCCGTTCGCAACGCACATCGGGCGGGGCGTGAGCATGGCGATCTCGTTGAATACCCGTCTGACCGAATTACTCGGCTGTCGCTATCCGATCATCCAGACCGCGATGGGCTGGGTCGCCGACCCGAAACTGGTGGCGGCCACGGGCAATGCCGGCGGCTTCGGTTTTCTCGCCGGGGCGACCATCGAGCCTCAGCGGATGGAGGCAGCGATCCTCGAAACCCGGCGTCTGACCGATCAGCCTTTCGGCGTCAATTTTCATATGTACCAGGCCAACGCCGCAGAGATCGTCGAGCTGGTGCTGCGCCACAACGTCAGCGCGGTCAGCTACAGCCGCTCGCCCGGTAAGCAAATGATCAGCCGTCTGAAGGACGCCGGCGTGGTGTGCATGCCCACGGTCGGAGCTCTGAAACACGCGCAAAAAGCCGTGGAAATGGGCGCTGACGCCGTCACCGTACAAGGCGGCGAGGGCGGTGGGCATACCGGGACGGTGCCGACTTCGTTACTGCTCGATCAAGTGGTCAATGCGGTCTCGGTGCCCGTGGTGGCAGCCGGTGGTTTCAAGGATGGTAAAGGCCTGGTCTCGGCCCTGGCCTATGGCGCCGAAGGCATCGCCATGGGCACGCGCTTTCTGATGTGCGCCGACAGTCCGGTGCCACAGGCGACCCTGTCGCGTTACCTCGCGGTCAAGGACCCGGCGGCGATCATCATCAGTCGCGCCATCGACGGTATGCCGCAACGGATGATTCGCAACGAATTGCTCAACCAGCTTGAAGCGAGTGGTGGTCTCAAACGCTTGTTGCTGGCGGTCCGCAGTGGCCTGGCTTACCGCCGCCACAGTGGCATGAGCCTGACGCAACTGCTCGGCAGTGTTTTGAAAATGCGCGGCAGCGGTGAGCTGACGGCCGCCCAAAGCATCATGGCCGCCAACGCGCCGATGGTGATTCAGAAAGCCATGGTCGACGGGTTACCCGCCGAAGGTGTACTGCCCGCCGGCCAGATCGCCGCGTCTATCGATAGCTTGCCCAGCTGCGCCCAATTGATTGAACAGATCGTCCGTGACGCCGAAGCGCGTCTGGGCGAGCTGTGCCGCCGTGTGTCGTGAAGGGGAAAGGCATGAAACCATTTAGCGTCAGTATCGATAACGGCATTGCCGAACTGGTGTTCAACCAGCCACCGGTCAACGCCTTCAATTGCCAGGGCTGGGCCGATATCGCCAGCGAGATCGAAGGCCTCGGTCGCGACGCCAGCGTGCGGGTGATCGTGATTCGCGCCGAAGGGCGCGGCTTCTGTGCCGGGGTCGACATCAAGGAACTGGCCGCCGACGGCAACCTGATCGTGGCGGTGAACAAAGGCAACTACGACAGTTTCAAGGCCATCCACCGCAATCCGAAACCGGTCATCGTCGCCGTACACGGCTTCGTCCTCGGCGGCGGCATCGGCATCTGCGGCGCGGCCGACATTCTGGTGGCCTCCGAGTGCGCCAGTTTCGGCGTGCCTGAGGTCGATCGCGGTGCCATGGGTGGCGGCGCGCATTTGCAGCGGCTGTTCCCGGTGCAGAAAGTCCGTCACATGTACTTCACCGGCGAGATGATCGATGCCGCCGAGGCCTGGCGCCTGGGTGCGGTAGAGCGTGTGGTCAAGCGCGAGGACTTGCGTGAGGCCGCGTTGCAGATCGCCCGCACCATCGCCGCCAAGAGCCCGGCCATGATCAGCCTCGCCAAAGAAGCGCTGAACGGTATCGAAGACGGCAATCTGGAAGACAAATATCGCTGGGAGCAGGGCTTCACGCTCGAGGCCTATCGCTCACTGGACTCACAGGAAGCACGCGACTCGTTCGTCGAGAAGCGCGATGCCCACTTCAACGGCTGAAGGCACTCTCATGGACCTGACATACACCCCGGCCCAGCAGGCCTTTCGCGCCGAGGCGCGGACCTGGCTGGCGGCCAATGTACCCTGTGAACCGCTGCAATCGTTTGATACCGAGCAAGGCTTTGCCGAGCACCGTGCCTGGGAAAACCAGCTTAACGACGGTCGCTGGGGCATGGTCACCTGGCCGATCGATCTCGGCGGGCGCGGTTGCGACTTGATCGAGTGGTTGATCTTCGAAGAGGAATACTACCGCTCTGGCGCGCCTGCACGGGTTAACCAGAACGGCATCTTCCTGCTCGGCCCGACGCTGATGGAATATGGCAGCGACGAACAGAAAGCGCGCTTTTTGCCTCGCATGGCCACTGGCGAAGACATCTGGGCCCAGGCCTGGTCCGAACCGGGCGCGGGTTCCGACATGGCGGCGATCCGCTCGAAGGCCGAACGGGTGGGCGACCATTACGTGATCAACGGCCAGAAAACCTGGTCGACCCGCGCCGTGTGGGCAGATTGGGTATTCGGCATTTTCCGCACCGACCCTCACTCCCAAAGCCATCAGGGCCTGACGTTTATTCTGCTGCCGCTCGACAGTCCGGGGATCACGGTGCGGCCGATTCCTCAGCTCAATGGTTTGCCGGGGTTCGCCGAGATTTTCTTCGACGACGTCAAGGTGCCGGTGGAAAACGCGCTGGGCGGCGAGGGCATGGGTTGGCATGTGGCAATGTCCACCGCCGGGTTCGAACGCGGTTTGCTGCTGCGTTCACCCGCACGTTTTCAGGAAACCGCTCGGCGACTGGTGCAGCTGTACCAGGCCAACCGCGAGCAGGCTGACCGTGACCCGGCCATTGGCGAGTCGGTGATGCGCGCCTGGCTGGACGCCGAGGCATACACCTTGAGCACCTACATGACCGCCTCGAAACTGGTGCAGGGCGGCAAGATCGGGCCCGAGTCTTCGACCAACAAAATCTTCTGGTCGGAACTCGATCAGCGCATGCACGACACCGCCATGAGCATTCTCGGCTTGCGTGGCGAGCTGCTGCCCGAAGCACCTGCTGCGGGCGACGTCGGCCATTGGCTGGAAGGTTTTCTGTTTGCCCAGGCCGGACCGATCTATGCCGGCACCAACGAGATCCAGCGCAACATCATTGCCGAACGCATGCTCGGCATGCCGCGTGCCTGAGGAATAGACCATGGACTTTAGTTTCAGCCGCGACCAGTTGCTGTTCCAGGACAACGTCAGGAGTTTTCTGATCAACGAGGTCACCCCGGAGCGCATTCGCGAACTCTGGCTTTGCGATAGTGGGCGCAGCGATCAGCTCTGGGCCCAATTGGTGGAGTTGGGCCTGACCGCGCTGACCGTTCCCGAAGAGCAAGGCGGGATGGGCATGAATGAGCTGGACTTCATTCTGCTCGCTCAGGAATGTGGTTATGCCGGCCTGCCCGAGCCGCTGGTGGAGACGATGCTGATCGGCGTGCCGTTGCTCGCCGCCCTTGATGAAAGCCACGCGGTGCTCAAACAGCACTGGCTGGCGCGCGTCGCGGAAGGCCGCGCACGGTTGGCGATTGCCGAGCCGGGTAACCCGCTGGTCAGCGATGCTCACGTCGCCGATTTGCTGTTGCTGGCTCATGGCGATGAGGTGCATGCGGTCGAACCTGGCGCAGTGCGCCTGACCCGCAATGTGTCGGTCGATCCCAGTCGCCAGCTGTTTCAGGTCGACTGGACACCAACGTCCGCCACCTGCGTGGCCGCTGGAGAACAGGGCCGGCGCTTGTGGGCCGCCGCGTTTAATCGTGGCGCGCTGGGCTGTGCCGCGCAAATGCTGGGGCTGGCCAAGCGCATGGTCGACCTCGCGGTGGATTACACCTTTGAGCGCAAACAGTTCGGCAAACCGGTGGGTTCGTTTCAGGCGGTCAAGCATTTGATGGCCAACGTCGCGGTGCAGATCGAGTTCGCCAAAGGGCCGCTGTATCGCGCCGCCTATGCACTGGCCGAGCAGCAACCGGGACAGGAAGTGCTGGTGTCCCATGCCAAATTGGCAACTTCGGAAGCCGCCATGCTCGCCGCGAAAAACACCATTCAGGCACACGGCGCCATGGGTTACACCTGGGAAGTCGACCTGCATTTGTTCATGAAACGCGCCTGGGCGCTGGACAAGGTCTGGGGTGATCGTGGCCATCACAAAGGGCGGATCCGCGCGGCATTGTTCGACGGCAATCCAGCACTGGGTGCTGGAAAAACTTTCTGACGGCGACTGTGCCTGACGTCAACATTTACCCCGAGGTACACCATGCCTGAAGCCTATATTGTCGACGCCCTGCGCACGCCCACCGGGCGACGCAAGGGTGGTTTGAGCCAGATTCACGCAGCCGACCTGGGCGCCCACGTCTTGCGTGCGCTGGTCGAGCGCAACGACATCCCCGATGACGATTACGACGACGTGATCTTCGGCTGTGTCGACACCATTGGCCCGCTGGCCGGGGACATTGCCCGGACCAGTTGGCTGGCTGCCGGCCTGTCGCAGGCGGTACCCGGCACCACCATCGATCGCCAGTGCGGTTCGTCCCAGCAAGCGGTGCACTTTGCCGCCCAAGCGGTGATGAGCGGCACCCAGGATGTGGTCGTCGCTGGCGGCGTGCAAACCATGACCCAGATTCCTATTTCCTCAGCGATGATCGCTGCCGAACCGCTGGGCTTCAGTGATCCGTTCAGCGGCTCCGAAGGTTGGGTCCGGCGTTATGGCGCACAACCGCCGACTCAATTCCGTTCGGCGCAGATGATTGCCGAGAAGTGGGGGCTGTCCCGCGAACAACTGGAAGCCTATTCACTGGAGTCCCATCAGCGGGCATTGCGGGCCATCGAGCAAGGGCGGTTCAACCGGGAAATCGTGCCACTGGCCGCAGTTGTGCACGACGAAACGCCGCGCCAGACCAGCCTGGCGAAAATGGCCGAACTGGACGTTCTGTTTGGCTGCGACCGGGTGACCGCGGCAGTGTCCAGCCAGACCTGCGACGCGGCCAGCGCGATGCTGATCGTTTCTGAAACAGCACTCAAACGCTACGGATTGACACCGCGCGCGCGTATCCACCACCTCAGCGTGCGTGCCGAAGACCCGATCTGGATGCTCACCGCACCCATCCCGGCCACCGCTTATGCACTCAAGCGAGCCGGGATGAAGCTGGAAGACATCGACCGGGTGGAGATCAACGAGGCCTTCGCCTCGGTGGCCATGGCCTGGCTCAAGGAGACGGGTTATCCCCATGAACAGACCAACGTCAACGGCGGGGCGATTGCCCTCGGCCATCCGCTGGGTGCCACCGGCACCCGGTTGATGTGCACGCTGTTGCATGAACTGGAGCGCAGCGGGGGACGCTTCGGCTTGCAGACCATGTGCGAAGGCGGCGGCCAGGCCAACGTGACGATTATCGAACGCTTGTAAGCGATGTATTTGAAGGGAGCAGGAACATGAAAATCTGTGAGAACCGCGTGGTGATCATCACCGGTGCCGGCGGTGGTCTGGGCCGGGCTTACGCGCTGGCCTTCGCCGCCGAGGGCGCTAAAGTGGTGGTCAACGATATCAATCGTGAAGCGGCGCTGGCCGTGGTCGGCGAAATTCTCGGGCAGGGTGGAAGCGCCGTGGCCAACAGCAACGACATCACCCGCTACGACGATGCGGCGTTGATCGTGCGCCAGGCCATCGAAACCTTCGGTGGCCTGGACGTGGTGGTCAACAACGCCGGCATCTGTCGCGACCGCATGTTCGCCAGCCTCACCGAAGCCGACTGGGATGCGGTGGTGGCCGTGCACCTCAAAGGCCACTTCTGTATCGCCAGCCACGCCGCGCGTTACTGGCGCGAGCAGGCCAAGGGTGGTGCGCAGTTGAGTGTGCGGATCATCAACACCAGTTCCGGGGCCGGTTTGCAGGGCTCCATCGGTCAGTCCAACTATGCCGCTGCCAAGGCCGGTATCGCTGCGTTAACGCTGGTGCAGGCGGCCGAACTGGGTCGCTATGGCATAACCGTCAACGCCCTGGCCCCGGCCGCGCGCACCGGAATGACCGAGCAGGTGTTCGCCGATACCATGAAAAAACCCGAAGAGGGCTTCGACTACTTCGCTCCGGAAAACGTTGCGCCGCTGGTGGTCTGGCTCGGCTCGCAAGCGTCCAGTGCGGTCAACGGGCAGATGTTCGAAGTCGAGGGCGGCAAGTTGTCGATTGCCGACGGTTGGCGTAGAGGTCCGGAACTGGACAGGCAAGGGCGTTGGGCGGTGGGTGAGGTGGCTCAGGCAGTAGAGCAATTGATGGCCCGGGCGGTGCCCGCGGCGAAAGTGTACGGCAGCTGATGGGGCCGCCCTAAGGGGATCAAGCACTTGGTGCTTGGTCCTGTTTCTCTTTTTGGGGCTGCGCGAAACTATCCAGGGACTTTGGGATTTCCAATCCCTCTATATAGAAGGATTCGTTTTGCTCTCCTATATAGAGAAAGGAAACAGGCTGTTTTCCGGCGTTCTGCAAGTGTTTGATAGAAAAGCGCAATTAAGGGTTGACGGCAGATTCTGGAAGTCTATAATTCGCCCCACTTCCGGCGCAGTCGAAACGGAAAACTCCTTGGTAAACAATGAGTTACGCAGTTTT
>NZ_JBIWAM010000043.1:0-13650 GCF_044760065.1 Pseudomonas sp. NPDC098740 | reverse complement strand
GTGGTTGTTTTTTTTTTTTGCCCCTACCGGCCCCGCCCCCCCCCCCCCGCCGCCACTGCCGCCGCCGCGACGCCACACCCCCACCCCGAACCCCCACCGCCCGTGACGAATATGTAGCGCGTCATGAAAAACCCTAGAAGTCTGCGTTAAAGCGGTCCGAGCCGCCGGGGAAAGCGAAGGAAGGCCGAAGCCCCCGATCACCTGCATTAATCACAGTGCACCTTTCAAAAAAACCGCCGCGTTGGGACAGACCGGACGTTGAAACACCGGTACGTTGCTCGCTACACATTTTTTGGAATCGCCCAGCAAAGACTGCTTGGTAATCGGCAACTCCTGCAATTCAGGCGAATCCACAGAAGTTGTATCAAGAAGGGAGCGTAGTCTACCGGAAAGCCCCTTTCAGCTCAAACCTTGATCTTCGGTCGGCGGCTGCCAATGCAAATTCCAACGGTCCTTTACACTGCCGCCCAAGCCCCGCAGGTTGGCCACCGCCAGCAATTGCTCGTCTCGGTAGAGCAGCGGCAATCTGCCACGGGCGAAACCCGGCACGCCGCTTTCATTGAGCAATCGCTTCAGATCGCGATGGCCGCGACCGGGCAGATTCATCACCTCACCTCCCTCACGATAGCGGATATGCAGCGGACCATCGGGGATTTGGCCGGTAAGTGTGATCACACCGTTGTCCGGCAACACCAGCGATAGCGAGGGATCAGGCCAGATTCCAACGACTGGCGGCGTGCGCAACCAGCTACCGGACAACCACCAGATGCGCCCTCCCGCCCGATGCAGTTCGCCATCCGCCAGCCGCCAGATCGGGCAGGCATCGCCGGTGGCATCACGTAAATTCTCCCAACCCGACCAATGGTCACTGTCCGGCAGTCGCGTCAGCTGTTCGAGCCAATGACTTAAGGCATTACGCTGACGAGCAGCAGACAGCCTTTCCAATGCCCCCAGTTCCAGGGACGGCAATCCCAGCCAATCAAAATCATTGGCAGTGCTGGCGTCAGTCAGGT
This sequence comes from Pseudomonas sp. NPDC098740, assembly GCF_044760065.1. Lineage (NCBI taxonomy): Bacteria > Pseudomonadati > Pseudomonadota > Gammaproteobacteria > Pseudomonadales > Pseudomonadaceae > Pseudomonas > Pseudomonas sp. NPDC098740. The sequence continues at coordinate 12,637 of NZ_JBIWAM010000043.1, read as the reverse complement.
CGATTTGCGCAAGCTCATCGAGCAATCCCTGCGCTTCACTCAAATGTGCAGCGCTGCGGGCCATGGTCGTTACCGCTTGCGGCCAGCGCTTGGTCAATACCGGGAACACCTGATGGCGAAGGTAATTTCGCGAGAATTGCCGATCCTGGTTCGATGGGTCTTCAATCCAGCTCAGCCGATGCTCCGCCGCATAGGCTTCAAGTTCAGCCCGAGTGGCATCGAGCAATGGCCGCAGCAGCTGCCCTTTACCGAGTGGGCGCTGGCGTGGCATCCCCGACAATCCCCTCACCCCTGCCCCACGCAACAGCCGGAATAACAACGTTTCCGCCTGATCGTCACGGTGCTGGGCAGTCATCAACACTTCATTGGCCTGAGTCGCCTCGATGAACGCGGCATATCGCGCATCCCGGGCAGCACGCTCAAGGCTGGCGCCGGGTTGAACCTGCACGCGAACAACCTGCAGCGGCACACCCAGCGCATCACAGACCGACTGACAATGGTCCGGCCACGCATCAGCCGCAGCCTGAAGGCCGTGATGAACATGGATGGCGCTTAGCGCCGGCAGGGCGTCGGTTTTCGCGAGGTGTACGAGAAGGTGCAGCAGAACGGTGGAGTCGAGACCACCGGAGAAGGCGATGCGCCAGGTTGTGGCGGTGCGCCAGGGGCTCAGGTTTAGCAGGAACCTGGCAGACAGATCGATATTGGAAGGACTCATAGAGATCGATCATTCCACATAAATCCCCTGTAGGAGCTGCCGAAGGCTGCGATCTTTTGATCTTGCATTTTCACGATCAAAAGATCGCAGCCTTCGGCAGCTCCTACAGGGGTGTAGCGAGTACAGTTACAGACCGTAGCTCATCAGACGCTCGTAACGGCGAGCCAACAGCGCTTCGTTATCGAACTTCTTCAACATCGCCAGCTGCGAGCTCAGCTCGGCACGGATCGATGCAGCCGCAGCAGCCGGATTACGGTGCGCGCCGCCCAAAGGCTCGCTGATCACTTTATCCACAATGCCCAGGCCTTTGAGGCGCTCGGCAGTGATGCCCATGGCTTCAGCAGCGTCCGGTGCTTTTTCGGCGGTCTTCCACAGAATCGAAGCGCAACCTTCCGGCGAAATCACCGCGTAAGTCGAGTACTGCAGCATGTTCAGTTGATCGCAAACGCCGATCGCCAGCGCACCACCGGAACCACCTTCACCGATCACGGTGGCGATGATTGGGGTTTTCAGGCGTGCCATGACGCGCAGGTTCCAGGCAATCGCTTCGCTCTGATTGCGCTCTTCAGCGTCGATACCAGGGTAGGCGCCCGGGGTGTCGATGAAGGTCAGGATCGGCATCTTGAAACGTTCGGCCATTTCCATCAGGCGGCAAGCCTTGCGGTAGCCTTCTGGACGCGGCATGCCAAAGTTGCGACGAACTTTCTCGCGCACTTCACGGCCTTTCTGGTGACCGATGATCATCACCGGCTGGTCGTCCAGACGGGCAATGCCGCCGACGATCGCAGCGTCGTCGGAGAAGTGACGGTCACCGTGCAGTTCATCGAACTCGGTGAAGATGTGTTCGATGTAGTCCAGGGTATATGGACGTTTCGGGTGACGCGCCAGACGCGCGATCTGCCAGCTGGTCAGCTTGCCGAAGATGTCTTCGGTCAACGTGCTGCTTTTGTCCTGCAGGCGGGAGATCTCATCGCCGATATTCAGCGAATTGTCATTACCGACCAAGCGCAACTCTTCGATCTTGGCTTGCAGGTCGGCGATCGGCTGTTCGAAATCTAGAAAATTCGGGTTCATAGGCGTCCGTCTTGGGTCGACATCCAAGAGAGCTTGGGCCGGCCGGTTGTCTATTCGCGCCCTACCTTAAGGGAGAGGCGCGTTCAGGTCGAGATTAAAAATTGGGTCGAGATCAGAGCTGCTCCCTTTTGGAAGAGCGGCACCTGACCGTCAACGGTATTGGAGGAAGACGTTGTCTCGCCCGAACTGGTCACGCAGGGCTTGAATCAAGGCATCCGCCGGGTCGATCCGCCAGGTCTCGCCGAACTGCAGCAAGGCCTTCGCATCGGGACTGGTGTATTCCATGGTGATCGGGCACGCGCCACGGTGACGCTTGAACAACTCACCGAGCCAGCGTAGCTGATCGCCTTTCAAATCCTGGGTCTGCAGCTTCAAACGCAGGCTTTCGGCCAGGTTGGTGCGTGCATCTTCCATGCTCATCACCCGCTTGACCCGCAGCCGCAAGCCACCGGAGAAATCGTCGTTGCTGACTTCGCCTTCGACCACCACCATCGCGTCGGTCTGCAACAACGACTGCGCCGAATGGAATGCTTCGGCGAACAGCGACGCTTCGATCCGCCCGGAGCGGTCGTCGAGGGTGATGAAACCCATCTTGTCGCCCTTTTTGTTCTTCATGACTCGAAGGGCGATGATCATGCCCGCGACGGTCTGGGTATCACGGGCCGGTTTCAGGTCGATGATGCGCTGACGGGCGAAACGGCGGATCTCACCTTCGTATTCGTCGATCGGGTGACCGGTCAGGTACAGGCCCAGGGTATCTTTCTCCCCTTTCAGGCGTTCCTTGAGGGTCAGTTCCTTGGCCTTGCGGTGATTGGCGTAGACATCGGCGTCTTCTTCGACGAACAGACCGCCAAAAAGGTCGACATGACCGCTGTCGTGGGTACGCGCGGTTTGTTCGGCCGCCTTGATCGCCCCTTCCATGGCGTTCAGCAAGACCGCTCGGTTGCGGTCGATATTGGCCTGATAGGCTTTCTGCTCGTCATGGAAGTAAGGCCCCAGACGATCCAGCGCACCGCTGCGGATCAAACCGTCCAGGGTGCGCTTGTTGATACGTTTGAGATCGACACGGGCGCAGAAATCGAACAGATCCTTGAACGGACCTTCCTGGCGCGCCTCGGTGATGGCTTCCACCGGACCTTCGCCCACACCTTTGATCGCGCCGAGGCCGTAAATAATTCGGCCTTCGTCATTCACCGTGAACTTGAACTCCGAAGTATTCACATCCGGCGCGTCGAGACGCAGCTTCATGGTGCGAATTTCTTCGATCAAGGTCACGACCTTGTCGGTGTTGTGCATATCCGCCGACAGAACCGCGGCCATGAATGGCGCCGGGTAATGCGTTTTCAGCCAGGCGGTCTGGTAGGACACCAGGCCATAAGCGGCGGAGTGGGATTTGTTGAAGCCGTAACCGGCGAATTTCTCTACCAGGTCGAAAATGTTACCGGCCAGGTCGGCGTCGATATTGTTGCTCTTGCAACCTTCAATGAAACCGCCGCGCTGCTTGGCCATTTCTTCGGGTTTTTTCTTACCCATGGCTCGACGCAGCATGTCCGCGCCGCCAAGGGTGTAACCGGCCATGACCTGGGCAATCTGCATCACCTGTTCCTGATACAGGATGATGCCGTAAGTCGGTGCCAGAACCGGTTTGAGGCCTTCGTACTGGTAGTCCGAGTGCGGGTACGCGAGTTCGGCGCGACCGTGCTTACGGTTGATAAAGTCGTCCACCATGCCCGATTGCAACGGGCCCGGACGGAACAGGGCCACCAGTGCGATCAAGTCTTCCAGGCAGTCGGGCTTGAGCTTTTTGATCAGCTCTTTCATGCCGCGCGACTCAAGCTGGAACACCGCGGTGGTTTCAGCTTTTTGCAGCAACTGGTAAGTCGGCTTGTCATCCAGCGGGATGAACGCGATATCCAGCGGGGGCTCATCGACCTTGGCGCGATCACGGTTGATGGTTTTCAGCGCCCAGTCGATGACCGTCAGGGTCCGCAGACCGAGGAAGTCGAACTTCACCAGGCCAGCGGCTTCAACGTCGTCCTTGTCGAACTGGGTGACCAGACCATCACCGGCCTCATCGCAATAAATTGGCGAGAAGTCAGTCAGTTTGGTCGGGGCAATAACAACACCACCGGCGTGCTTACCGACGTTACGCACAACGCCTTCCAGCTTGCGGGCCATTTCCCAGATTTCCGCGGCCTCTTCATCAACCTTGATGAAGTCACGCAGGATTTCTTCCTGCTCGTAGGCCTTTTCCAGGGTCATGCCGACTTCGAACGGGATCATCTTCGACAGACGATCCGCCAAACCGTAGGACTTGCCCTGTACCCGCGCCACGTCGCGGACCACAGCCTTGGCTGCCATGGAACCGAAGGTGATGATCTGGCTTACCGCGTTGCGGCCGTACTTCTCGGCCACGTAGTCGATTACGCGGTCACGACCGTCCATGCAGAAGTCGACGTCGAAGTCGGGCATGGATACCCGTTCCGGGTTAAGGAAACGTTCGAACAGCAGGTCATATTCCAGCGGATCGAGGTCGGTGATCTTCTGCACGTAGGCCACCAGCGACCCGGCACCCGATCCACGGCCCGGCCCCACCGGCACGCCGTTACTCTTGGCCCACTGGATAAAGTCCATAACGATCAGGAAGTAACCGGGGAAGCCCATCTGGATGATGATATCCAGCTCGAAATTCAGCCGGTCGACGTAGACCTGACGCTTGGTTTCGTAGTCTTCGGTGGTGTCCTTGGGCAGCAGAACGCTGAGGCGATCTTCCAGACCATCGAAGGAAACCTTGCGGAAGTACTCGTCGATGGTCATGCCATCGGGGATCGGGAAGTTGGGCAGGAAGTGAGTGCCCAGCTTCACTTCAATGTTGCAGCGCTTGGCAATCTCGACGGTGTTTTCCAGCGCTTCGGGAATGTCACTGAACAGCTCGGCCATTTCCTCGGCGCTTTTGAGGTATTGCTGATCGCTGTAATTTTTTGAACGCCGCGGATCATCGAGGGCACGGCCCTCACCGATGCAAACGCGAGTTTCGTGAGCGGCGAAGTCTTCCTGCTTGATGAAGCGCACGTCGTTGGTCGCGACCAGTGGCGCACCGATTTTCTCGGCAAGGGCCACGGCAGCGTGCAACTGTTCTTCGTCGTTGGGGCGGTTGGTGCGCTGGATTTCCAGGTAGAAGCGATCCGGGAACACGGCCATCCATTCGCGCGCCAGGTTTTCCGCTTCGGCCGGGTTGCCACTGAGCATCGCCAGACCGATCTCGCCTTCTTTTGCCGCCGACAGCATGATCAAGCCTTCGCTGGCTTCGGCCACCCACTCGCGTTCGATGATGACCGAGCCATTGCGCTGGCCGTCGATGAAGCCGCGGGAGATCAGTTCGGTGAGGTTGCGATAACCCACGGCGTTCATCGCCAGCAGGCTGATCCGGCTCAGAGCGTTATCCGGATCCTTGTTCGACAGCCACAGGTCGGCGCCACAGATCGGCTTGATCCCGGCGCCCATGGCGGCTTTATAGAATTTGACCAGGGAACACATGTTGTTCTGGTCGGTGACCGCTACGGCAGGCATGTTCATGCCGACCAGGGTCTTGACCAGCGGTTTGATCCGCACCAGACCGTCGACCAGGGAATACTCAGTGTGCAGGCGTAGATGAACGAATGAAGCCGGCATAGTGATCCTGTCTAGAAACTAGAAACGTGAAGACAACAAGGCCCGGATTGTACCGGGCCTTGGCAAAAACATCAGCCTTGCGACTAACTCTCGATCAGGTTTTCCCGCGCCTCGTAAGCCAGGCGTACCGGGGCGAACGAGCGGCGGTGAATCGGCGTTGGCCCCAAGCGGGCCAGCGCCTCCAGGTGAACGGGCGTCGGGTAGCCTTTGTGGCCGCCGATGCCGTAACCCGGGTAAATAAGTTCGAATGCTGCCATCTCACGATCTCGGCTGACCTTGGCCAGAATCGATGCCGCGGCGATGGCCGGTACCTTGCCGTCGCCCTGCACCACTGCTTCGGCGCGCATCGACAGCTTCGGGCAACGATTGCCATCGATCATCGCCAGTTTCGGCGTGATGTGCAGACCTTGGACCGCGCGCTGCATGGCCAGCATGGTGGCGTGGAGAATGTTCAGCTCGTCAATTTCTTCGACTTCGGCGCGAGCAATGCACCAGCTCAGGGCTTTTTCGCAGATCTCGTCGTAGAGTTTTTCGCGGCGTGCTTCGGTGAGCTTCTTCGAATCATTCAGGCCCAGAATCGGACGGTTCGGATCGAGGATCACCGCGGCTGTCACCACAGCACCACAAAGCGGGCCGCGACCGACTTCGTCGACGCCGGCGACCAGATCTTCAACTTCGGCGACCAGGGTGAAGTCCAGGCCCATCTGAATGCTTGCTTTGCTCATTGTGTTTTGCCGATCAGGTTCAGTACCGCGTCCGCCGCCTGATTGGAGGCGTCCAGACGCAAGGTACGGTGAATTTCATCGAAGCCGCGGGTCTGTTCTTCACCGCCTTCGATCAGTGGCGACAGCGTTTGGGCCAAGGCTTCAACCGTCGCATCGTCCTGCAGCAACTCGGGCACCAACAGGCGCTGGGCCAGCAGGTTCGGCAAGGAGATGTAGGGACTTTTCACCATGCGCTTGAGAATCCAGAACGTCAGCGGTGCCAAGCGGTACGCGACCACCATCGGCCGTTTGTACAACAACGCTTCCAGGGTCGCCGTTCCGGAGGCAATCAGTACCGCGTCGCAGGCCGCCAGGGCCAGATGGGATTTGCCATCGAGCAATGTCAGCGGCAGATCTCGGCCCGCCAGCAGCTCTTCAAGTTGCTGGCGACGCTCGGGGCTGGCGCAAGGCATGACGAACCGCACACCAGGGCGCAGGGCTTGCAGACGCTGGGCCGTATCGAGGAACAACGCACCGAGACGGCCAACTTCGCCACCGCGACTGCCGGGCATCAGTGCGACCAACGGCCCGTCGGGCAAGCCGAGTTCAGCCCGCGCGCCGGCGCGATCGGCTTCAAGCGGGATCGCATCGGCCAGTGAGTGCCCGACAAACCGCACCGGCACGCCCTTCTCTTCATAGAATTTCGCTTCGAACGGGAACAGCGTCAGCATCAGATCGCAGCCTTCGCGAATCTTCAGCACCCGCTTCTGCCGCCACGCCCAAACCGACGGGCTAACGTAATGCACGGTCTTGATTCCGGCCTGACGCAGCTTCAGTTCGATATTGAGGTTGAAGTCCGGGGCATCGATGCCGATGAACACATCCGGCTTCTCGGCGATCAGGTCGGCGATCAACTTCTTGCGGCGAGCCATCAGCTCACGCAATCGGCCCAGCACTTCCACCAGGCCCATGACCGAAAGACGCTCCATCGGGAAATACGAGGTCAGGCCTTCGGCCTGCATCAGCGGACCGCCAACACCGATGAACTCGACTGCCGGGTGCTGAGCCTTGAGTGCGCGCATGAGACCCGCGCCAAGAATGTCGCCGGAAGCCTCACCCGCCACCAGCGCAATACGCAGATTAGCCATGATTAACGAGTGATGCCGCGGGTCGAAGACTGGATGGAATCACGGAACACCGCGACTTCCGGAAACTGGGCCGACGGTTCAGCCAGCTCGGCGAGCGCCTGTTCGACCGTCAGCCCCTGGCGGTAAACCACCTTGTAGGCACGACGCAGCGCGTGGATCGCATCTTCGCTGAAACCGCGACGACGCATGCCTTCGAAGTTCATGCTGCGGGCTTCGGCCGGGTTGCCGAACACCGTAACGTACGCCGGGACGTCCTTGCCGATGGCGGTGCCCATACCGGAAAAGCTGTGGGCGCCGATATGGCAATACTGGTGAACCAGGGTAAAACCGGACAGGATCGCCCAGTCTTCAACGTGCACATGGCCCGCCAACGCGGTGTTATTGACCAGGATGCAGTGGTTGCCGATGACGCTGTCGTGGCCGATGTGGGCATAGGCCATGATCAGATTGTGATCGCCCAAGGTTGTTTCAGAACGGTCCTGAACGGTCCCACGGTGAATCGTCACGCCTTCCCGGATGACGTTGTGGTCACCGATGACCAGCCGGGTTTCTTCACCCTTGTATTTCAGATCGGGAGTGTCCTCACCTACCGAAGAAAACTGGTAGATGCGGTTGTGCTTTCCGATTCGGGTCGGGCCTTTGAGAATCACATGCGGCCCGATCACTGTCCCCTCGCCGATTTCCACACCTGCACCGATGATCGACCAAGGGCCGACCTCGACGCCGTCGGCCAGGATAGCCGTCGGATCGATGATTGCGCGAGGGTCAATCAAACTCATAGTTTGCGTTCCGCGCAGATGATTTCAGCAGAGCAGACTGGCTTGCCATCGACCGAAGCCTGGCACTCGAACTTCCAGATCTGACGCTTGCAGCTGATGAAGCGGGCTTCGAGGATCAACTGATCGCCTGGGGTGACGGGCTGGCGAAAACGCAGCTTGTCGGAGCCGACGAAGTAGTAGAGCGTGCCGTCGGCAGGCTTCACGTCGAGCATTTTGAAGCCAAGGATGCCGGCAGCCTGAGCCATCGCTTCGATGATCAACACACCCGGCATGATTGGATGCGCAGGGAAGTGACCATTGAAGAACGGTTCGTTGATGCTGACATTCTTGTAGGCGCGAATGCGCTTGCCTTCCACATCCAGATCCACGACCCGGTCCACCAGCAGGAACGGGTAACGGTGAGGCAGGTATTCGCGAATCTCGTTGATGTCCATCATTTCGGGGGGAAGCCTATGTAAAGATTGGGAGGCGCGACTGACGCGCACCCCTCTAGCAAATCAAGGAGGCAGTCTAGCGGCTGTGCACACTTGATATGGAAATGGTATCAGCCATCTGATGAAGCATTACCGTCAGGGGTCACTTCCCCAACACGCTTTTCCAGCTGTCGCAGACGCCGCGCGATGTCATCGAGCTGACGGATACGGGCCGCGCTTTTGCGCCATTCGGCTGCCGGTTGCATGGCCGTACCGGAAGAATAGGAACCCTTTTCGGTAATCGAGTGGGTCACCATGGTCATCCCGGTGATAAAAACGTTGTCGCAAATTTCGATATGCCCCACCAGCCCTACGCCACCGGCGAGCATGCAATGCTTGCCGATTTTGGTGCTGCCGGAGATCCCCACGCACGCGGCCATGGCGGTGTGATCACCGACCTGGACGTTGTGGGCGATCTGAATCTGGTTGTCGAGTTTCACCCCGTTACCCAGAACGGTATCGGCCAGTGCACCGCGATCGATAGCGGTATTCACGCCAATCTCCACGTCGTCACCGACCAGCACACCACCGATCTGAGCGATCTTCTGCCAGACACCTTTCTCGTTGGCAAAACCGAAACCTTCGCCACCGAGTACGGCACCCGATTGAATCACCACCCGTTTACCGATGCGAACATCGTGGTACAGCGTGACTCGCGGGGCCAGCCAGCCGCCCTCGCCAATCTCGCAGCGGGCACCAATGAAGCAGTGCGCGCCAACGGTCACACCCGCAGCAATACGTGCGCAGCTTTCGATCACCGCAAAAGCACCAATGCTCGCCGCTGGATCGACCACTGCATCCGCTGCCACAACGGCTGTCGAATGAACACCGACAGCGGCCTTTGGCTTGGGATCGAACAGATGGGAAATCCGCGCGTAGGCCAGATACGGATCAGGCACGACCAGCGAATTACCTGCAAAACCTTCAGCGTCAGCGGCCTTCAGCAACAGGGCTGCGGCCCGGCTGTCAGCCAGGTATTTACGGTATTGGGGGTTTGCGAGAAAGCTCAACTGAGCTGGGCCAGCCTCTTGCAAAGTGGCTAGCCCAGTAATTTCTTTCTCCGGGTCGCCACGCAGTGTGGCGCCGAGGAACTCGGCCAATTGGCCGAGCTTTATAGTCGCTGTCATGGTTACTTCAGCTGATTCATGCGCTCGATAACCTGGCGAGTGATGTCGTACTGAGGTTTGACATCAATCACTGCGCCACGCTCGAAGACCAGGTCAAAAGCACCTTTCTTGATGACTTCTTCCACAGCGCTGTCCAGTTTCGGCTTGAGCTGTTTCAGCATTTCACGGTCGGCAACGGCTTTGGCTTCGTTCAGTTCCTTGGACTGGAACTGGAAGTCGCGGGCCTTTTGCTTGAACTCGAGTTCCAGGCGTTCACGCTCACCTTGCTGCATCTTGTCGCCGCCGGCCATCAGACGGTCCTGGATGCCTTTGGCACTGCTTTCCAGAGTCTTGAGTTTGGTCAGCTGTGGGCCGAACTTCTTCTCGGCATCAACGGCGTACTTCTTGGCCGCATCGGATTCCAGCAGAGCCATCTGATAGTTCAGAACGGCGATTTTCATGTCGGCAAAAGCCGGACCTGCTACCAGTACGGTCGCCAGGAGAACCAATTGAGTCAACTTACGCACGATGCACTCCTACAAAATCCATTGTCGTTATCTTGGGTCAGACGCTTAGAACGTCTGGCCGAGGGAGAATTGGAACACTTGAGTCTCAGCTTCATCCGGTTTCTTGATCGGCATGGCCAATGCGAAGCTCAGAGGACCCAGTGCGGTAACCCAGGTCACGCCTACACCGACGGAGCTGGCCATGTTGCTCAGGCTGATGTCGTTACACGCTGTTTGAGCAGTTGAACCGACATTTGCGTTCGTCGTTTTTTCGCACTTGGAGTCGAATACGTTACCCACATCCCAGAATACGGAAGTGCGCAGGGAACGCTGATCCTTGACGAATGGCAGGGGGAACAGAACCTCGACACCACCCTGGATCAAAACGTTACCACCGAACGGCAGCGGGTCCTGGTCCGGGTCAGCGAGCGTACCGGTGTTACCCGTCACAGCCGCACCGCGACTTGGGGTGCTGCGAGGACCGAGGGTGCTGTCCTTGAAGCCACGAACCGAGTTGAAACCACCAGCATAGTAGTTTTCATAGAACGGCAAGCCATCGGTAGAACCATAACCATCGCCATAGCCCAGTTCGGTGTGCAGGCGCATGGTGTAGTTTTCAGACAATGGCTGGAACAACTGGCCACGGTAATCAAGCTTGAAGAACGACAGGTCGCTGCCAGGCGTGGTGGTTTCCAGTGTCAGGCTTTGGGAATGACCACGGGTCGCCAATACGCCTTTGTTCAGTGTGGATTCGGACCAGCCGGCCGAAGCCTTGAAGTTCAGGTAGTTGTCGCCTTCCTTGTTAACGAAGTCGAAGATCTCGTCAACGGTGTACTGACCGGTCTTGATCTTGTCTTGTTGCGCGGTCAGGCCGAAGGTCAGACGCGAAGTCTCGCTGATCGGATAACCGACACTCACGCCTGCACCCAGGCTGTCTACGGCATAGCTGGCCACATCGACGTCAAGGTCGTCATAGTCGGTAGTGCGGTAGAACGCGTTGTAACCCAGGCTCACGCCATCAGCAGTCCAGTACGGGTCGACATAACCGAAGTTATAACGGCTCTGGTATTCACTGCGAGTCAAGCCGATGCTGACCTTGTTACCCGTACCCAGGAAGTTGTTCTGGGTAATCGAACCACCGAGGATCAGACCGGCGCTCTGGGCAAAACCAACGCTGGCGGTAATCGAACCAGAGGCCTGTTCTTCAACGCTGTAGTTCACATCTACCTGGTCGTCGACGCCCGGCACGGCCGGTGTTTCGACGTTCACTTCCTTGAAGAAGCCCAGACGCTCAAGACGAGTCTTGGATTGGTCGATCAGGTAAGTCGAAGCCCAGCCGCCTTCCATCTGACGCATTTCACGGCGCAGCACTTCGTCTTCGGACTTGGTGTTGCCACGGAAGTTGATGCGGTTCACGTAAGCACGCTTGCCCGGATCGACGGCGAACGTGATGTCGACGGTGTGGTCTTCATCGTGAGGCTGAGGCACGCCATTGACGTTGGCAAAGGTGTAACCCTCGTTACCCAGACGGCGGGTGATCAGTTCGGACGTGGTGGTCATCAACTTGCGCGAGAACACCTGGCCTTTCTGGACCAGCAGCAGAGACTTGACCTGGTCTTCAGGGACTTTCAGGTCGCCGCTGAGCTTGACGTCACGGACGGTGTACTTCTCGCCTTCATTGACGTTGACGGTGATATAGACGTGCTTCTTGTCCGGAGTGATGGACACCTGGGTCGAAGCGATATCCATGTTGATATAGCCACGGTCCAGGTAGTAGGAGCGCAGACGCTCCAGGTCACCGGAAAGTTTTTCACGAGCATACTTGTCATCGTTCTTGAAGAACGACAGCCAGTTGGTGGTCTTGAGTTCAAACAGGTCGATCAGGTCTTCATCAGGGAAGACGGTGTTACCCACCACGTTGATGTGCTGGATAGCAGCAACGGTGCCTTCGTTGATATTGACCTTCAACGCAACGCGGTTACGCGGCTGCGGCACCACTTCAGTGTCGACGGTAGCCGAGTAGCGACCCTGAGCGACATATTGGCGCTGCAGCTCGTTACGCACACCTTCGAGGGTGGCGCGCTGGAAGATCTCGCCTTCGGCCAGACCGGATTGTTTGAGGCCTTTCATCAGGTCTTCAGTGGAGATCGCCTTGTTACCCTCGATCTCGATACTGGCGACCGACGGGCGTTCGACTACCGTGATGACCAGGACGTTGCCATCGCGGCCCAGCTGGATATCTTGAAAGAAACCGGTTTTGAACAACGCACGAGTGGATTCCACCAGGCGACGATCATCCGCCTGTTCACCGACGTTCAACGGCAAAGCACCAAAGACGCTACCCGCGGAGACCCGCTGGAGGCCATTGACGCGAATATCAGAGATAGTGAAGGACTCGGCGTGAACTTCGGCGATCATCAATACGGTGAGAACCGCAGTTAGCAGCAGATGCTGCTAACT
>NZ_JBIWAM010000042.1:0-18060 GCF_044760065.1 Pseudomonas sp. NPDC098740 | reverse complement strand
TGACGGTGCAGGTACGCAGCGGTTACGAGGGCATGCAGATTGCCTTGCCGCCAGAGCACTTATCCATCCCAATCCGCGCAGGAGGGCTGGCTCAGTACCTGCTGGCGCTGGCCAGAAACGTCCCGCCAAAAACCGTCGCCAAAAGCAAACGAGGTCCGAAGGTGCCCAAATCAAAGGAGTGGCTTGAGGGCAAAGCCGCCAATGCCCACGTGTCAACGGATCGAGTGCTCAAGGCCGCTAAAGTCAAAAGACCTTGAAAGGGATGGCCGTAAGGGCGAAACCCTAAGTGGCCGTTACCGCAGAAATGGATATGTACACAGGGTGTATCCGCAGAAACCAAGGCGATTTCCCACGATGAAACCAGCCTTCAACCCCTTGCCCCAACGCCACAGCCGTCTAACATCAACCAAACGGAAAATATGTCCAAATCCCCCTCAAGTTGAAGGCCCCAACAACCGACACAGTACAAATAGCGCAAATACTCCAAACGACAGCATTTCGGCCAAGCTACAGGCAAAACCCCATGTGATTGATTGTCCCTTTGACTGCCATCACCGGATTGCCAATACTCATGGCAACTTGACGCTACCCGCACGGAACAAGGAATGACTCTTTGAAGCTGGAACTCAAGAACAGCTTATCGGTGAAGTTGCTTCGGGTCGTGCTCCTGTCGGCATTGATCGTCGGCGTGGTCTTGAGCTGCGCGCAGATCGTTTTCGATGCCTATAAAACACGCCAGGCCGTGGCCAGCGATGCCCAACGCATCCTCGACATGTTCCGCGACCCCTCGACCCAGGCCGTCTACAGCCTGGACCGGGAAATGGGTATGCAGGTGATCGAAGGCCTGTTTCAGGACGACGCTGTGCGCAAGGCCTCCATTGGCCATCCCAACGAAGCCATGCTCGCGCAAAAGTCTCGCGAGTTGCAGCATTCCGACAGTCGCTGGCTGACCGACCTGATCCTCGGCAAGGAACGCACCTTCACCACCCAGCTGGTGGGTCGCGGCCCTTACAGCGAGTATTACGGCGACTTGAGCATCACCCTCGACACCGCCACCTACGGCCAGGGCTTCATCGTCAGTTCGGTGATCATCTTCATCTCCGGCGTGTTGCGTGCGATGGCCATGGGGCTGGTGCTGTACCTGGTCTATCACTGGCTGCTGACCAAGCCGCTGTCCCGGATCATCGAACACCTCACGGAAATCAATCCGGATCGCCCCAGCGCACACAAAATCCCGCTACTCAAGGGGCATGAAAAGAACGAACTGGGGATCTGGATCAACACCGCCAACCAGTTGCTCGAGTCAATCGAGCGCAACACTCATTTGCGCCACGAAGCGGAAAACAGTCTGCTACGCATGGCCCAGTACGACTTCCTCACCGGCCTGCCGAACCGCCAGCAATTGCAGCAGCAACTGGACAAAATCCTGGTAGACGCCGGCAGGTTGCAACGTCGGGTCGCGGTATTGGTGGTCGGCCTCGATGACTTCAAGGGCATCAACGAACAATTCAGCTACCAGACCGGCGACCAACTGCTGCTGGCCCTGGCCGATCGCCTGCGAGCTCACAGCGGCCGCCTTGGCGCCCTCGCCCGCCTCGGCGGCGACCAGTTCGCCCTGGTTCAGGCCGACATCGAACAACCCTACGAAGCGGCCGAACTGGCCCAAAGCATTCTCGATGACCTGGAAGCGGCATTTGCCCTCGATCATCAGGAGATTCGCCTGCGCGCCACCATCGGCATCACCCTGTTCCCCGAGGACGGTGACAGCACCGAGAAACTGCTGCAAAAAGCCGAGCAGACCATGACCCTGGCCAAGACTCGCTCGCGCAACCGTTATCAGTTCTATATCGCCAGCGTCGACACCGAGATGCGTCGCCGTCGCGAGCTGGAAAAAGACCTGCGCGACGCCTTGGCCCGTGGCCAGTTCTACCTCGTCTACCAGCCGCAGATCAGCTATCGCGATCACCGGGTGGTGGGTGTCGAGGCGCTGATTCGCTGGCAGCATCCCGAGCACGGGCTGGTTCCACCGGACTTGTTCATCCCCCTGGCCGAGCAGAACGGCACCATCATCGCCATCGGCGAATGGGTGCTGGATCAGGCGTGCAAGCAACTGCGCGACTGGCATGACCAGGGTTTCGTCGACCTGCGCATGGCGGTGAATCTGTCCACGGTGCAGCTGCACCACGCCGAGTTGCCACGGGTAGTCAACAATTTGCTGCAGATGTATCGGCTGCCACCGCGCAGCCTGGAGCTGGAAGTCACCGAAACCGGCCTGATGGAAGACATCAGCACGGCCGCCCAGCACCTGCTGAGTCTGCGCCGCTCCGGTGCGCTGATCGCGATCGACGACTTCGGCACCGGTTACTCGTCATTGAGCTATCTGAAAAGCCTGCCGCTGGACAAGATCAAGATCGACAAGAGCTTCGTTCAGGACCTTCTCGATGACGACGACGATGCGACCATCGTTCGGGCCATCATCCAGCTGGGCAAGAGCCTGGGCATGCAGGTGATTGCCGAAGGCGTGGAAACCGCCGAGCAAGAGGCCTACATCATCTCCGAGGGCTGTCACGAAGGTCAGGGCTATCTCTACAGCAAGCCACTGCCGGCGCGGGAATTGAGCGCGTATCTGAAACAGGCCCAGCGCAGTAACGCGGCTATTTTGTAGAAGATCAAGAAATCGCAGCCTCGTTTCACTCTGTAGGAGCTGTCGAGTGAAACGAGGCTGCGATCTTTTGATCTACCTCACGTGTCCCCGTGAATAAGAAATATTTCCAGCTACAACCCTTTACACATAATGCGAAAGATTTGCATTATGTCGCAGCTTTGCGCGCTTGCTGCGCCATTCCACCCCCTCTCGAAGCAGGATGTTCGCCATGATTCGTATGCCTCTGGCTACCGCCAGTCTGTTGGCCATCGCTATTTCCCTCGCCGGTTGTGGCGAAGGCAAAGACAAAGCTGTCGCTGCGCAAGCACCGACTCCGGCCACCAGCACCACGGCCCCTGCGGCTGCACCTGTCGCTGCCAGTAAAGTCGACGAAGCCGCCGCCAAAGCCGTTGTCGCGCATTACGCCGACATCGTCTTCGCCGTTTACAGCGATGCCGAATCTACCGCGAAGACCCTGCAAACCGCCGTCGACGCCTTCCTCGCCAAGCCGAACGCCGACACCCTGAAAGCTGCCAAGGCTGCCTGGATCGCTGCCCGCGTTCCTTACCTGCAGAGCGAAGTGTTCCGCTTCGGCAACACCATCATCGACGACTGGGAAGGTCAGGTGAACGCCTGGCCACTGGACGAAGGCCTGATCGACTACGTCGACAAATCCTACGAGCACGCACTGGGTAACCCGGGCGCCACGGCCAACATCATCGCCAACACCCAGGTTCAGGTCGGCGAAGACAAGATCGACGTGAAAGACATTACCCCGGCAAAACTCGCCAGCCTGAACGAGCTGGGTGGTTCCGAGGCCAACGTCGCCACCGGCTACCACGCCATCGAATTCCTGCTCTGGGGCCAGGACTTGAACGGCACCGGCCCTGGCGCCGGCAAACGTCCAGCTTCCGACTACCTGGAAGGCAAAGGTGCAACCGGCGGTCATAACGATCGTCGTCGCGCTTACCTGAAGTCCGTGACCCAACTGCTGGTCAGCGACCTGGAAGAAATGGTCGGTAACTGGAAGCCGAACGTGGCCGACAACTACCGCGCCACCCTCGAAGCCGAGCCAGCTGAATCCGGCCTGCGCAAAATGCTGTTCGGCATGGGAAGCCTGTCCCTGGGCGAACTGGCGGGCGAGCGCATGAAGGTTTCCCTGGAAGCCAACTCGCCGGAAGACGAACACGACTGCTTCAGCGACAACACCCACAATTCGCAGTTCTACGATGCCAAAGGCGTACGTAACGTGTACCTGGGCGAATACACCCGCGTCGACGGCACCAAAATGACCGGCGCCAGCCTGTCGTCCCTGGTGGCCAAGGCTGACCCGGCTGCCGATACCGCGCTGAAAGCAGACCTGGCGGCGACCGAAGCCAAGATGCAGGTCATCGTCGATCACGCCAACAAGGGTGAGCACTACGACCAGTTGATCGCCGCCGGCAACACCGCTGGCAACCAGATTGTCCGCGACGCGATCGCTTCCCTGGTCAAGCAAACTGGTTCGATCGAAGCCGCCGCTGGCAAACTGGGCATCAGTGACCTGAACCCGGACAACGCTGATCACGAGTTCTGATCAACGCTGGCTGAATAAAAAGGCGACCTTCGGGTCGCCTTTTTCATGTTCGCCACGACACAATCCCCTGTGGGAGCGAGCTTGCTCGCGATAGCGGTAGCTCATTCAACATTGATGTTGGCTGTGATGGCCCTATCGCGAGCAAGCTCGCTCCCACAGGGGATCACCGTTTCCAAGTAAACCCTGCGCTACATCAACCAAACGATAATTCCTCTTATTCAATCTCCCCCGCCCTGTTAGACTTTGCGCCCCTTGTTTTGCTCGTCTTGCAGGATGTCTGATGCCCTCGCTGCCTCTTCGCTTGTCCGCACTGTTTCTGGCCCTGGGCCTGAGTGCCTGCGATGACGCCCCACGTTTTACCGAGGCCGAACCCGGCGAAGCCCGGTCCGGTGGCAGCGCAACCGTGCGCAAGACCGATCAGAACTCATTTTCCCTGCCGTCCGCCAACCTGCCGCCATCACGGCGCGTGGACTTCAGTGTCGGCAACAGCTTTTTCCGTAATCCCTGGGTGATCGCCCCGTCGACCACTACTGCCAGGGACGGACTCGGGCCGTTGTTCAACACCAACGCCTGCCAGAACTGCCACATCAAGGACGGACGCGGTCATCCGCCCACGCCTGATGCGCAGAACGCCGTGTCGATGCTGGTACGCCTGTCGATTCCCGATACGCCGGCGTATGCCAAGCTTATCGAGCAGCTTGGCGTTGTACCGGAGCCGGTCTACGGCGGACAATTCCAGGACATGTCCGTGCCCGGTGTCGTGCCGGAAGGCAAAGTGCGCGTCGATTACACGACCGTTCCGATTCGCTTCAAGGACGGCACCGAAGTCGAGTTGCGCAAGCCGACGTTGCAGATCACCCAGCTCGGCTACGGCCCGATGCACCCTGACACGCGTTTCTCGGCCAGGGTCGCTCCGCCAATGATTGGCCTGGGCCTGCTCGAAGCGATTCCCGACGAGGCGATCCTGGCCAATGCCGAGGCTCAGGCAAAAGACAAAAACGGCATCGCCGGACGCCCGAACCGGGTCTGGGATGACGCGCAGCAAAAAACCGTTCTCGGGCGATTTGGCTGGAAGGCCGGCCAACCAAACCTCAATCAACAGAATGTTCACGCGTTCTCCGGCGACATGGGCCTCACCACCAGCCTGAGACCCGTTGATGACTGCACCGACGCGCAAACCGCCTGCAAACAGGCAGCGAATGGCAATGGCCCGGATGGCGAGCCGGAAGTCAGCGATAACATCCTGCGCCTGGTGCTGTTCTATAGCCGTAACCTGGCCGTACCGGCCCGCCGCGATGTCAGCGCCCCTGAAGTGCTGGCCGGCAAGAATCTGTTTTTCCAGGCCGGATGCCAGTCCTGCCACACCCCGAAATACACCACCGCCGCCAACGCCGCAGAACCTGAACTGGCCAATCAAGTGATTCGCCCTTACAGCGATCTGCTGCTGCATGACATGGGCGACGGTCTGGCCGACAACCGTACCGAATTCCAGGCCAGTGGCCGCGACTGGCGCACCCCGCCGTTGTGGGGCATCGGCCTGACGCAGGCGGTCAGTGGCCACACCCAGTTTTTGCACGATGGCCGCGCCCGCAATCTGCTCGAAGCCGTGCTCTGGCATGGCGGCGAAGCCACAGCGGCGCAGCAACAGGTTTTGTCTTTCAATGCCGAGCAGCGCGCTGCGTTGCTGGCGTTCTTGAATTCCCTTTAATACGTATTCCATAGCGGGAGCCCGACATGTTCCGTCCCAAATTGTTGTTCACCAGCCTTGCCGCGCTAGCCTTGGGCGCCTGTTCGCCGCAGGATCCGCAGGCCGTCACGTCAGCAGCCATCGCCAAATCGGTGATCCTGCCGACCTACACGCGCTGGGTTGAAGCCGACCGCCAGCTGGCCGTCAGTGCGTTGGCTTACTGCGAAGGCAAGGAAAACCTCGACACCGCCCGCGCCGATTTCCTGCACGCGCAGAAAGCCTGGGCCGAGCTGCAACCGCTGCTGATCGGGCCGCTGGCCGAGGGCAATCGCGCCTGGCAGGTGCAGTTCTGGCCGGACAAGAAAAACCTCGTCGGCCGTCAGGTCGAGCAACTGGTCACCGCACAGCCGCAGATCGATGCTGCTGCCTTGGCCAAGTCGAGCGTTGTGGTTCAAGGCCTTTCCGCCTACGAATACATCCTGTTCGACAGCAAGCCTGATGTGGCCAACGCTGAACAGAAAGCCAAGTACTGCCCGCTGCTGATCGCGATTGGCGAGCGTCAGAAACAACTGGCCGAAGAGATTCTGAAAAGCTGGAACAACACCGACGGCATGCTCGCGCAGATGAGCAAATTCCCGAACCAGCGCTACGCCGATTCCCACGAAGCCATCGCCGATCTGTTGCGCGTGCAAGTCACCGCCCTCGACAGCCTGAAGAAAAAACTCGGCACGCCGATGGGCCGTCAGACGAAGGGTGTGCCGCAACCGTTCCAGGCCGATGCATGGCGCAGCCAGTCGTCCCTGACCGGCCTCGAAGCCAGCCTCGCCGCCGCCAAAACGGTGTGGGAAGGCGTCGACAACAAAGGCCTGCGTGGTCTGTTGCCGAACGAGCAGAAACCCTTGGCCGACAAGATCGACGCCGCTTACGCCGCGTCCCTGAAACTGTTCGCCAGCAACCAGCGCTCGCTGACCGAGATGCTCAATGACGCCGCCGGGCGCCAGCAACTCAGCGACATCTACGACAGCCTAAACGTCGTCCACCGCCTGCACGAAGGCGAACTGGCCAAGGCGCTGGGCATCCAACTGGGCTTCAACGCCAACGATGGTGACTGATGAGGGCAAGTTCCATGCTGCGACGCCAGGCTCTGACGTTAGGTAGTTTGCTGCTGGGTGCGGTGACACTGGGCGGCTGGACGCTGTTCAAGCAGAAGGACAAAAGCCCGCTGCTGCTCTCGGCGCGGGACGATACCGACGGCAACCACTACGCCGTCGGTTACCGGCTGGACGGCACCCGGGTGTTTGCCACCCAGGTCGGCCAGCGTTGCCACGACATCATCAACCACCCGACGCTGCCGATTGCGCTGTTCGTCGCCCGTCGTCCTGGCACCGAGAGTTACCTGATCAACCTGCGCGACGGCACGCTGCTGCAAACCGTGACCTCGCTGCCGAACCGGCACTTCTACGGTCATGCGGTGATTCACAAGAGCGGCGACTGGCTGTACGCCACCGAGAACGACACCTCCGATCCGGGTCGCGGCTTGCTCGGTGTGTATAAGTTCGAAGGTGAGCGGCTGGTGCACAGCGGTGAGATTTCGACTCATGGCGTCGGTCCGCATCAGGTGTCATGGATGCCCGATGGCGAAACCCTGGTGGTGGCCAATGGCGGCATTCGCACCGAGGCCGAAAGCCGCGTCGAGATGAACCTCAACGCCATGGAACCGAGCCTGGTGCTGATGCAACGCGACGGCACCCTGCTGAGCAAGGAAACCCTGGCCCAGCAGATGAACAGCGTGCGTCATTTGGGGATTGCCAGCGACGGCACCATCGTCGCCGGTCAGCAGTTCATGGGGCCGTCTCACGAGTCTTCGGAGCTGCTGGCGATCAAGCGTCCCGGCCAGCCGTTCGTGGCCTTCCCGGTGCCTGAGCATCAGTTGCAGGCCATGGGGCATTACACCGCCAGCGTTGCGGTGCACAGCGAACTGCGCTTGGTGGCGTTGACCGCGCCACGGGGCAACCGCTTTTTCATCTGGGACCTGGACAGCGGTGAAGTGCGCCTGGACGCGCCGCTTCCCGATTGCGCCGGGGTCGGCGCGGTAGCCGATGGCTTTGTCGTGACCTCGGGTCAAGGACGCTGCCGGTTCTACGACTGCCGCCAGACAAGCCTTGTTGCAAAACCCCTCGATCTACCCGCAGGGCTCTGGGACAACCACCTTCACCTGATGGCGTGAGTAACGCCGAAAAGATCGCAGCCTTCGGCAGCTCCTACATTGGAATGCGTACACTCTGTACGAGCTGCCGAAGGCTGCGATCTTTTCAGGCCAACGCCAATCGATAGCCTTACACCCTGTAAGTTCTGCCAGTTGGAATCAACCTCCCACTCGGAGTAATGTGCCCGACTGTCTCACCTGATTTTCTCCAAGGAAGTGGAAATATGCTGCGTCGCCGCATGCTGATCATGTTGGGTGTTGTTCTGCTGATCGTGCTGGTCCTGGCCGGTTACAAAGCCTTCTCCATCTACACGATGATTCAGGGCTTTGCTGTGCCGAAGCCGGCGATCAGTGTCGCCGTGGCCACTGCCACCGAACGGCCGTGGCAAGCCCGCCTGCCGACCGTCGGCACCCTCAAGGCGCTGCAAGGTGTCGACCTGAGCCTGGAGATCGCCGGCACCGTCACGGACGTGCAGTTTGAGTCAGGGCAGAAGGTCAAAGCCGGCCAACCCATCGTTCAACTCGACAGCGCCGTGGAAACCGCCCTGCTGGAAACCGCCCTGGCCGACCTCGGGCTGGCCCAGGTGGATTACAACCGCGGCAGCCAACTGGTGGGCAGCCAGGCCATTTCCAAAGGCGAGTTCGACCGACTCTCGGCGGTATTTAAAAAGAATAAGGCCACGGTCAATCAGCTCAAGGCTTCACTCGAGAAAAAACGCATCGTCGCGCCGTTCAGCGGGACCATCGGCATTCGCCAGGTGGACGTCGGTGACTACGTGGCCAGCGGCACCATGATCGCCACTCTGCAAGACCTCCGCAGCCTCTATGTAGACTTCTTCGTGCCCGAGCAGTCGGTACCGAAGATCGCCCTCGGCCAACCGGTACAGATCGTTGTCGCGGCCTACCCGACACAAACCTTCCCCGGCACCATCAGCGCGATCAACCCGAAAGTCGAAAACAGCACGCGCAACGTCCAGGTCCGCGCGACCCTGGCCAACCCCGACGGCAAACTGCTGCCGGGGATGTTCGCCAGCCTGCAAGTGCTGTTGCCCGACCCGCAGCCGCGCATTGTCGTGCCGGAAAGCGCGATCACTTACACGCTGTACGGCAACTCACTCTATGTCGTCGCGCAGAAAAAAGCCGAAGACGGCAGCCTGGAAAAAGACGACAAGGGCCAGCCGATCCTGATCGCCGAACGGCGCTTCATCGAAACCGGCGAGCGCCGCGATGGGCAAGTGATGATCACCAAAGGTGTGCAGAACGGCGAAAAAGTGGTCACGGCCGGCCAGATCAAACTGGACAACGGCGCACACATTGCGATCAGCGACGACAAGACCTTAGCCGAGAAGAACAGCCCGCCGCGCGCGGACTGATCAAGGAATCCCCATGGCTTTTACCGACCCGTTCATCCGCCGCCCGGTGCTCGCCACCGTGGTCAGCCTGTTGATTGTGCTGCTGGGCTTCCAGGCCTGGAGCAAGTTGCCGCTGCGCCAATATCCACAAATGGAAAACGCCCTGATCACGGTGACCACCGCTTATCCCGGGGCCAACGCCGAAACCATTCAGGGCTACATCACCCAACCGATGCAGCAAAGTCTGGCCAGTGCCGAGGGCATCGACTACATGACCTCGGTCAGTCGCCAGAACTTCTCGGTGATCTCGATCTACGCGCGCATCGGCTCCAACAGCGATCGCTTGTTCACCGAACTGCTGGCCAAGGCCAACGAGGTGAAGAACCAGCTGCCTCAGGACGCCGAAGACCCGGTACTGAGCAAAGAAGCCGCCGACGCCTCGGCACTGATGTACATCAGCTTCTTCAGCAAGGAGCTGAGCAACCCACAAATTACCGACTACCTGTCGCGGGTCATCCAGCCGAAACTGGCGACCCTGCCGGGCATGGCCGAAGCCGAGATTCTCGGCAACCAGGTATTTGCCATGCGTCTATGGCTGGACCCGGTCAAGCTGGCCGGTTTCGGCCTGAGTGCCAGCGACGTGACCGATGCGGTGCGCAAATACAACTTCCTCTCCGCCGCCGGCGAAGTGAAAGGCGAGTACGTCGTCACCAGCATCAACGCCAATACCGAGCTTAAGTCCGCCGAAGCCTTTGCCGCGATTCCGCTCAAGGTCGAGGGCGACAGTCGCGTGCTGCTCAGCGATGTGGCGCGGGTTGAAATGGGTGCGGAAAACTACGATTCGATCAGCTCCTTCGGCGGCACCCCTTCGGTGTACATCGGCATCAAGGCCACGCCAGGCGCCAACCCGCTGGACGTGATCAAGGAAGTGCGCAAGATCATGCCGGACCTGGAAGCCCAGCTGCCGCCGAACCTCAAAGGTGAAATCGCCTACGACGCCACGCTGTTTATCCAGGCCTCGATCGACGAAGTGGTGAAAACCCTGTTTGAAGCAGTGCTGATCGTCATCGTGGTGGTGTTCCTGTTCCTCGGCGCGCTGCGTTCGGTGGTGATCCCGGTAGTCACCATCCCGCTGTCGATGATCGGCGTGATGTTCTTCATGCAGATGATGGGCTACTCGATCAATCTGCTGACGTTGTTGGCGATGGTATTGGCCATCGGCCTGGTGGTGGACGATGCCATTGTGGTGGTGGAAAACATCCACCGGCACATCGAAGAAGGCAAGACGCCGCTGGATGCGGCCATCGAAGGCGCCCGGGAAATCGCCATGCCGGTGGTCTCGATGACCATCACGCTGGCGGCGGTCTATGCGCCGATCGGCTTCCTGACGGGGCTCACGGGGGCGCTGTTCAAGGAGTTCGCCCTGACCCTGGCCGGCGCGGTGGTGATCTCCGGCATCGTCGCCCTGACCCTGTCGCCAATGATGTGCGCCTTCCTGCTGCGTCACGACGAAAATCCCAGCGGCCTGGCCCATCGCCTGGACCTGATTTTCGAAGGCCTCAAGCGCCGTTACCAAAGCATGCTCCACGGCACCCTCAACACCCGGCCGGTGGTGCTGGTGTTCGCGGTGATCGTGCTGTGCCTGATTCCGGTGCTGCTCACGTTTACCAAGTCGGAACTGGCGCCGGACGAAGACCAGGGCATCATTTTCATGATCGCCAACGCCCCGCAACCGGCCAACCTCGACTACCTGAGCACCTACACTGACGAGTTCGTCACGATCTTCAAGACGTTTCCCGAGTACTACTCGTCGTTCCAGATCAATGGCTTCAACGGCGTGCAATCGGGGATCGGCGGCTTCCTGCTCAAGCCGTGGAACGAACGCAGCCGCACGCAAATGCAGATCTTGCCCGAGGTACAGGCCAAACTGGAGAGCATTTCCGGATTGCAAATCTTCGGCTTCAACCTGCCCTCCCTGCCCGGCACCGGCGAGGGGCTGCCGTTTCAGTTCGTCATCAATACCGCCAACGATTACGAGTCGCTGCTACAAGTGACCGACCGAATCAAAAAAAGGGCAATGGAGTCCGGCAAGTTCGCCTTCGTCGACCTCGACCTGGCGTTCGACAAACCTGAAGTGGTGGTGGATATCGATCGCGCCAAGGCCGCACAGATGGGTGTTTCCATGCAGGACCTGGGCGGGACGCTCGCGACATTGCTGGGTGAGGCGGAGATCAACCGTTTCACTATTGAAGGTCGCAGCTACAAAGTCATCGCGCAGGTCGAACGGCCCTTCCGGGATAACCCTGACTGGCTGAATAACTATTACGTCAAGAACACCCAAGGCCAACTGCTGGCCCTGTCGACCCTGATCACCGTGACCGACCGGGCGCGTCCACGGCAGTTGAACCAGTTCCAGCAACTCAACTCGGCCATCCTGTCCGGCGTGCCGCTAGTCAGCATGGGTGAAGCCATCGACACCGTGCGCCAGATCGCGCGGGAAGAGGCGCCGGTGGGTTATGCCTTCGACTATGCCGGCGCATCCCGGCAATACGTCCAGGAAGGCAGTGCGCTGTGGGTCACCTTCGCCCTGGCGCTGGCGATCATTTTCCTGGTACTGGCCGCCCAGTTCGAAAGCTTCCGCGATCCGCTGGTGATTCTGGTGACCGTGCCGTTGTCGATCTGTGGTGCGCTGATCCCGCTGTTCCTGGGCTGGTCGAGCATGAACATCTACACCCAGGTCGGCCTGGTGACGTTGATCGGGCTGATCAGCAAGCACGGAATCCTGATCGTCGAATTCGCCAACCAGTTACGCAAGGACAAAGGCCTGACGCCGCGAGAGGCCGTGGAGGAAGCGGCGGCCATTCGTCTGCGTCCGGTGTTGATGACCACTGCTGCGATGGTGTTCGGCATGGTGCCGTTGATCATCGCCACGGGGGCGGGCGCCGTCAGCCGGTTCGACATCGGCATGGTGATCGCCACGGGGATGTCGATCGGGACGTTGTTTACGTTGTTTGTGTTGCCGTGCGTGTACACGTTGCTGGCTAAACCCGATAAACCCAAAGAACACTCATAACCCTGTGGGAGCGAGCTTGCTCGCGATAGCGGTGGCGCAATCAGCATTGAGGTGACTGTCACACCGCTATCGCGAGCAAGCTCGCTCCCACATGGACGGTGCAAGGCTCGAAAGTCGGGAATAAAAAAAGGCCTCGCATCAGCGAGGCCTTTTATTTGGGCTTCAATTTATTCAACTTTGTGGCCTCAATCCTTGAGAAAGTCCGAACATGAACAGCAATAAATCATGATCGGGTTGGGATGCCACGGATGCCTTCGCAACCCGTGGCAACGGACAGTGCGCGTCGCCATTCACTGAACTGAGGACTTGCGTGCGGGGCTGCTCCCAAGCCGCCACCGCTAGTGAAGCAACTGCCAAGGCTCCTATTAAAAATACACCTCGTGCAATTTCGAGTTTCATTGCTATAAACCCTTGATAGCGCTGCCAAACGCCGTCTTATAAAAGTAGACGAGTTTCTGCCAGTCCGTCGTGCTGAACGACGAGTGGCGACGCAGTTGCTTCATGTCATGAGAAGCCGCTTGCCGGGCGGTAAAACGCTGCCGACATTTCTCCAGATCGATCAAGGCCACTTCAACTTTGGCAGCCTCGCCTTCGCCGGTGATGCGCACGAATACGTGCTTGACGTAGAGGCAGCTGTGCTGCCAGCGGCCCTTGTGCATCCGGGCCAGGCTCTCGGCCAGTTCCTTCAACACTCGATCATGCACAGCCTCACCGTGATGCTCGCGACCGCCGCCAGCGTACCAGTGTTCGATTTCCTCGAAGCCGTCCAGCGACTTGGTGACCAGCAATGCGCGCCATTTATGCACCGGATCGCGCTGTGCACCGCAGAAAACGATTTCCGGAACGAGAACGTCGAGCAGGTTCAGGCCGATGAGCGCATCGCGCTCGCGCAACACCGTCGGCCGACCGAACGGGTGCAACAAGCTGCGATGGATATGCCCGGTCTGACGTTTAACGTAAAGCAACTGTCCATTGCTGCTCACGACGCGCTGCACGCCACTTTCTCCACCGCGACGGATGTTGGGTTCTTCTACCCACTCACCGCGCTGATTCCAGAAATAGTCGAAGCGGTCCTGAGGAGCGACGTCCGTTTCTGCTGCACATTGCACTGCCATACTGTTACCTCTTGCGTAATACGTAGACCCGCCACATGGCATAGAGCGGTAAAAAGTCCAGTTGTTCCTGGATACGAAAACCCGCCTGCTCAAATTCCTTTTCAACCGTAGCAGCCGGTAACACAAATCGATTTTGGTAACCTTCCTGCTCACGGGTTTTCTCGAGGCGCTTGCGTTTCCACGCTTTGAAATTGCCGTCCACCCACAGAGAAAGGATCACGCTATCACGCGTGACGCGCTCGAATTCACGCAAAATGGCCAGTCGATGCTCGGCTTCACCGATGTGATGGAGCAAACGCATGCAGAAAATGCTGTCGACGGCGTTTTCAGGTAAGGCGATGTCGAATGCAGAAGTGTGCAAGGGTTGTACCCGTTTCACCACCTCGGCAGGTTGCGACTGCATGGCAATCTTCAGCATGGATTCGGAGTTGTCGGCCCCAATGATCGCACGATTGGTTTTTTCCGCCAGCAATGGCCAAAAGCGCCCCGCACCGCAGGGCAAATCGAGGATCAGCCCCGGCTCACCGACCAGTGCCAGCGCCTTGTGTGCCAGTTGCTCGTCACGCCAGTGAGACACGCGGCGGCCAAGGCCATCCTTATGCTTGCGCAGGTATCGTTGAGCGTGTTGATCGTCGTATTTTTCGGAAAAATCAAGTTTGATCGGGCCGGCCATCACCAAGGTCTCCTTAGCTGCTGATGGCACCCACGATAGGTAGCGCCGTGTCAGCGACAGGTCATTCCTTTGTGAAAAAAATGTCATGTAAAACCCCAAGTTATTTCGAGGTTTTGCAGGGCGCCAACAACTGCTCCGGGATACGGCGCTGCAATAGGCCGATCAATTCATATGCGACGGATACAGCTCCACCTCAAAACGACAACCATGGGGCTCCATGTTCGTCAGGCTGACGTCCCACCCCTGGTTTTCACAGATCCGCTGCACCAGTGACAGCCCAAGCCCCAAGCCCTCACCGCGCTTCTCGTTGCCCCGCACGAACGGCTCGAACATGGCCTCGCGTTTTTCCTCGGGAATGCCCACGCCACTGTCCTCGACCATGAAACCCGTGGCCGTCAGGGTCAGGTGGATGAACCCGCGTTCGGTGTAATGCAGCGCGTTACGCAGCAGGTTGCCCATGACCGCGTGCAGAAGGGTTGCGTTGTAGCACGTGTTGGCCGGATTGCCCGGTTCAAAGATTAGCGCCAACCCCTTGGCCTCGATCGGCTCGCGCCACTGATTGAGCAGTCCATCGGCTACCTGGCTCAGGGTCTGCTGGGGCGACATGCTGGCGTCTTCGCGTTGTGCGCGGGCCAACATCAGGAAGGTTTGCACCAGCTCGCGCATCTCTTCACAAGCGCGGGCGATTCGCTCGACCTGTGCACGTCCACGCTGATCGATACCGGGGTTTTCCAGCAGCAGCTCGCAGGAACTGGCCAGCACCATCAATGGCGTGCGCAGCTCGTGGCTCACGTCACTGGTGAACAACCGTTCGCGGGTCAACGCCTGGCGCAAGCGCCCGAGGGTGGCGTCGAAGGCCACGGCCAACTCGCCCACCTCATCAGCGGCGTAATCCGGCGCCAGCGGTGGAGCAAGACCCAATAATTGATCACGGTGACGGACCTGACGGGCCAGTCGCACCACGGGCGCCATCACTTTGCGCGCCAGTACCCAGCCAAGAAACACCGCCAACGCCAGACTCAGGACGAAGCCCACCAGCACCACGGCAAACAGCACCCGTTCACGCTCTTCGAAATCGCTCTGATCCTGCAACAGCACATAACGCCGACCATCGACGACTTCGACCATCGCGTGATACGACAGCTGTTCGCGAAACACTTCGTGAAAGCCCGGGCCCAGGTGCCGCAGGTCCTTGGGGAGTTCGAAGTCGCCGGGCCCGCCGCTGAAATAGAACATTTGGTCCGGCTCGGGACGGTGGCTCCAGTCCGACACGCTGTCCATCAGCAACAGACGCTGTAAATCGCCGCCCAGACCAGCCGAAATCAGTTTTTCTTCGACCAGGTGCACGGTCGCCACAATGCCCATGGCGAACGCCCCTGCCACCAATGCGCTCATCAGCGCAAAGGCGATGATGATCCGTTGAGCAAGGCTCTGTTTAAACTCCATCTCGGCCCTCGGCCAAGCGATAACCCACACCGTGCACGGTTTGCAGCAACGGTTTGGCGAACGGCTTGTCGATCACCTGGCGCAATTGATGGACGTGGCTGCGCAGGCTGTCGCTGTCCGGGCAGTCATCACCCCACAGCGCCTCTTCGAGAATTTCGCGGCGCAGTACGTGAGGACTTTTTTGCATCAACACGGCCAGCAACTTCAGGCCCACCGGGTTGAGTTTCAGCAGACGACCTTCGCGGGTCACTTCCAGGGTATCGAGGTCGTAGATCAGATCGCTGACCTGCAAGGTGCGACGGCCGCCACCCTGGGCGCGACGCATGACCGCCTCGATGCGCGCCGCCAATTCAGACAGGGCAAAGGGTTTGATCAGGTAGTCATCGGCGCCGGACTTGAAGCCTTGCAGCCGGTCGTCCAGTTGATCGCGAGCGGTGAGCATGATCACCGGCGTGTCGCGGCGCGCGTCTTCACGCAGACGCTTGCACAGGGTGTAACCGTCGATGCCCGGCAACATGATGTCGAGCACGATCAGGTCGTAATGCTCGGTGGCCGCCAGGTGCAAGCCTGACAAACCGTCCTGCGCGCAATCCACGGTATAACCTTTGAGCCCCAGGTAATCGGCCAGATTGGCCAGGATATCGCGGTTGTCTTCAACCAATAGAATTCGCATGGGTATCTCCTGCGTACACAGTAACGGCCGTCTTGGCCCGCGCAGCTTAAGGCCAAGTGTGGCTGAGGGCTAGGACTGTGTGCAGTTGCAAATCCACCCCATAAACCCGGGGCAACTTTAACGACTTTTTCACTATCGATTCACACGCCGACGACAGGATCAGGCTCAAACTCCGCGCGGCTGCGTTTTCAGAACATTTCACCGACCAAGGAACTGCCATGGTTTCGACTGCTGTCCGCCCCGCCTCCCGCCCACTGAACTTCTGGGTGTGCCTGGGCGTTCCCGCCATTGCGGCGATCATTCTGATGCTGCTCGAACTGACGTCTCTGGACATGGACCTTGCCAAACTACTCTATGACCCGGTCGCGAGGGATTTCATCGGGCGGCACAGTTACTTCCTGGAAGAGATCCTGCATGACCGCGCCAAGCAGGTGGTCATCGCCTTCTCGGTGTTGGCCATCGTCGGTTTCATCGCCTCCTTTTTCATGGACAGGCTCAAACCGATCAAACGGGAACTGGGCTGCCTGGTGCTGTCTCTGGCGCTGGCGACCTCCTTTGTCACGCCAGTCAAAGCGGTGACGGCCGTTCAATGCCCATGGAGCCTGGAGCAGTTCGGTGGTCACGAGACCTACAGCGAGTTACTCAGCCCTCGCCCGCACACCGATAAGCCGGGCCGTTGCTGGCCCGGCGGTCATGCGGCAACCGGTTTCACACTGTTTGCGCTGTTCTTTGTCCTGCGTGACCGTCGTCCGCGCCTGGCGCGCAAGGCGTTTGTGTTCGCTTTCGCGTTGGGCACGGTGTTTTCCATCAGCCGGATGATGCAGGGCGCGCACTTCTTTTCGCACAATGTGTGGACGGCGATTTTCTGCTGGCTGATTTGTCTGGGGGCGTATTACTACATCCTTTATCTCCCGGCGGCGAAGGATGAGCGAGAGACCAAGGCAGAACCGGTCAAGGCCTG
This sequence comes from Pseudomonas sp. NPDC098740, assembly GCF_044760065.1. NCBI lineage: Bacteria > Pseudomonadati > Pseudomonadota > Gammaproteobacteria > Pseudomonadales > Pseudomonadaceae > Pseudomonas > Pseudomonas sp. NPDC098740. The sequence goes on along the minus strand of NZ_JBIWAM010000042.1, from coordinate 654 downwards.
AGGAAAGATCAAAAGATCGCAGGCTTCGCCAGCTCCTACAGGGGATCGCGTGCTTTTGTAGGAGCTGCCGCAGGCTGCGATCTTTTGACTTTATAGAGGGCAGTAAAAAGCCCCGCCTGCTTATCGCAGGCGGGGCTTTTTTATAGGGGTAAGGCTGGCTTACATCATGCCGCCCATGCCGCCCATACCGCCCATGTCTGGCATGCCGCCGCCAGCTGGACCGTCTTCCTTGATCTCGGCGATCATGGCTTCGGTGGTGATCATCAGGCTGGCGATGGAAGCTGCTGCCTGAAGAGCCGAACGAGTCACTTTAGCCGGGTCGAGGATGCCCATTTCGATCATGTCGCCGTATTCGCCGGTAGCAGCGTTGTAACCGTAGTTACCCGAACCCTGCTTGACCTTGTCGACAACTACGCTTGGCTCGTCGCCGGAGTTGGCAACGATCTGGCGCAGTGGCGCTTCAACAGCGCGACGCAGCAACTGGATACCCACGTCTTGATCGGCGTTATCGCCTTTCAGCTCGGAGATTGCCTGCAGAGCGCGAACCAGTGCCACGCCACCGCCAGGTACCACGCCTTCTTCAACGGCTGCACGGGTAGCGTGCAGGGCGTCTTCAACGCGGGCTTTCTTCTCTTTCATTTCAACTTCGGAACC
>NZ_JBIWAM010000041.1:0-33188 GCF_044760065.1 Pseudomonas sp. NPDC098740 | reverse complement strand
GGCGGCGGTTTTTCAAAAGCGGGTAGACAGTGGGGGCGAGTCCATACATAGCAGCTGGCGAAGCCTGCGTTCGGCTGCGTAGCAGTCGTAAAACCTGAGCGCGAGGTCTTCCTGAAAACCGCGTCGCCTGATTTCACGACTGCTGCGCAGCCGAACGCAGGCTTCGCCAGCTGCTACGGTCCGTGTTGTTCCTTAACGGGTCGGCTCCTGCGGGTTCTTAATCCCATTGCTTCCGGTTAATAGGAAGCATTACTATTCACGCCCCGTCTTCACAGCACACCGCAATGACCCCCAAGCTGCCCCGCAGACACGGCTTTTTCGAGCATTACGAAGAGTTGGTCGGGACCTGGACCCGTCGCCTGAGAAATCGTCAGCAGGCCGAGGACCTGGCCCACGACACTTTCGTGAGGGTGCTTGAGTCCGATTCGGCTTTGGTTGCACAACCTCGGGCGTATTTGCACCAGACCGCACGCAACATCGCGGTGGATGGTTATCGGCGTGAGGATCGGCGGGGCGCCATGGAGTCGGAGGCGGTTGATCACAGTGTGTCGTCGTCCGGCGACCCGGAGCATTTCATGCGTGCGATCCAGTTGGCTGACTCCATCGAACGGGCGCTCACCGAGCTGCCGGTCAACTGCCGCAAGGTGTTTGTCTGGCAGAAGATCGAAGGCCTGACTCAGGCCGAAATCGCTGAACGCCTGGGGCTGTCCAAGAACATGGTGGAAAAGTATATGATCCGCACGCTGCGGCATCTGCGCGACCGCCTTGACGGATTGCAATCATGATGTGCGGTGGCTTTTGTAGGAGCTGGCGAAGCCTGCGATCTTTTGGCGGCATTGAAATCGCTGGAGATCAAGATCAAAAGATCGCAGCCTGCGGCAGCTCCTACATAAGGCAAATCGGCGGTGCCTTCTCATCCCCAGCCAAACAGGAACTTCCATGATGGATACTCGTGATTGTGCGTGCGGGCAAACAACGGTTCGCGACGAGGCGGCGCGGTGGTTTGTGCGTTTGCAGGAACCTGCGATCAATGTCGAAGAGTACCGGCATTTCGAAGCCTGGCTGGACGAACACCCTCAGCATCGCGACGAATTCCAATTACTGCAGGGCTTGTGGACAGCGGCTGATTTGCTGCCGGCGGCGCGCCTGCAAGCCTTGTGTGAAACCCCGCCAGCGCGCAGCAAACGTCGCCCGCTGGTGCGTTATGCGATGGCCGCCAGCGTGTTGGCCGTCGCACTCGGCTTGGGGTTGTTCAGCGGTTTGAATCACCCGGCAATCTACACCGCCGAGTTTTCCACGGCCCTGGGCGAGCGACGTCATGTGGCGTTGCCGGACGGTTCGGTGATCGACCTGAACAGCCGCAGCCGCGTTCAGGTGCACTATGAAAACGACCGCCGCAGCATCGAGCTGACGCAGGGCGAAGCGATGTTCAGCGTCGAGCACGACACCCGTCGGCCCTTCGTGGTCGAGGCGGGCAGCGGCAAGGTCACGGTTACCGGCACCCGGTTTGATGTGCGCCGCGACATCGCCCAAACCCGGGTCGTGGTGGAGCAGGGCACCGTCAAGGTTCAGGGGCACGCAGCGGCGGACAGCGATTTCATCAGCCTCACGGCCGGTCTCGGTACGCACATCGATACCCAAGGCAAAGTGGCTGCTGCCTACGCGATCAATCCTGCCGAGCTGACCGCCTGGCGCAGCGGCAAGCTGGTGTTCAACAACGCCAGACTCAGCGACGTCGCCGAGGAAGTGTCGCGCTATCGGGAGAAACCGCTCACTGTCGGCAACGACAAAGTGGGCAATCTGCGCCTGACCAGCGTGTTCAAATCCGACAACACCGACGCACTGCTCAAGGCCTTGCCGAGCATTCTGCCGGTGGCCGTGCGCACCCTCGATGACGGCAGTCAGGAAATAATTTCAAAATAAATTCAGGTTTTTTTCGAGTTGATCGTCTTCCTGTCCAACTGCAACTGGTTTGCATTAACAAGCGCACACTCTTGCGATCCACAGGACTACGTTCGACGTGAAAAAATCCACCGCTAAAAACAACAAATCCCCTTGGTTGCGCCTCGCTCTCGCCCTGGCTGTCACCGCGGCGCTTCCCCAGGTCTTTGCCGCCGACGCGATTCATATCCCGGCGCAACCTCTGGGGCAGGCCCTGAGTGAACTGGGCCAGCAAACCTCGCTGCAGGTGTTCTTCAGCCCTGAGCTGGTCGCCGGCAAACAGGCCCCTGCGGTGGACGGCAACCTTTCGCCAGAAGACGCACTGCGCCAGCTGCTGCAAGGCAGCGGTCTGCAATACCAGATCGACGAAGGTTCGGTCACGTTGATGCCTGCACCGACGTCTGCTGCCAGCGGCCCGCTGGAGCTGGGCGTGACCGATATCAAGGTGGTCGGCGACTGGCTCGGTGACGCCGATGCCGCCGTGGTGCAGAACCACCCCGGCGCGCGTACGGTGATTCGCCGCGAGGCGATGGTCGAGCAGGGCGCGATGAACGTCGGCGACGTGCTGAAGCGCGTGCCCGGTGTGCAAGTGCAGGACGCCAACGGCACCGGCGGCAGCGACATTTCCCTGAACGTCGGCGTGCGCGGCCTGACCTCGCGCCTGTCGCCACGCTCCACCGTGCTGATTGACGGCGTGCCGGCAGCGTTCGCCCCGTACGGCCAGCCGCAGTTGTCCATGGCGCCGATTTCCTCCGGCAACCTTGACAGCATCGACGTGGTTCGCGGCGCCGGCTCCGTGCGTTACGGGCCACAGAACGTCGGTGGCGTGATCAATTTCGTCACTCGCGCGATTCCGGAGAAAGCCACCGGTGAAATCGGCTCGACCCTGGAAACCTCCCAGCACGGTGGCTGGAAGCACATCGACACGGCGTTTCTCGGCGGCACCGCGGACAACGGCATCGGCATGGCGCTGCTGTACTCGGGCGTGAACGGCAACGGTTACCGTGAACGCAACAACGGCAATGACATCGACGACGTGATCCTCAAGACCCACTGGGCACCCACCGATGTGGACGATTTCAGCCTCAACTTTCACTACTACGACGCCAGCGCCGACATGCCCGGCGGCCTGACCCAGGCGCAGTACGACGCCGAACCGTTCCAGTCCGACCGCAACAACGACAACTTCAGCGGCCGCCGCAAGGACGTCTCGTTCAAGTGGGCACGGCAGATCGACGACCGCACTCAGGCTGAAGTGCTGACTTACTATTCCGACAGCTTCCGTGGCAGCAACATCGCCGCTCGCGATCAGAAAACCCTCGGCTCGTTCCCGCGTACTTACTACACCTTCGGGATTGAACCCCGGGTGTCCCGTGTGTTTGATGTCGGCCCGACCACCCAGGAAGTCAGTGTCGGTTATCGCTACCTCAAGGAAGGCATGCACGAAGAGGCGAGCCGCCTGGCGCTGGTCAACAACGAGCCGGTCGCGACCAAGAGCTCGGACGGCCATGTGTATCAGGACCGCACCGGTGGCACTGAAGCCAACTCGGTGTATGTCGATAACAAAATCGACGTCGGCAACTGGACCATCACCCCCGGCATCCGCTTTGAACACATCAGCACCGACTGGCACGACCGCCCGGTGCTCGACACCGCCGGCAAACCGGTGCTGGAAAAGAACCGCAGCATCGAAAGCAACGAGCCGCTGCCGGCCCTGAGCGTGATGTATCACGTGTCCGATGCCTGGAAACTGTTCGCCAACTACGAAACTTCGTTCGGCAGCCTGCAGTATTTCCAGCTCGGCCAGGGTGGCGCGGGTGACGAACCGGCCAATGGCCTGGAACCGGAAAAGGCCAAGACCTACGAGGTCGGCACGCGCTACAACAATGATGTGTGGGGCGGGGAAGTAACGCTGTTCTACATTGACTTCGATAAAGAGCTGCAATACATCAGCAACGATGCGGGCTGGACCAACCTCGGCGCGACCACGCACCAGGGCCTCGAAGCCTCGGTGCACTACGACATGGCGGCGCTGGATCCACGGCTGGACGGCCTGACCGCCAATGCCGGCTTCACTTACACGCGCGCCGTTTATGAAGGCGAGATCCCGGGCTTCAAGGGGCGTGACCTGCCGTTCTATTCGCGTCAGGTGGCGACTGCCGGCCTGCGTTACGACATCAACCGCTGGACTTACAACCTCGATGCCTTTGCCCAGTCCAAGCAGCGTTCGCCGGGCGTGGCTGTGAACGCTGATGGCAGTTTCAGCGGCAACTACATCACCGAAGGCACCGCGGACGGCCAGTACGGCGACATTCCGGGTTACGTCACCTGGAACGTGCGCGGCGGTTATGACTTCGGCGCGACGCTTTCGAACCTGAAAGTCGGCGCCGGGGTGAAGAATATTTTCGACAAGCAGTACTTCACCCGCTCCAGCGACAACAACTCGGGGATGTACGTTGGCGCACCGCGCACGTTCTTTGTGCAGGCCAGCGTCGGGTTCTGATAGACCGAGTTGCCCTCATCGTCGGATCGCCGCCCGGAGCAAGCTCGCTCCCACAAGGTTTTGTGTGATCCCTGTGGGAGCGAGCTTGCTCGCGATGCTTTTCAGACCTTCAACACCTTCCCGCCAATGGCCACCGCCACTAGCAACACCGCCATCAACCCGAAGGCAAAACTCAAACTGCTGCCATGGGCGATAAACCCGATCAACGCAGGCCCGGCAAGAATGCCCGCGTAGCCCAACGTGGTAATGGCCGGCACGGCGACGCTTTCGGGCATCACCGTCTGTTTGCCCACTGAGGTGTACAGCACCGGCACTATGTTCGAACAACCAGCCCCCAACATTGCATAACCCACCAGCGCCGCTTCCCAACTCGGGGCGAAGGTCGCCACAAACAGGCCCGCCGCGGCCGTCAACCCACCGAACACAATCACCCGCGTAGCGCCGAGACGACGCACGATCGAATCGCCGGTCAAACGTCCGACGGTCATGGTCAACGCAAACGCCGCGTAACCCAGTCCCGCATAAGCGGTATCGATTCCGCGCTCCTGCGCCAGGAACACCGCGCTCCAGTCGAGCGCCGCGCCTTCGGCGAGGAACACGATGAAACACATCCCGCCGATGAACAGCACGATGCCATGGGGAACGGCAAACGCCGGCCCCGAACTTTCGCTGCCGTAAGGCAAGAGGTGCGGCGCGGCCTTGGTCAGGGCGATCAGCAGCATCACGATCACCACCAGCGTCGCCCCCAGCGGTGAAACCCCGAAGCCGAGCAGGGCACTGACACCCGCCGCACCGACAATACCGCCGAGGCTGAACAGCCCATGGAAGCCCGACATCATGGTCTTGCCGCTGGCCCGTTCGACGATCACCGCTTGCAGGTTCACCGTCGAATCCACCGTGCCCAGCCCCGCGCCGAACATGAACAACGCGGCAATCAACGCCGGAATCGACGTCACCGTCGCCAATAGCGGCAGGGCCGCACAAATCAGCAACACTCCGGCGCTCACCACCCGGCGACAGCCGAAACGCGTGGCCAGAAGCCCCGCCATCGGCATCGCCAGAATCGACCCCACCCCCAGGCACAACAACAGCAAACCGAGCGTCCCTTCATCCAGCCCGGCCCGAGCCTTGGCGTAGGGCACCAGCGGCGCCCACGCAGCGATGCCGAAACCGGCAATGAAAAAGGCGATGCGCGTGGACATCTGTTCCAGGCGTCCGGGAACAAATGCGGTTTGAGTGTTGAGGTTGGTCATATCAATCCTTGGCAAAAAACGTCGCGTACCCAAGGGACAGTGACTCACCGGTGAGGGTTCGATCAGCGTCCGCCCAGGTTCGCGGTCAGGCAGGGTGACATCCTTGCACAGCCTGACCCTCCATCGCGAGCGCGACTGTCAGTGCCCTTCGCACAATCCGCGCAGGTGTTCGTCGCGCACCGTCAGCGAAACCGGTTTCACCTTCAGCCAATGGCGCCGGCGCGCACGGTTGTTGCGCGCGCTGGAACGGTTGGCGGCAGCGGTGCCGGTGACGACGATTGCGCTGGAACTGGGTTATGAAAACGTCAGCGCGTTTATTGCGATGTTTCGACGAACGTTCGGGGTGACGCCGGGGCGGTATTTCATCGCCGGACATTGACGCCTAAAGTACAGGCACTTACTGGCTGATTTCAGGACCGATCCATGACGCCGTACTACGATGCTCGAGGCAATATCTATGCGGTTATGGCGCCTGACGCCGTGCGCCGGGGAGGTATCGATCTACCCGAGCAGGCCAGTCTCGCTGCGCAAACCCGTGCGGCATGGACTGTTTCGGCTATCGAGGCCTTCTGTGACTGGGCCCCCGGCACACAACCGCCAGGCAGCAAGGATCATCGTTGCGACGGTTTGCTGGTCGGTCCGTTTCAAACGTCGCCACCGTTTGACCTGCTGATCGTCAACACCGACGGCACGCTCGCCGAGCGCAGTGGCAACGGGCTGACGATTTTCTCTCAGGCCCTGAGTGAGCAAGGGCTGCTGCCGAGGGACGAGGTTTGTTTGCTCAGGGTTCATCACGATAAGACTGATGCGGTTTCACCGGTGGGCACTTCGGTGAAACCGGCCGAGATCGAGGGTGTGAAAGGGTTCTGGCTGGATCTGGGCAAACCCTCGTTCGGGCCTGACGCGGTGGGGGCTAAAGGGGTTGAAAGCGTGCTGTTGAACGGTCGCGACGTCAGCCATGTGCAGCCGTTGTCGGCGCTCGATCCCGCATGGTCTCAAAGCCAGTTTGTGCGCATCGGCAATCCACATTGTGTGACGCTTGTAGAGAGCGCGGATGTATTGCCGAGCAATGAGCAAATGCGCGAACCGCGGTTGTCCAAAGGGCTGACGCGTATCGCTTACGCCATGCCGACCGGGGCAGGGGAGCCGTGTCCTGCTGGCGTCAATCTGCAATGGGCGATGCTTGAGTCAGAAGGGCGAGTCGTCGCGCGGGTATTCGAGCGCGGAGAGGGGCCGACGGCGTCGTCGGGCACCAGCGCCAGTGCGGTGGCTTGCGCCGCATGGCGGGTGGGTTGGGTCACGGCTGGCGAAGTGAAAGTCGTCATGCCCGGGGGGGCGGCGCCGATTTTGTTGGAGGAATTAGAGGGGGAATTGAGTCAGGTCAGGCTATTTGGTACGGCTCGATTGATGGATTGAATTCAAGATTGCCTTCGCGGGCAAGCCCGCTCCCACAGGGGATTTGTGGACGACACAGATCCAATGTGGGAGCGGGCTTGCTCGCGAAGAGGCCTGCATAATCAGCGAGAATTTAGGGCTGATCCGCCCATTCCACCACCGGCATCTGCCGCTTCATCAACACCTTGCCATCGCGCACCGAATACAGCGGCAGGCCCTGGCTGCGGATCACCTCGTAATCGCTGTCCGCCGACAGAATCAGCAAATTCGCCGGCCGCCCGCGTTCCAGTCCATAACGATCACCCAAATTCATGGCCTTGGCGCTGTTGTCGGTGACCAGGTCCAGCGCGCTTTGCAGGTTGCGGTAACCGAGCATGTGGCAGATGTGCAGGCCGGCTTCGAGCACCCGCAAGATATTGCCGTTGCCCAGCGGATACCACGGGTCGACGATCGAATCCTGGCCGAAACACACGTTCATCCCGGCTTCGAGCAGCTCGTTGACACGGGTCACGCCACGGCGTTTCGGGAAGTTGTCGAAGCGCCCTTGCAGGTGAATGCTTTCGGTGGGGCAGGAGACAAAACTGATCCCCGAATGCCCGAGCAGGCGAAACAGTTTGGCGCAGTAAGCGTTGTCGTAAGAGCCCATCGCCGTGGTGTGACTGGCGGTCACTCGCGAGCCCATGTCGCGGCTGCGGGCTTCTTCGGCCAGCACCTCTAGAAAGCGTGAGTGCGGGTCGTCGGTTTCATCGCAATGCACATCCACCAGGCAACCGGTGCGCTCGGCCAGGTCCATCAGGAATTTCACTGAACTCACGCCTTGATCGCGGGTGTACTCGAAATGCGGAATACCGCCGACCACATCGGCCCCCATGCGGATCGCTTCTTCCATCAGCTCGCGACCGTTGCGGTACGACTCGATGCCTTCCTGCGGGAACGCAACGATCTGCATGTCGATCAGGTGACGGCTTTCCTCGCGCACTTCGAGCATCGCCTTCAGCGCGGTCAGCTGCGGGTCGGTGACGTCGACGTGGGTACGCACGTGTTGGATGCCGTGGGCGGCGAGGGTCTGGATGGTTTTCTTGGCGCGGGTTTTGGTGTCCTCTTCGGTGATGGTCACCTTGCGCTCGCCCCAGCATTCGATGCCTTCGAACAGCGTGCCGCTCATGTTCCAGCGCGGCTCGCCGGCGGTGAGCGTGGCGTCGAGGTGGATGTGTGGCTCGACGAAGGGCGGTACCACCAGGTTGCCGCCGGCGTCCAGATCATCGGGACCCAGGGTCGGCGCTTCGGTCTGTCGGGCGATGTTGCTGATCAGGCCGTTTTCCAGGTGCAACTCATGCAGGCCATCTTGGTTGCGCAGGCGGGCGTTGATGATGTGCATCAGGCGAATCCTTTTATAGATCTTGTAATGGTGCGTTGGCAGTACGGGCACCCAGCACGCCGGTCAGTAACACATACGTTAACGCGGCAGCGGCAATCCCTACCAGCGGCGCGACCCACGGTGAACTGAACGCAGCAACGGTGCCGACTGCGTAAGCGGCCAAACCAGACCAGTTGAACGCCGGCAACCGGGCATCGGCCAGACGTGGATATTGACCACGATAGCGGTAGAAGAAGTCCGCCATGATCACGCCGCCAATCGGCGGAATCACAGTGCCCAGCAGAATCAGGTAGGGCACCAGCATGTCGTACATGCCCAGCAGTGCCAGCAACGTGCCGATCACCGCGCCCGCCAGGGTCACGGTCTTGCGACGGCCGGTGCGCAGCAGGTTGCAACCGGCGACGGCGAAGTTGTAGATGGTGTTGTCCTGGGTGCTCCAGATATTGAGTAGCAACATCGCCATTGCCGCCATGGCGAAGCCTTGCAACAGCAACACTTCGACCACGTCCGGTTGTTGGTAAACGATGGCTCCGTAAGCGCCGATCAACACCATCAGGCCGTTGCCGATGAAGAAACCGATCAGGCTTGCGAGCACCGCGACGCGTGCTGAACGGGAGAAACGCGTCCAGTTGGTCGCCTGGGTCGCACCACTGACGAAGGTGCCGAACACCAGGGTAATCGCGGTCGACCAATCCAGTGTTCCCGTCGGGACTACTGCGAGCAAACCCTCGAGCCCACCGACCTTCACCGTGGCGACCCACATCGACAGCATCAGCAGCAACATCATGGCCGGTACGGCGATGTACGACAGAATCTCCAAGCCGCGATAACCGACATACGCGGTCGCGCAAAACACCAGGCCGAACAGCACCATCAGCCCGAGAACGGTGCCCTCGCTCAACTCAAAATACTTGCCCAGCACCACGGCGGCAGTGGCTGTGCCCCAGGCGTACCAGCCGATCTGGGTAAAACCGAGGATCAGGTCGCTGAGCTTGCTGCCCACTTCACCGAAACAAAAGCGCCCCATCAGCACCGAGTTCAGGCCGCTCTTGAAGGCGATGTAGCCAAGGCCTGCGGCGTAGATCCCCAGCAGCAGATTGCCGACGATAATCACCGCCATCATCTCGCCGAAATTGAACGCCACACCCAGCTTGCCGCCGGCAAACATGGTGGCGGTAAAAAAGGTGAAACCCAGCAACACCATGGCCGTGGAGGCCAGGCCTTTGCGGGCGTGCATCGGGACTTCGCTGAGGGGGTAATCGTTGCCGGGATCGTTCTGCGTCATTTGGCGTTCCTCGCTGAATGGGTGACGCGGGGGAGTGTTGCAGTGGTCGTGCCAAGCGTGGGGTGGTGTAGTTATTTATAGCCGAGCGGGGGAATTTGGCTTGAGGAAGGCTCGATAGCGGTGCGGCAAACGGAAACAGAACCCATGTGGGAGCGAGCCGGCTCCGGGCGGCGTTCCGACGATGGCTGCCTGACAGTCACCTTGATGTTGGATGTGCTGCCGTCATCGCGAGCAAGCTCGCTCCCACAGGGGATGTTGGTTTCTTCAGGGGGATTTGTGTTGCGGCAGAAACCGCAGCAACGCCGCGACGATCGCTTCCGGCGCATCTTCCTGAACCAGATGCCCGGCATTCGGAATCGCCTGAAACCGCGACCCCGGAATCATCTGATGCAACGCCTGCCCGCGCTCGATGGGAATCCACTGATCATCTTCCCCCCACAGAATCTGCACCGGACAACGAATTGTCGGGTACAGCCCTTCGGCCTCACGGGTATAACGCTCATCCATCTGCGCGATCTGCCGATAGAACGCCGCTTGCCCCGGATCGCCGAGCCACGGCTGCACGTAAGGCGCGAGTTCATGATCAGGAATTTCGCGCTTGATCGCCCCGCGAATATAGGTCGGCACAATCGCCCGCTGAATGTAATCGGGCAGGCCACTGAATGCCGCCTCATGCTGACGCACATGCTGCACAAACGGCGAACCCCAGGGCGTCAGCGCCACTGGATCGATCAGCGTCAGGCTGCGGTAGTCCTTGCCGTTCAGCAGGTGAGCACGCAGGGCAGTGGCGCCGCCGAAGTCGTGAGCGACGATGTCTGGTCGCTCCAGACCCCAGTGATCGAGCAAGTGAGCCAACAGGTCGTTCTGCACACCCAGTGACACATCGCCCTCGATTTTCTCCGATAGCCCATAACCCAACAGATCAAAGTAATGCACCCGATGGGTGGTGATGAAGTGCGGCGCAATCCGGTGCCACACGTAAGAAGAGAAGGGCGTGCCATGCACGAACACCAACGGCGGACCGTCGCCCCGGACGGCGTAGCGAACGGAGCGCCCGTTGAAGCGATAGGTCTGAGGCAGCGGCCAGTCAGTCATTGGGGGTGTCCTCTTGGCGTGTGGGAGCCAAAAGCATAGGCATAAAAAAACAGCCATTGAAGGCTGTTTTTATATTCACTGACGAAACGCATTACCCCCTGTGGGAGCGAGCTTGCTCGCGATGGCGGCGGCACATTCGACATCAAGGTGACTGAAAGACCGCTATCGCGAGCAAGCTCGCTCCCACAGGGATTTTGTTGTCTTTAAGATTTGATTACTCACCGTGATAGATACAGCCGCTGGTGCACGTCTCGTGGATGCGGATCGCGCTGAGTTCCGGCAGCAGAGGCTTCAATTCCTTCCAGATGAATTTGGCCAGGACTTCACTGGTCGGATTTTCCAGGCCAGGAATGTCGTTCAGGTAGTTATGGTCCAGGCTCTCATAGAGCGGCTTGAAGATCGCCTTGATTTCCGAGAAATCGCGGATCCAGCCCGTGTGCGGATCGAGGTCGCCGCTCAGGTGGATCGCCACTTTGAACGAGTGACCGTGCAGGCGGCCGCACTTGTGGCCGTCCGGTACGTGGGGCAGGCGGTGGGCGGATTCGAAGGTGAACTCTTTGAAAATTTCCACAATGGTTTCAGCTCTGTCAGGTGGCGATCGCCGCGGCGATGTGGGCAGGCGGCGAGTTTAACAGTTTGCGTTTGGCGTTGCGGGAAAACACTGACTAAAGGGTCAGCAAGCGCTCCCCGAGGCGACCGCTGGCGGCCAGTTCGAGGAACTCATCGCCCATACGACGGCTTTCATCCATCGTCGTGCGCCAGTATTTCTGCCGGCTCGGGGCATCGCCCATGAAGCGTTTGAAGTCGTTGCGGTCCGGGAGTTTGCCGTAGGGCAGGCGCGCCAGGTAATCCTTCGACGGCGCCAGCAACAGGACATCCTGCAAGCGCGCAGGACACGCGCGGCGCCATGGCAGGGTCTTGTCGAACCAGCCGGGAATGACCCGGTCGGTAAAGTGCGGATAGAGCACGATGTCGTTGCCGCTGTAGGGCAGGTCGAGGTGATAGTCCAGCAGACCGCCATCGCGAAACGTCCCGGCACCGGCCCCCGGCAAATCACGCACGCCTTCCATCACCATCGGGATCGAGCCTGACGCGAGCAAGGCCTGGCGCAGGTTGCCGGCATTCAGCGCAACGAAGCGCGAGGGGAAATCGTTGAGTGCATTGACCGGCGGTGCCAGACGCGGATCGTGAATGATCAGCCGCTCGAAATGCCGCGACAGCCGTGCCCGGCCCCGCAGGTTGTCGGCGATTACCGATGACAGGCCCAGTCCCAGTCGGCCGCGATGATCGTCCGCCAGCAGGCCGTGGCTTTTGACCACCATGATGTTCAGTCGGTAATGGGCGTTGTCCAGAATAGAGGCATCGCGGCCGTCGAGCAGCTCATCGAGCATGCGCCGGGAGCTCTGGCTGATCTGCGCCATGGTCACGCCCTTGGCGAAGTTCTGTTCGGTGTAGAGGTGACCGAGGCGGCGGATACCTTCGGCGGCATCCGGCAGGCACGCGCTGGCGAAGCGCCAGGAACCCACCGACGCACCGATCAACGAGCGCTCTCGCGGTGCCGCCGGCAGCCATTCACCGAACAACGCCAGGTCCAGACCTTGAATCCCCAGCGCCTTGGGACCACCGGCGGCACCCGGCAGTGTGCCGACATCGGCGGCGCTCAAACCGTTTTCACGGATGCGTGCCAAGGCGCGAGGGCCGGCCTTGAGAGTCAGCGAGGGGAACTTGATGTGGATAGCGGTCATACCGGTCTCGATGTCTGGCTAGCGGGGGATTATAAAGGACCCACGGACCCCATGTGGGAGCGAGCTTGCTCGCGATAGCTGTGTGACAGTCGACATATTTGTTGAATGTTAAGCCGCCATCGCGAGCAAGCTCGCTCCCACAGGTTTTGCGTATGCCTGCGATGTCGTGTTGTCATCACCAATGATGGCAATTCAGTTTCAATTAAGTTCGCCCCGTTAAGGTGCACTCCGTAGGCAACACATAAAAAAATACGGAGACACCCCATGAGAACCCTGACTGCCCTGTTCACCGCGTCCATCATCGGCATGACCGCCAGCATCGCCCACGCTCGCGACCTCGGTCCCGACGAAGCCCTGAGACTGCGCGACGCTGGTACCATTGTGTCTTTCGAGAAGCTCAACGCTACCGCTCTGACCAAACACCCTGGTGCCACCATCACCGAAACCGAGTTGGAAGAAGAGTACGGCAAGTACATCTATCAGGTGGAATTGCGCGACCCTCAGGGCATTGAGTGGGACCTGGAATTGGACGCTGTCAGCGGGCAGATTCTCAAGGATCATCAGGATACGTAATGAAGGTGTTTTCTTTTTCACAGCGGTGCACGAGCGGTCGAATGGCTCTGGCGCTTCTGTTTTTTTGCTCGGTGGTCATGGCCCGCGACCTGGATCAGGACGAAGCCCTGCGCCTGCGTCAACAGGGCGTGATCCTGCCGCTGGAGCAGCTGTTGCAGCAAGCGCTGGACCGCTACCCCGGGGCCAAACTGCTGGAAGCCGAGCTTGAAGAGAAACATGACGTCTACATTTATGAAGTCGAGTTGCTGACCACCGAAGGTCTGGTCCGCGAACTGGACCTCGACGCCACCACCGGCCAGTTACTGAAAGACAAGGAAGATTGATCGATGCGTTTGCTTCTGGTGGAAGACCATGTGCCGCTGGCCGACGAACTGATGGCCGGCCTCAACCGGCAGGGCTACGCCGTGGACTGGCTGGCCGACGGTCGCGACGCGGTGTATCAGGGCAGCAGCGAGCCTTATGACCTGATCATCCTCGACCTCGGCCTGCCGGGTTTGCCAGGGCTCGACGTGCTGACGCAATGGCGGGCCGGTGGCCTGTCCACGCCAGTGCTGATCCTCACCGCCCGTGATTCCTGGGCCGAACGGATCGAAGGCCTCAAGGCCGGCGCCGACGATTACCTGACCAAACCCTTCCACCCCGAAGAGCTGCACTTGCGAGTCCAGGCGCTGTTACGCCGCTCCCATGGCCATGCCAACCAGCCGACGCTCAAGTCTGCCGGACTGCACCTGGACGAAGGCCGTCAATGCGTGACCCGCGACGGCGCCGACATCCAGCTCACCGCCGCTGAATTCCGCCTGCTGCGTTATTTCATGCTGCACCCCGAGCAGATTCTTTCCAAAAGCCACTTGGCCGAACACCTCTACGACGGTGAAACCGAGCGCGATTCCAACGTGCTCGAAGTCCACGTCAACCACCTGCGGCGCAAACTCGGGCGCAGCGTCATCGAAACCCGTCGCGGCCAGGGTTACCTGTTCGGCGGGCAAACCCAGTGAGGTCGATCCAGCGCCGCTTGAGCCTGGGGCTGATCAGCGTGATGGTGATCGTCGGCCTGGTGCTGGCGCAGACCAGCCTGTGGCTGTTCGAAATGGGTTTGCAGCGCTACCTCGAAGCCGGGCTGCGCAACGACAGCGAAAACCTGCTGGTGGCGCTGGTGCGTGGGTCGCAGGGTTTGCAGCTGGATGAGCGACACCTGTCGCCGGCCTATCAGCGACCGTTTTCCGGGCATTACTTCCGCATCGATTTTGCCGACAGCCATTGGCGCTCCCGTTCACTGTGGGATCAGGAACTGCCGCACCTCGACCATGCCGGTCTGCACAGCAACCTGCAATTGGGGCCGGAAGGGCAGCAATTACTGGTGCTGCGTTCAGACTATCGACGGCTCGGCCAATCGATTTCCATCAGCGTGGCCCAGGATTACACGCCGGTGCGCGAGAGTTTCCTGCGTATGCAACAGGTTGGTCTCGGCCTGGGATTGGCGGGGTTGTTGTTGATTTTGCTGCTGCAACGCATCACCGTGCGCCGCGCCTTGCGCCCGCTGGAAAAGGCTCGTGAGCAGATCGCCCAGTTGCAGCAGGGCCAGCGCTCGCAACTCGATGATCAGGTTCCGGTAGAGCTTGAACCGCTGGTGGCGCAGATCAACCATTTGCTGGCGCACACCGAAGACAGCCTCAAGCGTTCGCGCAATGCGCTGGGCAACCTCGGCCACGCCTTGAAAACCCCGCTGGCGGTGTTGTTGAGCCTGGCCTCAAGCGAGAAGCTCGATACGCATCCAGAGTTGCGCAAGATGATTCAGGCGCAGCTGGAACAGGTCCAGCAGCGACTCAATCGCGAACTCAATCGCGCACGGTTATCCGGCGATGCATTGCCGGGGGCGTTGTTTGATTGCGATGCTGAATTGCCCGGGTTACTGGCGACGTTGAACATGATTCATGGTGAGCATCTTGATCTCAGCTACCGTGCACCGGCCGGTTTACAACTGCCTTGGGATCGCGAGGACTTGCTCGAACTACTCGGTAACCTGCTGGACAACGCCTGCAAGTGGGCGGACGCCGAGGTTCGGATGAGCGTGGTCGAGACGGCCGAAGGGTTTGAGTTAAGCGTGGAAGACGATGGGCCGGGGATTCCGGAAAACCAGCGCGATCAGGTGTTCAGCCGGGGTACTCGGCTTGATGAACAGATGGATGGGCATGGGTTGGGATTGGGGATTGTGCGGGACATCGTCGATACGTGGGGCGGGGTGTTGCGGTTGGAGGAAAGTGAGTGGGGCGGGTTGAAGGTTGTAATCGAATTACCCAAACGCTGACACAGATCTGAAGCCAACCAATAACCCTGTGGGAGCGGCGGTGCGGCGATCCGACTTGCCCGCGATGGCGATGTAACAGTCAACATTGATGTTGGATGTTATGGCCTCATCGCGGCATAGGTATCTACACATCTCTAAAGTCTTCGGCTGGCCACCCAGCCGATGGCTTCTTTAGCAAACCCCGCCAGTTCCTGGGGAGTGTATTGCTCCAACGTCTCGCACATTGCCAAAAGCATGTACAAACCGGCCAGCACCACAGAAGCTGTTACCGGCTGCGAGCGTTTCATTTGTCGACCAGACAGACGGACCAAAAAGTCCCGTGTTTGCTCGGCAAACTCACCCTTTGCCCGCATTAGACGCCAACTTACTGCACACGCCTGACTGGCGATCAGCAGCCGTTTAAACACGGCTTCACCGCTCTCTTGCTGCCAGTTTTCCAGCTGATGCCCGCCACCTTTGAACAGTTTGAAGTAGGACTCGATACGCCAACGCCAGTAATACCAAAGCGCCAATCTTTCACCCGCGACCTCTTGCCCAAGGTTGCTCAGCAAATACCATTCGGCCAACAGGCTGCCGTCGTCTCCCAGTATTCGGCTAACGATGAGCCGAGCAGGTAAAGGCTCACCGGACTTGCGTAGCGTCTTGCGGTCGGCCCTGTCTTTGGTGAAGGGCTGGGCTTGACGAGTCAACACGACGGCGGTTTCTCCCACCCATTGAATGGCGGGTTTTCCTTTGTAGTCGACCTTGCGGGTTTCGCTGTAGATCATCTGGCGAGCAATTTGACTCAGGGGCCTGGATTGACCTTCATGACTGGCCGTGGAGCCAGCCTTGACTCGCACCAGCCATTGCCGACCCTCGGCCTGCCACTGCCTCAGGTGAGCGACCGAATCAGCCTCTCGATCCACGATATGGACAAGAGGCTTGGCAAACCTCTGCTGTTCCAGCCAAGTGATACGTTGTGTCAGTTCATTCAGGTGTTTTTCAGGGGCCAGCATTTCTTCGGCTCGCGTGCTGAGCACGCCGTCTTTGGTTGCCAGATTTTGAGCGGGAGTACAGATCGGTGCACCGTCACGATCCGTGACGAGCAGGCTGCTTTGCAGTTCGTAACCGATATCGCCTCGGTGGGTCATTTGCAGGCGATCAGCCTTGCTATGGTGGTGCATGTAATTGAGCCGAGACCAATCGTGCATGACCAGCGCGTAATCATCGCAGTCATCTCGACAACCCTCGTGGGCCAACGCCAGCAGCGGCTTGACCAGATCTACGGGCCTGACTCGGTCATTACTCAAAAATCTCCAGAGGGCTTGCGTCTGTGCAAAAGCCTTGTCGCTTCGCGGCAAGGCTTTCATCCCGGCGGCCAGAGCCGGTAGTCCATTACTGTGTCCCATGACTAACTCGTCGTATCGTTTTGTCAGTCGGGCATCTAGCCCGGTCATTTGATATCCATGCCGTCCTTTTATAGACCAGGTTCGGGAGATGTGTAGATACCGATGCTCATCGCGGGCAAGCCCGCTCCCACATGTATTTCCTGTGGATGCAGTATTTGCATTACACGCGGAATTGATCCATCAAACTCTGCTGCTGATTCGCCAGGCTATTGAGCGATTGACTCACCCGCGCCGATTCATTCGCCTGCCCCGACAACGACTCCGTCACATCCCGAATCGTCGCCACGTTGTTGTTGATCTCCTCGGCCACGGCGCTTTGCTCTTCAGCGGCACTGGCGATCTGCAAGTTCATGTCGCTGATCACCGTCACCGCTTCACCAATCTGCCGCAGTGCCGTCACCGCCTGACCCACCTGTTCGACGCTGCCCTGAGCCTGACGATGGCTGTTGTTCATCGAGCCGACCACGTCCTGAGTGCCACTCTGCAACTGCTCGATCACCAAGCGGGTTTCCTCGACAGATTCCTGGGTCCGGCGTGCCAGGTTGCGCACTTCATCGGCCACGACGGCAAAACCGCGTCCGGCTTCACCGGCACGAGCGGCCTCGATGGCGGCGTTAAGCGCCAGCAGGTTGGTCTGTTCGGCGATGGCCCGGATCACTTCCAGCACTGAACCGATCTTCTCGCTGTTGGCCGCCAGGCCTTCGACTTGGACCATCGCCGCGCTCATGTCAGCGGCGAGGTTGTCGATGCTGGCGGTGGTGCGGTCGATCACGGTCAGACCGCGACGGGTGGCCTGATCCGCATCCCGCGCCGCCTGTGCCGCTTGCGCTGCACTGCGAGCGACGTCTTGAGCGGTGGCGCTCATTTCGTGGGACGCGGTAGCGACCTGATCCACCTGACGGTATTGCTGCTCCATGCCGGCGCTGGTCTGGGTGGCGATGGCGGACGACTGATCCGCCGTGCTGCGAGCGTCCTGCACCGAGCGTTTGACCTCGGCGATGATCGGTTGCAGCTTGTCGAGGAAGCGGTTGAACCAGCCGGCCAATTGGCCGAGTTCGTCCTGCTTGTCGTAGGCCAGGCGGCGGGTCAGATCGCCTTCGCCGCTGGCAATGTCTTCGAGCATGTGCGCCACACCCAGGATCGGCTTAGTCACGCTGCGGGCCATCAGCCACACCAGCATCAGGCCAATCAACGCGGCCAGCACACCCAGGCCGAGTTCGACCAGGGTGCCGGCGGTGTTGCTGTCATCCAGTTGTTTTTTCAGCGCTTCGGCGGGGCCGACCAGGACTTTCTCCGGCACATCGAGCAACACGCCCCAGGACTTGCCACCGGGAATGGGCTGGAACGGCGACAGCACTTTGAGCTGTTGATTGCTGTGCAGGCTTTCGGTCTTGCTGCTGGTGGCGAGCATGCGGACCAGCTCGGCACCGTTGGTCTTGTCCACGGAGTCCAGGCGCTGGCTGAGCTTGCTGGCGTCCGGGCTGTAGCCGGCCAGCAAACCGACCGGGCTGATGATGCTGACGTTGGTCTGGCCGTCATAGAGCTTCTTGCTCGCACCCTGGCTGACGGCTTGCAGGCTGTTGAGGTTGATGTCCACCGACAGCGAAGCGATGACCTTGCCGTTGACCATCAGCGGGAAAACGATGCTGGTCATCAGCACGTTCTGGCCGTCGATTACGTAGAAGTAGGGTTCGATCACGCAGGGCTTGAGGGTCGTGCGCGGGCAGGTGAACCAGGCGTTGGCCGGTTCGCCGCTAGGGCCGGTGCTGGTGTCGGCCATGTCGCTTTCCGGTAGCGCCATCGACGTCACCTTGCCAGGCACAGGTTGCGACCAGTACAGGGCAAAACGGCCCTTGTCGTTGCTGCCCAACTCGGCCTGGCCGGCGAACAGATCGTCCTTGCCGTCCAGCGCGTTGGCTTCGAACACGAGGGACAGACCGAGCAGTTCCGGGTTGGCTTGCAGGGCCGACTTGACCTGACGCGTCAGGTCTTCACGCAGGTCAAAGGCATCGAGGAAGCGCTTCTCGGCCTGGTCGCGCAGGAACAGCACCTGACGCGAAAAGCCGTGGCCATATTGATAGGCATCCATGAACTGCTGGCGAATCCCCAGCGCCTGGTTTTCACCCTGGGATTCGATCCGGGCCTGGGCGGCTTCGGTGAGCATCTCCATGCTGGATGCTTTCACCATCTCGGAGCTGTGCTCCATGCGATACAGCGAAAGACCCACCAGCAGGGTCACGATGCCGGCCAGGCACAGCCCGGCCAGCAGGGTGATTTTCCATTGAATGGAAAGTTGTCTGAGCGACATGGAGACGTCCTTTATTCGATAAATATCTGAGACTTTGCACTGTAACGGCCGTGATTCGGCTTTCTTTATTCGCGCGATTAAATAAGCCATCACACGAAACCTGTAGCAGCTGGCGAAGCCTGCGTTCGGCTGCGCAGCAGTCGTAAAACCTGCTTGCACGTTCTGCCAGATACACCGCGTCAGCTGGATTACGACTGCTTCGCAGCCGAACGCAGGCTTCGCCAGCTGCTACAGGGGGGGTGTTGGCTTTGACAAGGCGGCAGCGGTCCGGCACAGTGCGCGCCCTCTAATAAAACCCTCTCATTCAATCCGCTGGCGGCTCTTTGCAGACTGCCGGTCGGACTCTTTCCGTTTGCCTTGAGGTAACGATGATTAATGCTGTAATTGCCGCGGTCGGCGTCATGCTGATCCTCAGCCTGTCCCGCGTGCACGTCGTAATCGCGCTGATCGTGGGCGCCCTGGTGGGTGGTTTGACCGGTGGTCTGGGCATCGACGCAACATTAAAAGCCTTCAACAGCGGCCTCGGTGGCGGCGCGACGGTTGCGTTGTCCTACGCATTGCTCGGCGCTTTCGCAGTGGCCATTGCCAAGTCCGGCCTGGCACACGCCCTGGCCGACAAAGCCTTGCTGATGGTCGACCGCCAGCACGCCAGCGGTGGCCGCCAGGTCAAATGGCTGTTGATCGGTTTGCTGTGGGTGGTGGCCATCGCTTCGCAGAACATTCTGCCGATACATATCGCCTTCATTCCGCTGCTGGTACCGCCGCTTTTATATGTGCTGACCAAGCTGCAACTGGATCGCCGGTTGATTGCCTGCGTCATGACCTTCGGCCTGATTACGCCGTACATGTTCTTGCCCGTGGGCTTCGGCAATATCTTTCTTAATGAAATCCTGCTGGCCAACGTCGCCCGTAGCGGCGTGGACATCAGCGGCATCAACGTCACCCATGCCATGGGGATTCCAGCACTGGGCATGGTCGTCGGGCTCGCGGCAGCGTTTGTCAGCTACCGCAAGAAGCGCGTCTACGATCTGGAAAAGATCGAGCAAGTCGAACAGGTGGCGGTGCAGTACAACCCGTTGAGCCTGATGGTGGCCGGTCTGGCTATCGCAGCAGCGTTCATCATTCAGCTGCTGCTGGACTCGATGATCATCGGCGCGCTGACGGGTTTCCTGATCTTCTCGGTCTCGGGCATTGTGAAGTGGCGCGACACCGATGACCTGTTCACCGAAGGCATGAAAATGATGGCGATGATCGGCTTCATCATGATCGCCGCGTCCGGGTTTGGCGAAGTGATTAAAGCCACCGGGCAAGTGCAAACGCTGGTCGAAACCTCGGCTTCATGGATCGGCCACAGCAAAGCCATTGGCGCGTTGCTGATGTTGTTGGTGGGCCTGTTAGTGACCATGGGCATCGGCTCGTCGTTTTCCACCGTACCGATTCTGGCGGTGATTTTCGTGCCGTTGTGCGTGCAACTGGGCTTCAGCCCATTGGCGATCGTTTGCATCGTCGGCACTGCTGGCGCCTTGGGTGACGCCGGTTCGCCAGCCTCAGACTCGACCCTCGGCCCGACCTCCGGTCTGAATATCGACGGCCAGCATCACCACATCTGGGACACCGTGGTCCCGACCTTCCTGCACTACAACATCCCGTTGCTGGCGTTCGGTTGGGTAGCGGCGATGGTCCTGTAACCGCATTCAACTTTTGACCTGGCGTGCCGTTAAAGCCTTTAACCACGCCAATAAAATCAAAAGAGTGAACCGTCATGCGCATGAGCCTGAAGGCTAGAGTCCTGTCCCTTGCCGTCCTCCCGGTGTTGCTCTTTGCGCTGGTCATCAGCCTGACCACGTTGTTCATTCTGCAGGAGCAGGCCCGCAAGGAAGTCGAGGAAACTCGCCAGCGCCTGCTCAGCGATGCCAAGGCGACGCTGCAAAGCTACGTCGCCGTGGCCATGACCACGATCAAACCGCTTTACGATGCGGCTGCCCCCGGTGATGACGCGGCGCGGGCCCAGGTGGTCAAGTTGCTGTCGAGCATCACCTACGGCAAGGACGGCTACTTCTTCGGCTACGACTCCAACACCGTGCGCCTGTTCAAGGCCAACAGCCCTGAAGGCGTGGGCCAGAGCTTCAAGGACAACCGCGATCCGAATGGCGTCTATGTCAACCGCGACCTGGTGAAAGTCGCCAAGGACGGCACGCACTACCTGCAATACAGCTCGACGCTGCCCGGCAACACCCAAGTGCTGGTGCCGAAACTCGGCTACACCGAATACCTGCCGAAGTGGGACATGGCGGTCGGTACTTCGGTGAACCTCGACGGTATCGAAGCGCAAGTCGCGCTGGTTCAAGCCAAGGTTCAGGAGCGCATGAAAGGCGTGGTGCTGAGCATCGTCGGGATTGCCGTGGTGGTGTTGTTGGTGATTGCCGCCGCCGGGATGCTGCTGGCCAACACCATCTTGCGTCCGCTGAACCTGATGAAAGCCAACCTCGATGACATCGCGGCGGGCGAGGGCGACCTGACGCGTCGCCTGACCATCACCAGCCAGGATGAGCTCGGCGAACTGGCCGGCTCGTTCAACCGCTTCGTCGACAAGATCCACGGCCTGGTGCGCCAGATCACTGAAATGACCTCGCAGTTGACCGGGTTGGTGAATCAGGTCTCCGATCAGGCCCAGCGCTCGGATCAGGCCATGGAGCGTCAGCGTCACGAGACCGATCAGGTCGCCACGGCAATCAACCAAATGTCCGCCGCTGCTCAGGAAGTGGCGAAAAGTGCGCAAAACGCGGCGGTGGCTGCCCAGCAGACCGACGAAGAAGGCCAGGCTGCCAAGCGTGTGGTGGCCGGCAGCATCGTGAAGATTCATGCGTTGGTGGACGACATTCGCAGCAGCGGCGTGTCTCTGGACAGCCTGCAAAAAGACGTGTCGTCGATTGTCAGTGTGCTCGGCGTGATCCGTTCGATTGCCGAGCAGACCAACCTACTGGCACTCAACGCCGCCATTGAAGCCGCCCGTGCCGGTGAGGCCGGTCGTGGTTTTGCCGTGGTGGCCGACGAGGTTCGAGCGCTGGCCAGTCGCACGCAAATCAGCACCCAGGAAATCCAGGGCATGATCGATCGCTTGCAGGCCGGTACCCAATCGGCCGTGGAAGCGATGCGCCGTTCCAGCGAGGCCGGCGACGGCACGTCGGCTCAGGCCAACGAAGCGGGCGCATCGCTGGACACCATGGCCCAACTGATCGGCACCATCAATTCGATGAACGCGCAGATCGCCAGCGCCGCCGAAGAGCAGACCGCCGTGGCCGAAGAGATCAACCGCAGCGTGCATCAGATTGCCGTGGCCGTGGACAGCGTTGCCGACGAAACCCAACTCGGTGCCCAGACTTCCCGCAGCCTCGCCGATCTTGGCCAGCGCCTGGGCAAACTGGTGGGGCAGTTCCGCATTTGATTGCACCGGTACAGAACCTGTGGGAGCGAGCTTGCTCGCGATAGCGGAATGTCAGCCAACATCAGTGTTGAATGTGCCGGCCTTATCGCGAGCAAGCTCGCTCCCACATGGATTGCGCGTTGTTAGGGCCTGTCCCAGTAGGGCACCGCTCCAAAACACTCGACATAGAAATCAATCACCGTCCGCACCTTCACCGACAACCGTCGACTGCCGGGCCACAGCACCGCAATCTGCTGCGGCTCCAGGCTGTTGGACACCTGATAGTCCCCCAGCACCGGCACCAGCGTGCCGTTGCGCACCGCTTCACCAATCAGCCACGACGGAAACATCACCAGCCCCAAGCCTTGTTCGGCAGCTTGCGTCAGGGTGTCGGCGTGGTTGCCGGTGATCGGTCCCTTCACCGACCAGGGCGTCCAGTCCTGCTGATCCTTGCGAAAAAACCAGCGTTGCTGGCCGGTCGCGCCCTTGTAGGCCAGGCACTGATGCGCGGCCAGTTCTTCGGGGTGTTGCGGCGTGCCGTGACGTTCCAAATAGGCTGGGCTTGCGGCGACTTGAAAACGATGGGGCGCCAGAATGCGCGCCTGCATGCTCGAATCGTGCAGCGAGCCGATGCGAAACAGCAGGTCGGCGCCTTCCTGCAGCGGGTCGACGTAGCTGTCGGTCTGCTGGATATCCAGTTGCAGTTTCGGATAACGCTCGCAGAGCTGCCCCAGCCATGGCGTCAGGTGCCTCTGACCGAACACCACTGGCGCATTGATCCGCACCAGTCCGCTCGGTTCGCTTTGCTGTTCCTGCAAGGCCTGTTCGGCCTCTTCGAGTTGCACCAGCACCCGCCGCGCGTGATGACCGAGCATGCGCCCGGCTTCGGTGGGCGAGACGGCGCGGGTGTGGCGGTAGAGCAATTGCTGGCTCAGGGCTTGTTCCATCAATTGGATCTGCCGGGAAATCGAAGAGGGTGCCAGGCCCTCGCGGCGGGCGACTTCGGAAAAGCTGCCGTGATCCAACACCGCTACAAACAGCCGAAGTGCCTTGAATCCCAGTTCGTTGAGGCCATGCATGACGAATCCTGCTGTGCGAGTTGCGCAAAAGTGTTGTCAGGATGCTCCCATTTATCGCAAAGGATCGCCAGCCGATAATGCACGCCATTGTTCTCACTGGCAGGTTTTCGTTATGCACACTTCTTCAATCGACGACGTTGATGTTGTCGCCACGCCGACCACCCAGCCGGGGCTGCGGCTGTTGCTGCTGCCGCTGGTGATTCTGGCCGGCATGGGCCTGTCCGTGGAGGCCGGTTTGCTCGGGCCGCTCGGGGTTCAGGTCGGGCACCTATGGGCGACCTTGAGCATCTTCGGTGTGGGCTCGGCGATTCTGTTTTTGCTGTTGCTGTTCAGCGGACCGCAACAGGGCCCCGCCTTGAATGAGCTGCCGCGCTGGCAATTGATCGGCGGTTTCCTGGGGCCGATGTACGTGATCGTGCTGACCTTGGCCACGCCGCACATCGGCATTGCCATGACGATGATCGCAATCCTTTCCGGGCAGGTCGGCAAAAGTGTATTGATCGACCACTTCGGCTGGTTCGGAGCTACCCGCAAAAAGGTTAACGGTGAACGTTGGCTGGCCTTGTTGCTGATTGTCGCGGCACTTGTTCTGATCGCTCGGGGTTGATGATGAATCTGATTATTTTGTTGGCGGTGGTCGTGGCGGCCGGTGCGGTGTTGAGTGTCCAGGCGGCGATCAATGGGCGGTTGGGCGAAACGGTGGGCGTGTTGCGCAGCAGTTTGTTGACCTTCGTGGTCGGTGCAGTGACCACCGGGCTGCTGATCCTGTTTTTCGAGCCGGCCCATGCCGTGAGTTTGCTGGACGTGCCGAAATGGCAGCTCAGCGGCGCGTTGTTCGGGGTGGTCTACATGATGGTGATGGTCGGCGCGGTGCCGCGGGTCGGCACGGCGGTGGCTACGGTGGCGGTGATCGTCGGGCAACTGGGGATGGGGATGTTGATCGATAACTTCGGCTGGCTGGGCAATCCGGCGATCGAATTGTCGAGTAGCCGGATACTGGCGATGGTGTGTCTCGCGTTGGCGTTGATGTTCATGTATCGCAGTAGTACCCGGCAGGGTTGACGCAAGCTCCTACACTGGTAATACGGGCCGCGTTCGCGGCAACCGGACGACCATAACCCTGGAGTCAGACTCATGATCGACAGTGAAAGTATCTGCGACTGCCCCAAATGCTCCTGCAAACTGGGCGAACATCCGATCGCGCGCCACGGCAAGCACTATTGCTGTGAAGCCTGCGCCAAGCACCACGAACATGGCGAAAAATGCGCCAGTAAGGGCTGCAAGTGTGCTCAACGCTGACCACTCATCCAAAAAAAGTGGAGCCTGATCGGGCTCCACTTTCATTTCAATTCGCCGGCCGCCACTTGACGTTTTCTACGCCGAACTTCTCCGCCATCGGCTTACTGGTTTTTTGCACCTTCTCTCGGCCGAAGCGAGGGATTCGTCCGACCCCCGCGTCGCAACTTGCCCAATGCCAAGCCTCCGCATTATCCATCTTGTCCAGGCGGATGATGAAAGACTTGGGCGCGCCATGAAGGGTGTATTCAATGACGAAAAGTTTTGCGTTGTTCATAGAGCCCGTTTTCCTCCTTGTGGTAATACAAGGATCGTTGGCGTTACGGAAAATTCAGTTGGATTGTCAGACGGATGCCGCCAGTGGCGACAAGGCCGGTGGCTCGTTACCGTGCAATCTCTGAAAACCCCCAATGATTACTGCCCATGGCACTTGCCGCCCCCCCAGACCTGAGTGACACCGATGTGCCCGTGCAACCGCTGGCGCGCACCTATCCGCGCGGCTTGTACATCGAGCCGCATGAGCATGTGTGGGGGCAGTTGCTGTATGCGATGAGCGGGGTGATGTGGGTCGAGACGCCCCATGAAGCGCTGGTGGTGCCGCCGCAACGAGCGGTGTGGCTGCCGCCGGGTGTGCCCCACGGGATTCGGGTGGTCTCGGATTTACAGATGCGCAACATCTACTTGCGGCCCTCATTGGTGGCGACGCTGGACGACACGGTTTTGGTGATCGAAGTCGGCGGACTACTGCGTGAGCTGATCGTCGGGTTGGTGGAGCAGGGTGATGATGGTGCTCCCGAGTATTACGAAGCGCTGGTCGGCCTGGCGCTGTTGGAGCTTAGGCGAGCCAGGCGCTCGCTGCTGAAAATCCCTTTGCCGGATAATTCCGACCGGCGCCTGATGAACCTGTGCCAGGCGGTCATGGCCGCGCCATCGCTGGACATTGCCTTCGAACAACACGCCGAAAACGCCGGTGCCAGCGTGCGTACCCTGGCGCGGTTGTTCAAGGACGGTTTGGGCATGGGCTTCGCCGAGTGGCGGCGCCAGGTGCAATTGGCGACCGCGGTGGCAGAGTTGATCCAGGGCTTGCCGGTCAGTGCGATTGCCCGGGAGCTGGGTTATTCGCCGAGCAGCTTTAGCGACATGTTCCGCCGGGAACTGGGTGTCGCGTCTTCGCAGTTTTCGGCGAGCCAACGCCAGGTCCAGTCATAACGAAAACCAAGGAGCTGCCTTGCACCCGGCATTAGCGCTTTGGCCGATATTCAGAAGCACTTGGCCGGTGCTCGTCGCTACCGATCTTTAGACTCTGGGCCTACTTTAATTAGCCACGGAGTCTGCCATGAGCTACCTCATCTCATTGGTCATCGGTCTGGGCGTCGGTTTGCTCTATGGCGCACTGGATTTTCGTTCCCCCGCACCACCGGCCATCGCGCTGGTAGGGCTGCTCGGCATGTTGGCCGGTGAGAGGGTGTAGCCAATGGGCCGGCAGCTGGTGGCTGGCTGGATCTCCTGAACCGTTTATTCATTCGAGGGAAACGCTCATGAAAGCACTGCAATTCGACAAGGCCCGAATTTCGACGACAACGCCAGGGTCGACGCCGCACCGTTGGACTGGCCCTGGCCGGTGACCATCAGGCACACCTGCTGGCTGTTGCAGCGAACGGTCGGATACTCGGCGGACAGCCCCGGCACCCGCACTTCCTGCTTGAGTTCCAACCGATCAATCCAGTTTTGCGCCTCGGGGGGCGAACATGGTGATCAGCATCACCTTCGGCTGAATCGGCGCTTCAGTCGCCCAGGCCGTTGAGGAGAGCAGGGCGGCACAGGCCAGGGAAAGACGCGTCATTGCATGCATAAAACCTCCTGATTCACACAAGACTTAAAACTGATAACCAACGCCGGCGTAGTAACCCCAGCCGTCGGAACGGGCGCGGAAGTTACCGTCGCCAAAATTCAACTCGCTGCCATCGTCCCAGTTGCCGCCGTTGTGGAAATAACGGCCGACCAGGGTGAAACGCAAGTGGGTGAACGAGTACAGCAAGACGTTGGTGGCGACGGTGGCGTTGGCGGTGCGAGCCGGGTTGTCCTTGTGCAGGTCCGAGCCGAAGTCGAAGTTGGTGAACCCGATGTAGGTCAGTGACGCGCCGTTGCTGAAACTGCTGATCGGCACGATGTATTTGAGCTGGGCGCGATAGCCGTCCCACGAATACTCGTTGCTGGCACCGTAGTTTTCCCACTGGTAGCGCCCATAGAAGTTGGCCGACAGATTGACCCGCGAATGGGTGTCGATGTCGGTGCCCAAACCGCTGTACAGCGTATTGGCACGGTTGGCGCTGTTACTGCCGTGGTCGTAGATCCAGTCGAAGGCGACGTACCATTCCTTGAACGGCCCGATGGCCAGGCTGCGGCCGGCGAGGTAGTCGATGGAAATTCGCGGTTCGTGCTCCATGAACACCGGCGAGCCGTGGTCCCACACGCCTTTGTCATGGCTGTTGCCGATGTCGAAGATCTTCGGGATGTCGATGTAGCCGTACAACTCGAACGGCCCCTTGCGCCCGAAGTACTCGTATTCCAGGTAGATATCGTCGGCCGGTTGCGGGCCGAAGCTGATGTCTTTGCTGCCGATGACGGTCAGGTCCTGATTGAACCAGTCCGAGAGGTACGCGCCTTTTTTCGGTGGGCTCGCTTCGGGGCTGAGGCTTTCGCCTTGGGCGGATTCTTCGGCGGGAGCGGGTTGCGCCAAAACAGTGCTGCTGAGTAGTCCTGTAACGCTGGCCAGCAGCAAAGAAACAGCAAAGGTGCGCGAGCAAGTCACGCGGCTGGACGTGCGGTGCATTAAAAATCCCTTTTCGTGCGGATCAAAGGCCCGGTTCTGCGGGCTTGCGCGGTTATGTATCGAAAACGTCTGCATTAGCGACACGCAAACGTTTGCATAAGACATACCAATTTTGCTCAAGGTATGGAAAAGGTTAGGGAATTGGTGGTTTAACTGTCCTTTCGGTCAACGATTCGTGGGGCCTCGGGGGAGGCGACGTTGATGTAGAATCTTCGGCACTGACTTCACGAGGTGTGTCCCCCCCATGAGCGAACCGATTCGTCTGACCCAATACAGCCACGGCGCAGGATGCGGTTGCAAAATCTCTCCCCAGGTGTTGGAGGTGATTCTGGCCGACAGCGGGGCGCAGAACCTTGACCCGAAACTCTGGGTCGGCAACGCCTCGCGCGATGATGCGGCGGTGTACGCCATCGATGAAGAGCGCGGCGTGGTGTCGACCACTGACTTCTTCATGCCGATCGTCGACGACCCGTTCGATTTCGGCCGCATCGCCGCCACCAATGCCATCAGCGACATCTACGCGATGGGCGGCGATCCGTTGATGGCGATTGCGATCCTTGGCTGGCCGGTCAACGTACTGGCGCCGGAGATTGCCCGGGAAGTGATTCGCGGCGGGCGTTCGGTCTGCGATGAAGCCGGCATTCCGCTGGCCGGTGGGCATTCCATCGACGCGCCGGAGCCGATCTTCGGCCTCGCCGTGACCGGTCTGGTGGAAAAGCGCCATATGAAGCGCAACGACACCGCCACCGCCGGTTGCCTGCTTTACCTCACCAAACCGCTGGGCATCGGCATCCTCACCACCGCCGAGAAGAAGGGTAAATTGCGCCATGCCGACATCGGCCTGGCCCGCGACTGGATGTGCACCCTGAACAAACCCGGCAGCCGTTTCGGCAAACTCGAGTGCGTCACCGCGATGACCGACGTCACCGGTTTTGGCCTGCTGGGGCATTTGGTAGAAATGGCCGACGGCAGCAACGTGACCGCTCGCATCGAGTACGACCGCGTGCCGCGTCTGCCGGGTGTCGAGTATTACCTTGACCAAGGCTGCGTGCCGGGCGGAACACTGCGCAACTTCGACAGCTACGCCAGCAAGCTTGGGCGTCTTCAGGAAATGCACAAACGCGTGCTCTGCGATCCGCAGACCAGCGGTGGCCTGCTGGTTGCGGTCACCCCCGAAGGCAACGAACACTTTCTCAAAGTAGCCGCCGAGCTGGGCCTGACCCTTGAGCCGATCGGTGAACTGATCGAGCGACAGACGAACGCGGTTGAGGTGTTTTGATGTCAATCGAATTCACCGATTACCGCGACATTTTCCTCAACGACCGACCGATGATGGATGCCCGCGCGCCGGTCGAATTTCTCAAAGGCTCATTCCCCGGCGTCATCAACCTGCCGCTGATGAATGACCATGAGCGGCAACGGGTCGGCACTTGTTACAAGCAACACGGTCAGCAAGCGGCCATTACGCTGGGGCACCAGTTGGTGTCCGGTGAGATAAAAGCCGGGCGCATCCAGGCCTGGGCCGATTTTGCCCGGGCTCATCCTGATGGGTATTTGTATTGTTTTCGCGGCGGTTTGCGTTCGCAGATCGTCCAGCAATGGCTCAAGGACGAGGCGGGCATCGACTATCCGCGAGTGGGTGGCGGCTACAAGGCCATGCGAACCTTCTTGCTCGAGACGCTCGCTCAGGCGGTTGCCCAGTGTGATTTCGTCTTGCTGGGCGGCATGACCGGCACCGGTAAAACCGAAGTGCTCACGCAGTTGCGCAACGGCCTGGACCTTGAAGGTCACGCCCATCACCGCGGCTCCAGTTTCGGTAAACGCGCGACCGGCCAACCCTCCAACATTGATTTTGAAAACCGCTTGGCGGTGGACGTGCTGAAGAAGCGCGCCCACGGCATCGAGCAGTTTGTACTGGAAGACGAGAGCCGTGCGATCGGCAGTTGTGCGCTGCCGTTGCCGCTGTATCAGGGCATGCAGCAGTTTCCGATGGTCTGGCTGGAAGACAGCCTGGAAGGGCGGGTCGAACGGATCCTGCGCGATTACGTGGTGGACTTGTGTGCCGAGTTCATCGGCGTGCATGGCGATGAAGGCTTCGCGCTGTTTTCCGAGCGCTTGCTGGAGAGCCTGAACAATGTGCAGAAACGTCTGGGCGGTGAACGCCATCTGCGGATGTTGATGTTGATGGAAGACGCGCTGGCGGAGCAGGCGAGCAGCGGGGCAGTGGACTTGCACCGGGGCTGGATCGAAGGGTTGCTTCGCGAGTATTACGACCCGATGTATGCGTTTCAGCGGGAGAAGAAAGGGTCGCGCATTGAATTCGTCGGGGAGCGGGCTGCCGTGCTTGAATACCTGCGCGAGCGGCGCATCAATCGTAAGTAATGTGTTGGTTTTGCCGGCCCCATCGCGAGCAAGCTCGCTCCCACATTATGCCAAGTTGTCTGAATTGACTCGGTCAAAATGTGGGAGCGAGCTTGCTCGCGATGGGGGGCTGACAGGCGCCAAATCTCTTAAAGCTTACGTCGGACAGGTCTCGCGCCCGTTATCCAGACCTTGCTTGTAGGCGTGGCTCTGCACACTGGCCTTGCCGTTGTGCCAGGTCAAGGTGAGAACGTACAGCGAGTCGTAGTCGCTGGACTCCCAGTCATCGGTGATGTTCTGTTTCTTGCCGACGGCTTCTCCAGCGACCTTGTTGATCAGCTCCGGCAGGTAGCCGTGGGACCAGGCGGTGTAGATGACCGAGTTGTGATACTTGTCGTGGAGCAATTCATCGGCCAGGTCGCTGGTGTCGTTGGCCGAGAAATTGATGTTCACCGGCAAGCCAAGCTTGATCGCGCTGGGGCTGATGGTCATCAGGGGGCGGATGTAGCTGTAGGAATTATCCAGTTCGCCTTCCTCGACATTGCGTGTCGGGTTGGCGGCAAACACGTAGTTGGCCTTGCCGAATTTTTCCGGCAGCAAGGTGGCCAGGTCGATGGCACGGTTCAGGCCCTGGCAGTTGAGCTGGCCGAGGCCGCCGGCGGGTTTTTCCGCGTGGCGCAGGAATACCAGCGTCTGGGTGCCGTCCGCCGGTTGGGCGCGGCTTTCGCTGGACTCAAGGGACAGGAATAGCGCGCTGATCGCCAACAGGGAAGGCAGGACAACATACGCGCGATGCTTGAAGCGTTTGGCGAATTTAAAAAGGTTCATCATTTGAATAGGTGATCTTCAGCGCATTCGGTTAAGGCTGACAAACCTTTACACCGCGAGCTCCCTGCGTCGGGTGTTTTCCATGTCGTTGGGCCGGTCCGTTTCCGAAAGGGCAATGCTCAGAGTCCTCTGAAGCCCATTTGGTTCGATCCGAGCGAGTGCGCAGCACTGTAGCGGCAACCTGAGATGGGTTGGAACAGAGGTTATCGACAGGATGTTGCGGATTTATGGACACAGTACACGTGTCGGCGCCACTGACAGGCTGCGATCTTTTGATCTTGCTCATCAGCAATATTGATAAGCCAAAAAATCGCAGCCTTCGCCAGCCCCTACATTATGATCAGCGTCTACTTTTTCCGTGTGGATGCTTCCCATGACCGATCTGTCCGCGTTCCCGATTACCCAAAAATGGCCGGCTCAATACCCCGAGTGGATCCAGCTTTACTCCTTGCCCACACCCAACGGCGTCAAGGTGTCGATCATGCTCGAAGAGGTCGGACTGCCCTACGAACCGCATCGTGTGGGCTTCGACACCCATGATCAGATGTCCCCCGAATTTCTTTCGCTGAACCCCAACAACAAGATCCCGGCGATCCTCGACCCCCACGGTCCGGGGGACCAACCCCTGGCGCTGTTCGAGTCCGGGGCGATTCTGATTTACCTGGCCGACAAGAGCGGGCAACTGCTGGCCCAGGAATCGGCGGCGCGGTACGAGACTATCCAGTGGCTGATGTTTCAGATGGGCGGCATCGGGCCAATGTTCGGCCAGCTCGGTTTTTTCAACAGATTTGCCGGCAAGGACTACGAGGACAAACGTCCCCGTGACCGCTACGTCGATGAAAGTAAACGTTTGTTAAAAGTTCTTGATGGACGTCTGGAAGGGCGCGACTGGATCATGGGCGAGCGCTACACCATCGCGGACATCGCGACCTTCCCCTGGGTGCGCAACCTGATCGGCTTCTATGAGGCTGGCGAGCTGGTGGACATCGAGGACTTCACGAACGTCACGCGTGTGCTGGAGCGCTTTCTGGCGCGACCGGCGGTGATGCGCGGGCTGGAAATCCCCCATTAAAACGCTTCGATTTGAACAAGACCAAGGCAGGCCATGCACTCATTCGATTTCAAGCAAGTAGATGTCTTCAGCCGTATTGCGCTCAAGGGCAATCCGTTGGCGGTGGTGTTCGGCGCCGATGAGCTCAGTGATGAGCGAATGGCGGCGTTCGCCAGCTGGACCAACCTCAGCGAAACCACATTCATACTCGAACCGCGCGATCCTCGCGCCGATTATCGCGTGCGGATCTTCACCACCCTGAACGAATTGCCGTTCGCCGGTCATCCGACACTGGGTACCTGCCATGCGTGGCTGGAGGCCGGTGGCGTGCCCAAGGGCGAAGAGATTATTCAGGAGTGCGGCGTGGGGCTGGTACGGGTTCGTCGACAAGGGACAGAGCTGGCCTTTCTCGCACCGCCATTGCTCAAAACCGGGCCGGTGGAGGCGGATGTGGTGGAACGGGTGCGGCGGGGGCTCGGGCTGGAGTCAGGGGCGATTGTACGCACTCAGTGGGTCGACAACGGTGCCGGATGGCTGGCCGTGATGCTCGAGGATCGCCAGCAGGTGCTGGACCTGCAACCGGATCATTCGCAAATGCTTGGCCTGGCCGTCGGTGTCATCGCGCCATGGCATCCCGAGCGCGATGGTGATGACGCACAGTTCGAAGTGCGGGCGTTTATCTCCGGCGATGGCATGCCGGAAGACCCCGCCACCGGAAGCCTGAACGCCGGGATTGCCCAATGGTTGCTCAGCGAAGGACTGGCGCCGGCGTCCTATGTGGTCAGCCAGGGCCTGACCATGGGCCGCGCCGGACGCATTCAGGTCGAGCAAGTGGGCGACGAGATCTGGATCGGCGGCGCGGTGGTGACCTGCATCAGCGGAACAATGACGCTCTAGCAGAGCTCGCCGCAAAACCCTGTAGCAGCTGCCGAGCCCGCGAGGCTGCGTTCGGCCGCGAAGCGGTCGTAAAACCTGCAACCGTGTTCTTTCAGGTAGATCGCGTTCACCGGACTACGACCGCTTCGCGGCCGAACGCAGCCTCGCAGGCTCGGCAGCTGCTATGTATGGACTCGCCCCCACTGTCTACCCGCTTTTGAAAAACCGCCGCCCCGTTGCATCTATGTATCAGGCCTATTCGAGGAAGCCG
>NZ_JBIWAM010000040.1:0-34245 GCF_044760065.1 Pseudomonas sp. NPDC098740 | reverse complement strand
TGTGTAGAGGACTTTCACCTCCAAGTCACCAGCGTGGCCACCACAGCCAAGCTGGTTGCGCTTGCGCGCAACGCGCCATGCCTGGCGCACCAAAAAAAAGCCCCGCCTCTTTCGAGACGGGGCTTCTTCATTCAGCGCCTGATCAGGCAGCCGGCTCCAACTCAGCGCTGGCAGTGCTAGTGGCAGTGACTGGCACTACCGCTTGACCGCTCAACGCCAGATCCAGCAACTCACGGTTGGCCACCGCATACATGGCGTAATCAGTGCCGCTGGCGGCACGGATTTCTACCAGCATGGCGCGCCAGCGTTCGATCATGCCTTCGTGCTCTTCCATCCACAGCTCGAGACGGGTTTCCACGTCCTGGGTGCCGTCGCCCTGTTGCAGGACGGAGATGGTGATCGCACGTTGTTGCCAGTCGACGTCATCGCGGAACGCTTCACGGGCCAGGGCCTGCCAGTTGTTCTCAACCGGCAGAGCGCTGATCTGTTGCAGGTACCAGGTGATGTCCAGCGCGCTGCCCACGGCGAAGTAAGCCTTCGCCACGTCGGCTGCGTTCTGACCGGTCACGTCGGACGCTTCGATGATCGGCAGCAAGGTGTACAGGTGAGTGGTGCCTGCAACCATGCGCGCCAGCAACTCAGGAACGCCAGCTGCGACGTACGCCTGATAACGGGTCTGCCAGCCTTCGCGGGTCGGGCCTTCCAGCAGTTCGTCGAGCTTGAGGCCCAACGCTGCCAGGTGTGGACCGAAGTGCGCGACGTCACGGGCAGCATTCTGCTCGTTACGACGGCTGCGCAGGAACCAGCGCGTAGCGCGACGGCCCAGACGCATCAGCTCGTCCATCAGCTCCAGTTGCACGTCAGCGGAAACCTGGTAGTCCAGGGCTTCTATCTGCCGGAACCAGTGCGGAAGGTGGAAGATATCCCGAACTATTACATATGCCCCCGCAACATTCGCCGGGCTCATGCCGGTCGACTCTTTGAGTCGTTGAACGAAGGTGATGCCCATGTGGTTGACCAGATCGTTGGCGATCTGGGTGCTGACGATCTCACGCTTCAGACGGTGACGGCGCATGGCGTCGGAGAACTTGCTCACCAGGGTCGGCGGGAAAGCGGTTTCCATGTCGCGCGTCAGGTAGTCGTCGTCCGGCACCTGAGAATTGAGCAGCGCTTCCTTGAGGTCGATCTTGCTGTAAGAGATCAGCACGGACAGCTCTGCACGGGTCAGGCCATGGCCCGCCGCGACGCGCTCGTTGATCGACTCTTCAGCCGGCAGGAACTCGATGGCGCGATCCAGCTTGCCGCGGCCTTCGAGATCGTTCATCAGACGCTTGTATTCGGCAATCCGCGGCAAGGCACGACGGGCCGCCAGGGACAGGGCCTGAGTCTGCTTGTAGTTATTGCCGAGCACCAGGTTGCCGACTTCGTCAGTCATGCTCGCCAGCAACTGATTCCGTTGCTTGTCGGTCATGTCACCGGCGTGAACCACTTCGTTCAGCAGGATCTTGATGTTTACTTCATGGTCGGAGCAGTCAACACCACCGGCGTTGTCGATGAAGTCGGTGTTGGAACCGCCGCCATTGAGGCCGAATTCGACACGACCCAGCTGGGTCATACCGAGGTTACCGCCCTCGCCCACGACTTTGCAGCGCAGTTCGTTGCCGTTCACGCGCAGTGCATCGTTGGCCTTGTCGCCGACATCGGCGTGGCTTTCGCTGCTGGCTTTGACGTAAGTACCGATACCGCCGTTCCACAACAGATCCACCGGTGCCTTGAGCAAGGCGTTCAGCAGTTCGGTCGGGGTCAGCTTGTCAGCCTGAATGTCGAAGCGCTCTTTCATCTGCGGGGAAATCGCGATGCTTTTCGCGCTACGGGAGAAGATCCCGCCGCCTTCGGACATGATGCTGGTGTCGTAATCCGACCAGGCCGAACGCGGCAGGTCGAACAGTCGCTGACGCTCGGCGAAGCTGTTGGCCGGCTCCGGGTTCGGGTCGATGAAGATGTGCAGGTGGTTGAACGCTGCGACCAGTTGCAGCTTGTCGGACATCAACAAGCCGTTACCGAACACGTCACCGGCCATGTCGCCGACGCCGACCACCGTGATGTTGTCTTCCTGAACATTGATGCCGCGTTCGCGGAAGTGACGTTGAACGCCAACCCACGCGCCCTTGGCGGTGATACCCATTTTCTTGTGGTCGTAACCGGCCGAGCCGCCCGATGCGAACGCATCGCCGAGCCAGAAGCCGTAGTCGATGGCGATACCGTTGGCGATGTCGGAGAAGGTTGCAGTGCCCTTGTCCGCTGCCACCACCAGGTACGGGTCATCGTCGTCATGACGCACGACGTTGGCCGGCGGTACCAGCGCGCCGTCTTTCAGGTTGTCGGTGATGTCCAACAGGCCCGAGATGAAGATGCGGTAGCAGGCGATGCCCTCGGCCGCGATCTCGTCACGGCTGCCGCCCAGCGGCAAGCGACGCGGCAGGAAGCCGCCCTTGGCGCCCACCGGCACGATGACCGAGTTTTTCACTTGCTGGGCTTTTACCAGGCCCAGGACTTCGGTGCGGAAGTCTTCTTCACGGTCGGACCAGCGCAGACCACCGCGAGCAACGTTGCCGAAGCGCAGGTGCACGCCTTCGACGCGTGGCGAGTAAACGAAGATTTCGAACTTCGGTACTGGCTTCGGCAGCTCTGGAATCTGGTGCGGGTTGAACTTGAAGCTGAAGTAGGACTTGTTCTGACCGTGCGCGTCGGTCTGGTAGAAGTTGGTCCGCAGGGTGGCCTTGATCAGGTCCAGGTAGCGACGCAGGATACGGTCTTCATTCAGCACCTGGACGTCGTCCAGTGCGCTCAGAATCGCGTGTTCCAGGCGTTGCTGCTTGTCTTCCAGATCGTCAGTACCGAGCTTGCGGGCCAGGTAGAAACGGGTTTTGAACAACCGGGTCAACTCGCGAGCGATGTCGGTGTGGTTGTTAAGGGTGCTGGCGATGTAACCCAGGTCGAAGCCCAGGCGAATCTGCTTCATGTAACGGGCGTAGGCACGCAGCAGCGCGACATCGCGCCATGGCAGGCCGGCGGTCAGCACCAGGCGGTTGAACGCATCGTTCTCGGCATCGCCGCGCACGATGTGGACGAAAGCGTCCTGCAAGGTGTCGTTGAGTTGCTGGATGTCGAGTTCCAGACCTTCAGCAGCGGTGAACGCGAAATCGTGAATCCAGAACTCGCGGCCGTTGTTGTGACGCAGGCGATACGGGAACTCACCCAGCACGCGCAGGCCAAGGTTTTCCAGGATCGGCAACACGTCGGACAACGCCAGCGGGGTATCGGCGTGATACAGCTTGCAGTGCAGCTCGCGCTGACCGGAGACCTGACCCAGTGGCTGATAGAAGCTCATCACCAGCGGATTGGATTCTTTCAGGCTCAGCAGGTGCTGCATGTCGACCACAGCCGAATGCGCGGCGAAACGCTCGCGGTAACCGGCCGGAAAGCCTTTCGGGAAGTCGGCCAACACGTTGGTGCCGTGGGCTTCGCCGAAGGTTTCGACGGTCAGGGCCGAGTAGTCGTCCTGCCAGCTGCGGCAAGCCTGGATCACTTCGTTTTCCAGCTGCTGCGGGTCGATGTCCAGACGGTTTTTCGGATCGACACGCAGAATCAGTTGCACGCGGGCCAGCACGGACTCGGAGAAGAAGGTCCAGAACTCGCAGTCCGAGGCTTTCAGGCGATCCATCAGCACTTGCTGGATCTTCTGGCGCACTTCGGTGGAGTAGATGTCACGCGGCACGTAGGCCAGGCAGTAGCAGAAGCGGCCGTACGGGTCTTTACGCAGGAACACGCGAATCTTGTTGCGTTCCTGGATCTGCACGATCGACATCACGGTGGCAAACAGTTCGTCGACCGGGGTCTGGAACAGGTCGTCGCGCGGCAGCACTTCAACCACCTGAGCCAGTTCCTTGCCCAAGTGAGCCTTGGCCTGGAAGCCGGAACGGCGTTCGATCTCTTCGACCTTGCGGCGGATATATGGGATGACCCGCACGCTCTCGCCATACACCGAGGAGGTGTACAGGCCCATGAAACGGCATTCCTTGATGACGTTGCCGTCGGCGTCGATTTCACGGATCGACACGTAGTCCGGGTAAGCCGGACGGTGTACACGGCTTGGGTGCGCAGCCTTGGCGAACGACAGCAGGGTCGGTTCGCGCAGGTAGTTCACGGCGTAGTCTTCGATGCGCAGGTCATCGTAGGTCAGGCCGGTGCGCAGCAGTTTGGTCAGACCGAGGAAGGAGTCCTGGTCGTAGACGATGTGGCCGCCATCGGCTTCGTCGCGAACCACGAACTCTTCATAGCCCAGGAAGGTGAAGTGGTTGCCCACCAGCCATTCCAGGAAGCTTTTGATTTCGGCTTTTTCTTCTGGATCGACTCCGAACTGGCTGTTGTCCAGGCCGGTGAGGATTTCCTGGACCTTGGCTTTCATCGGCTCAAAATCGGCGACCGCGACGCGGACTTCACCGAGAACCTGTTCCAATTCCTTGCTCAGCACATTCAGTTCGGCCGAGTTGGCGCAACGGTCGATTTCCAGGTACATCAACGACTCTTGCAGCACGTCGTCGCCCTGGGTGCCTTTCGGCAGGATTTCCAGCAGCTCGCCCTTGCTGCCGCGACGCACGCTCAGCACAGTGGTTTGCAGGGTGTGGATGCTGTAGCCGCGACGGTTCAGCTCGGTGCGTACCGAGTCCACCAGAAATGGCAGGTCGTGGTGCAGCACTTCGACCGCGGTGTGGGTCGACTGCCAGCCGTGGCGTTCGTAATCGGGGTTGTAGACGCGCACTTGCGGTTGCGCGTGATCGAAGCGCTCAAGCAGGCGCCACGCAGAAAGGGTGCAGCCGGCGAGGTCGGACAACCGACGCTGGGTCAGCTCGTCCAGGGAAATAATGCCGAAAAATTGTTCCGCGAACAGCGCCACTTGTGGCAGTGCCTGTTCACTGATGTGCTGGGCCAGTGCCGCTTGCAGTTGGTGCTGGAAGTCGGCTTTGCTGGCTGCGGTGAAGAACGCCATCTGTGGTACTCCGCTTGGGCTTGTTATTGATGGAAGCGTCGCGTGCAAACCCCTTTCGGGGCGATCCGTCACCCTGTTCCTGATTCTCGGGCAGAGGAAACAGGATGACAGGTGGGTGAAGCTGGACGAGACACTCGGGTCACATTCACCTTCCATGAATGGGCATCTGCAAAAACGACTGGGCAAGGTGCAGCGCAATGTCTTTACAGGTGCTCATCCGTTGCGCAGCTTAACCAGTGCGGCAAGGCCCGTGCTTGCAGCGCTGCGACATATTCGGTCATCGGCACGCAGCTTGCGCCTTGTGCATCGAACAACACTAGCAGCCGCACGGTAAAACGGGGGGGTTAAGCCCGGTTTTGCGGCACATCCGTACCAGAAATGACCAGCAACACCCCGGATGTTCACGACACATCCTCTGACACTCAGGCGAGCAGAAATTCCCGAGGGCTGGCAGAATCGCCCTTTGTTCGTCTTCACAACGCTCGTCGAGCCAGGAATTCCCCATGCAAATGACCACCGCCCTCTTGATCGTCAACCCGTGCGACGACGAAGAAGACAACATGGCCATGCTCTGCTGCCACAGCGATCAGGGCGATATGTTCCTGATGACCCGCTACCCGGACGAGGACGCGCTGGACATCACCCTCGACGGCGAGCCTTCGACGCTGGACGGCGTGAAAGTCACCCTCAGCCCTACCCGCCTGCTGATCGAAATCGCTGCCGCTGACGCCGATGCGCTGAATGGTGATGATTCGCTGGAAATCATTCACAGCACTGATGCGGCGGATTTGGCCGAAGTGGAAGAAACGTTGCAAAACATTCTCAAGGGGACTGGCACCTATATCAGCCAACTCGCCTGATTAGGCCGCCAAAAGATCGCAGGCTTCGCCAGCTCCTACATTGACCGGGTTTGGCGCAATTGCTACGGATGACACCGATCCTGTAGGAGCTGGCGCAGCTTGCGATCCTTTGATCCTCGCGCGGCTGCGCACATTTGCACAAAATGCCGTTAGTCGCCGCCCCCCGCGATAGATTAAAGTAACGCCCCCAGCCCTGGCGTTATTCGAACGTCTTCGGTCACCCTTTCCAGGAACAGTCATCGATGGAACATCGTGAAGCGCTGCTAGCGCTGCGAACCTTTCTTTCAACGCAGATTCTCGGCCAGGAAAAACTCATCGAGCGCTTGCTCATCGCCTTGCTTGCCGACGGCCACATGCTGGTCGAGGGCGCCCCGGGCCTGGCCAAGACCAAGGCCATCAAAGAACTTGCCGAAGGCATCGAAGCACAGTTCCATCGCATCCAGTTCACCCCCGACCTGCTGCCCGCCGACATCACCGGCACGGAAATCTATCGCCCGGAAACCGGCAGCTTCGTGTTCCAGCAAGGCCCGATCTTCCACAACCTGGTGCTGGCGGACGAAATCAACCGCGCCCCGGCCAAGGTTCAATCCGCCCTGCTCGAAGCCATGGGTGAACGCCAGGTCAGCGTCGGGCGCAGCACGTACGACCTGTCGCCGCTGTTCCTGGTGATGGCCACGCAAAACCCGATCGAGCAGGAAGGCACCTATCCATTGCCTGAAGCCCAACTCGACCGGTTCCTGATGCACGTGAAAATCGGCTTCCCGGACGCCGCCGTCGAACGTCGGATCCTGCAACAGGCCCGTGGCGAAGCACTGAACGGCGAAACCAAGCCCGAGCGCCGGGTCAGCCAGCAGGCGATTTTTGCCGCGCGCAAGGAAATCCTCGGCTTGTACATGGCCGACGCCGTGGAGGAATACCTGGTGCAACTGGTCATGGCCACACGCACCCCGGCCAAGTTCGACCCGGAGATGGCCGAGTGGATCGCCTATGGCGCCAGCCCGCGCGGTTCGATTGCCCTCGACCGTTGCGCCCGGGCCCACGCCTGGCTGGCCGGTCGTGACTTCGTCAGCCCGGAAGACATTCAAGCCGTACTGTTCGATGTGCTGCGTCACCGCATCATTCTTTCCTTTGAAGCCGAAGCCGCGGGCATCGACCAGGACCGGGTGGTCCAGCGGATTCTCGACGTCGTAGCCGTCGCTTGACCCCGATGAACGCCCTCCTGCCGCCCGAGCCGGGCATCCGTGTCAGCCTCGCCGAGCTGATCGAGATGCGCCATCGTGTGCGTGAAGTGCAACTGTTTTCCACACCGAGCCAGCGCAGCCCGCTGATCGGCTTGCACCACTCCAAACTGCGCGGGCGCGGGGTGGACTTCGATCAGGTGCGGGTCTATCAGGCCGGCGATGACGTGCGAAGCATCGACTGGCGGGTTACCGCACGGACCCAGGAACCCCACACCAAGTTGTTCCATGAGGAGCGCGAACGGCCGATTTTCATCATGGTCGAGCAAAGTCGCCGGCTGTTTTTCGGATCGGGACTGATGTTCAAATCGGTGCTCGCCGCCCAAGCCGCGAGCCTGATCGGCTGGGCTGCATTGGGTCATAACGATCGGGTCGGCGGACTGGTGTTCGGCAACAACGAGCACTATGAAATCAAGCCACGACGCAGCAAACAGAGCCTGCTGCAATTGCTAAACCGTCTGGTGCGGGTCAATCAGTCGCTGCACACGGAAAACGAGCCGGACCGGGACGCCTTCAACATTGCCCTGCGTCGCGCCCGCGAAGTACTGCGTCCCGGCAGCCTGGTGATCATAATCTGCGACGAACGCACCCTGACCGAGGGCGCCGAACAACAGCTGAGCCTGTTGTCGCGGCATTGCGATCTATTGCTGCTGCCGGTGTCCGACCCACTGGATCACGCCCTGCCCGCCGCCGGGCTTTTACGCTTCGCGGAACGGGGTGCGCAACTGGAACTCGACACCCTCAATTTCGAGCTGCGTCAGACGTATCGCGCCCAGGCCGAAGTACGCATCGCTCGCTGGGAATTGCTGGCACAGAAGCTGCGGGTATTGCTGATGCCCCTGAGTACCCAGAGTGAGATGGTTGAACAATTGCGCGAGTACCTGAACCCGCAGAAACCGGGGAAAGGCCGATGAGCAGCCTCGATCACCTGCAACCACTGATCTCCCCCCCACCGATCGAATTCTGGCCACCGGCACCGGGCTGGTGGTTGTTGCTGCTGTTACTGCCGCTCATCGGTTTCGGTCTGTGGAAGGCCAGGCACTTCTTTGCGAACAAACGCCCGATCGTGCGCGCCGAACAACCGCTGGACCCGGTGCGCCTCGCCGCGCTGGCAGAACTGGCGCGGATGCCCAAACCCTACGACGGCGCTCCGGCCGGCGCCTGGTTGCAGCAACTCAACGGTTTGCTCAAACGCCTGTGCCGCAACCACTACCCCTACAGCCAGAGCCATACCCTCAATGGGCGCAAATGGCTGGCATTCCTCGACAATCGCTGCCCGGCCGCGGGTCTGACCCGCTGGATGGTGCTGGTCGAAGGCGCCTACAAACCCGAATGCAAACTCGACGACAAGGCCATCGCCGGCCTGACTCAAGCGGTCGACACCTGGATTCGTAAACATGTTTGAGTTCGCCTGGCCGTGGATCTTTGCCCTGCTGCCACTGCCCTGGCTGATGCGCATCGTGCTGCCTGTCGCTGACAGCGGCGAACCGGCGCTCAAAGTCAGCTTCCTCGGCGACCTCGAAGGCCTGGCCCGCCGCCGCGCCCGGGCCAACCTGCCGGCCTGGCGCCAACAGGCACCGTTCATTCTGCTGTGGCTGTTGTTATTGATCGCGGCGGCACGCCCGCAATGGCTTGGCGAACCGCTGCCCATCGCCGCCAGCGGTCGCGATCTGCTGGTAGCGGTCGACGTGTCTGGCTCGATGGATTACCCCGACATGCAATGGCAGGACGAAGAGGTCAGTCGACTCACACTGGTTCAGCACTTGCTCGGTGACTTCCTTGAAGGTCGCGATGGTGATCGCGTTGGCCTGATCCTGTTCGGCAGCCAGGCGTATCTGCAAGCACCGCTGACGTTCGACCGACACACGGTGCGCGTGTGGCTCGACGAAGCGCGGATCGGCATCGCCGGCAAGAACACCGCCATCGGCGATGCCATTGGCCTGGCCCTCAAACGCCTGCGCCAACGGCCGGCACAAAGTCGCGTACTGATTCTGGTCACTGACGGCGCCAACAACGGTGGCCAAATCGATCCGCTCACGGCGGCGCGGCTGGCAGCCAGCGAAGGGGTGAAAATCTACCCGATCGGTATCGGCGCCGATCCGGAGCAAAGCGGCACTTTGGGTTTCCTTGGGGTCAACCCGAGCCTCGACCTCGATGAACCCTCCTTGATGGCGATCGCCGAAGCCACGGGCGGCCAGTATTTTCGCGCCCATGATGACAAGGAGCTGCAAGCGATCAAGGACACCCTCGACAAACTGGAACCGGTGACCCAGCAACCGACTCAGGCTCGCCCGGCACAGGCGTTGTATCACTGGCCTTTGGCGCTGGCGTTGCTGTTGAGCATGCTGCTGGTGGTTCGCGAGCGCTGGCCTGACAACCCGTTGCGGCGGCTGTTCACCAAGGATCTTCTGCAAACGCAACTGCCCGACTGGCGCCAGCGGCTTAAACGCTTGCGGCTGCGGAGGCGCCGATGAGTGCGCTCTGGCCTTACTGGTTCCGCCCCTGGTGGTTGCTGTTGTTGCCATTGCTCGGCTGGTTGCTCTGGCAACTCTGGCATCGGCAGAAACGCGCCGGGCGCTGGCAGATGATTCTGCCACCGGCCTTCCATGCGGCATTGCTCAGTGGTGGCAACGGTCGCGACAGCAAATTGCCGTGGGTCATCCTGGGATGTGCCTGGGTGCTGACCGTTCTGGCGCTGCTTGGGCCGAGCTGGGAACGTGTCGAGCAAGCCAGCCAGAAACCCGCCGACCCGCTGGTCGTGGTCCTTGAGCTGACCCCGGAAATGCTCGCCACCGACGTGCCACCCAACCGGCTGGAACAGGCCCGGCGCAAGCTGTTCGACCTGCTGGAGAACCGCAGCGATGCCCAGACCGCGATCGTCGTCTACGCCGGCAGCGCTCACACATTGGTCCCGCTGTCGGATGACTTGTCGACCAGCCGCAATCTATTGGATGCCCTCAAGCCTTCGCTGATGCCCCAAGCAGGACATCGCGCTGATCTGGCGGTGACCAAGGCCCTTGCCCTGCTGGATCAGGGCGCCCTCGGTGACGGGCGGATCCTG
Source organism: Pseudomonas sp. NPDC098740 (assembly GCF_044760065.1). Classification (NCBI taxonomy): domain Bacteria; kingdom Pseudomonadati; phylum Pseudomonadota; class Gammaproteobacteria; order Pseudomonadales; family Pseudomonadaceae; genus Pseudomonas; species Pseudomonas sp. NPDC098740. The sequence goes on along the minus strand of NZ_JBIWAM010000040.1, from coordinate 24,036 downwards.
CTGATCGGTTCGACCTTGACCGAACTGGAACGCCAAGGGATTCAGCAGGCGCTGGACGGCAAGTCGACACAATTTCTGATGCTCGGTATCGGCACTGCCGAAGGCGCGCCGATCACCCAGGAGGACGGCAGCTTTCTGAAGGACGACCAGGGCGCGATTCTGGTGCCTCATCTGGACGAACCAAGCCTGAAAGCCTTTGCCAACGATCTGGACGGACTTTATCGCCACGCGCGCCTGGACGATGCCGACTTGCGCGCACTCGGCTTGCTCGAGGGGCCACGCACGCTGCGCAACGACGGCCAGACCCTGCGCCTCGATACGTGGGCCGATCAGGGTTACTGGCTGTTGTTGCCACTGTTGCTGCTGGCGGCGTGCGCCGGTCGTCGCGGCTGGCTGTTCTGCTTGCCACTGCTGTTTTTGCTGCCACAACCGAGTTATGCCTTCGACTTCAACGATTTGTGGCTGCGCCCCGACCAACAGGGTCTGATCTTGCTGAAGCAGAAACGCCCGACCGAGGCTGCGCTGCATTTCGAAGATCGACAATGGCAAGGTGTGGCGCTCTACGAGGCAGGCGACTACAGCGGCGCCGCCCAGCGGTTCGCCGAAAGCAGCGACGCCCACGCCCACTACAATCGTGGCAACGCTCTGGCCAAAAGCGGTGAGCTGGAAGCCGCGCTGGATGCCTACGAACAGGCGCTGGAGCGTCAACCGGATTTGCGCCCGGCCCTGACCAACAAGGCGCTGGTGGAAAGTCTGCTGAAGCAGAAAAACACTCCACCACCCGTTGCGCCGGACAAAAACGCTGGTAACGAGACCGAGCCCCCCACGCAAGAACCGCCGCCGGGCGCGGCCACGCAACCGTCGGATAAGGGCGAACCGAAAACCGACGGCGAACAAGGCACAAAGGACTCCGAGCAACCGGGCAAAACGCCGCCGAAAACCGGCACCAATGAAGTCCCGGGCAGCGAACTGGGGGATGAAGACAGCACTCGACCACCGATGCGCCCGGCCAGCGACAGCATCGATGGTGAACAGCGCCAGGCGCTGGAGCAATGGCTGCGCAAGATCCCGGATGACCCGGGTGAATTGCTCAGACGCAAATTCTGGTACGAACAGCAACAACATCAGGATCAGGGAAAAACTCGATGACCCGCTTCACCACTTTCTTGCTCGCACTGCTGCCCGCCCTGTTGCTCTGCACTGTTCAGGCACAGGCAGCCGGGCTGGTCGCCAGTGTGGATCGCAGTCGCCTGAACAGCGGCGAAACGATTGAACTGACCCTGGAATCCAACGACGTGACGCAGTTCGGCAAGCCTGATCTGGCACCGCTGGAGCTGCTGTTCGACGTGCGCGGCACCCGTCAGGTCAACCAATTGACCACCCTGAACGGCGACAACCGTGCGACCACGCGCTGGATCATCACCCTGCTGCCTCGGCAGAACGGCAGCGTGGTGATTCCGTCACTGCAACTGGGTGACGTGCAGAGTCAGCCGATCACCGTGCAAGTGGTCGAGACCGAAACCCAGGACAGCCCGACCAAACGGGACCCGGTGTTCATCGACGCCAGCCTCGATCAAAACAGCGTTTACGTACAAGCCCAGGCGATCCTGACCTTGCGCATCTACCATTCGGTGTCGCTGTACGACGACAGTAGCCTGCCCCCCTTGCAGATCCCCGATGTGCGCATCGAGCAACTGGGCGAGGCGCGCACCTACGAGAAAGACATCAATGGCCTGCGTCACGGCGTGATCGAGATGCGCTACGCGATCTACCCGCAACACAGCGGTGAGTTGATCATTCCGCCGCAGATATTCAATGCCGCACTGGTGGACGCGCAGCCCGCCCAGGACGCCGCCGCGCAGGCACCGAAATCCGGCAAACTGATGCGGGTCAGCTCCGCAGAGATTCTGCTGACGGTCAAGGCCAAACCCGCCACCTACCCGGCCGACGTGCCATGGCTGCCGGCCCGTAGCATCAGCCTGAGCGAAAGCTGGAACCCGGAACCGGATCATGCGCAGGTGGGTGATTCGTTGACCCGCAGCCTGACGGTAAAGGCTGAAGGCCTGGACAGTTCGCAATTGCCGCCGCTACCCGCCACCGACGTCAACGGCTTGCGGCGCTACCCGGATCAACCGGTGCTGGGCAACCAGAACAGCGAGCGAGGTCTGATCGGCAGTCGCGAAGACCGTGAAGCCCTGGTGCCAACGCGTACCGGCGCAATCGAGTTGCCTGCGGTTGAAGTGATCTGGTGGAACACCTTCGAGGACCACCTCGATCACAGCAGCCTGCCGGCCCGAACCCTGCCAGTGGCGAACAATCCGAGCCTGATGGTCGACACCCCGGCCGGCACGCCTCAAGTCTTTTCCGCGGCCGACAACGAAGCCCTCTGGCGGTGGAAACTCAGCACCCTGATCCTGGCCTGCACCACCCTGCTGGGCTTCGGTCTCTGGTGGCGCGCCCGCTGGCAACCGGCGATCCTGCGCGCGGCGCAGACTGGCCCGAGCCCGCGCACCGTGCTCGACGATCTCAAGCGCGCCTGTCAGGCCAACGACTCCCACGCCACCCGCCAAGCCCTCGACGCCTGGGCCCGGCAACAACCGGAAACCCTGGCCGATATGGCGGCGCGCTTTGTGCCGTTGTCCGACGCCCTCGACGGCTTGAACGGCGCGCTCTACAGCGAAACCGGCCAGCATTGGCAAGGTGAAGACTTATGGCGGGCGATCAAGGCGATCCCGATTGCCGAGCGGGTTCAGGACCCGGTAGGTGACAGTGGCCTGCCGCCGCTTTATCCGAAATAACGGTCCCTAGCTGTCGAGATGGAACTCGGCGTCCAGATGAATGGCCTGTAAAAAAGCGCTGTCGTGTGAGACGACGATCAATGCCCCTTGGTACTGATTGAGCATCTGCTCCAGCGCAATTCTACTGGGCAAGTCCAAATGGTTGTCTGGTTCATCCAGCAACAGCAATTGCGGCGGCCGCTGTGCATATAGCTGCGCAGCCAGTGCTATTTTCAGGCGTTCGCCGCCGCTCAACTGACAGGTCTTGAGCGTCGCACGTCCCGCATCAATGCCCATCTGCGCCAACCGGGTTCGCGCCTCGGCTTCGGGCAACTCTGGATTACTCTCGTAGAGCCATTGCACCGCCGTGCGTTCGGGGTGCTGTAATCCGGCGTGTTGATCCAGCCAGCCGACATGGCAACTGCCGATGAGTTCGCCTTCGCGCACCGGCAGTTGGCCGGCGATCACTCGCAACAGGGTCGACTTGCCGCTGCCGTTCGCGCCCAGGATTGCCATGCGCATAGGCCCCGTCAGCGTCAGATTGACCGGCGCCGCGTAACCGAACGGGAGCACGACGTCGTTGAGCTGCACAATCAGCTTGCCATTGGGCACTACGCTTTCCGGAGACAACATCATGCGTTGAATGTCCGGCGCACACCGCGCACGGGCCTCGGCGATCCGTTGTTGCTGCTGCTCCCGGGCCACCTGTTGATTGAGGCGCAATTTTCCCTGGCTGTTTTCACTGCGCTCTTTCTGGGCGTTGGTGATCAGCTTGGTCTGATTGCCGTCACGGGCCTGACGGTCGCCGCGGGCATTACGCCGTTGCTGACGCTCCATCTGCACGGCCATCTCACGTTGCTCGCGCTTGGCCTGCGCCCGCTCCCCTTGCAATGCCGACTGGAACGACTGCTGTTCTTGCTCGCGTGCCGCTGCATACTGACTGTAGTTGCCGCCATAAGCCGCCAGCCCCAAGGGTGAAAGCTCGACAATTTCGTTCACGTGCTCCAGAAGGCCCCTGTCGTGGCTGATCAACACCAGACCGTTGGGCCAGCGATCGATCTGCTGCGCAAGTTTGTGTTGCTGATCAATATCCAGGTGGTTGCTGGGTTCATCCAGAATGAGCCAATCGGCTCTGGATAACCACGCACCTAGCAGCGCCACCCGCTGCCGTTCGCCACCACTGAGTGCGTCGGTGCGCGCGTCGGCACTCAAGTGACCCAGGCCGATCTGCTGCAGTTCCGCCTCAAGGCGTGCGGCGCAATCCCATTGGTCGACCGCCAGCGAATGGTCGTCATCGTCGACGCTGCCTTGGGCAATGCGATCCAGCGCCGCCAGAATATGGTCGACCCCGGCCAGCGCGGCAACGCTGGGATAGCGCTCGGGTTCCAGTAACTGCGCCACGGCGTAAACCCGCCCTTCGCGACGGACGATGCCGCTTGTGGGCAGTTGCTCCCCCGTCAGAAGCCGGCCAAGCAAGGACTTGCCACAGCCATTGGCGCCCACGATGCCGGTGGCCCTGGTATTGAAGGTGTGGTTCAAGTGATCGAACAGAACGCGCCCGTCGGGCAGGTTGAACGACACTTGATCAAGTTGAAGTAACCGTTGGGTCATGACGCCTCCTTAAACATTAAAACTCCCTGATGTTGCGCAACAGCATTCGACTGCCCTCTACCATACTGAAGCTGTACCTCCCAATCGACAGGCAATCTTTCAAGGCATTCAGCATCCCCGGTCTTTTGCCAGTAAACTCCCTCCCCTTTAGCCGCCATCATTTCCCACGCGGCCATTACCTTATTTCCTACGGAGTTTGCCTTGCGTCTGTTTCACACCTCCGACTGGCACCTTGGACAAAACCTACATGGCCAGGAACGCGATTTCGAACACGCCTGCTTTCTCGAATGGCTGCTGCGCCAGCTAAAGCTGGACCAGCCTGATGTGCTTCTGATCGCCGGCGATATCTTCGACACGGTCAACCCGCCGGTCAAAGCCCAGGAACGCCTCTACGACTTCATCGTCAGCGCCCATGAACAGCAGCCGAAGCTGACCATCGTGATGATCGCCGGCAACCATGATTCCGGCTCGCGCATTGAACTGCCCGCACCGTTGATGCGGCGTTTGCGCACGCATGCGCTGGGTCGTGTGCTGTGGCTGGATGACGGTCAACTCGACGCCGAGCGCCTGCTGCTGCCATTGCCGGACGCCAAAGGCAAAACCGTCGCCTGGTGCCTGGCGCTGCCGTTCCTGCGCCCCGCCGAAGTGACCGGCGCGCACTTGGGCGACAACTACCTGCGCGGCATCGGTCAGGTTCACGAATGGCTGATCGAAGCAGCCAATGCCAAGCGCAAACCAGGTCAGGCGCTGATCGCTATCAGCCACGCGCACATGGCCGGCGGTTCGGTGTCGGAAGACTCCGAGCGCAGCCTGATCATCGGTAACGCCGAAGCGCTGCCCGCCAGCCTGTTCGGGCCGAGCATCAGTTACGTCGCACTCGGTCATTTGCACAAGCCGCAGAAGGTCAATGGTGAAGAGCGTATCCGCTACAGCGGCTCACCAATTCCGTTGTCGTTCTCCGAGATCGGCTATCAGCACCAGATTCTCGACATCACACTCGACGGCGAAACCCTGGTCAGCGTCGAACCCAAACTGATCCCCCGGGCGGTGAATCTGCAACGCACCGGTCCCGCGCCATTGGCGGAAATCCTGCTGCAACTGGCCGACTTGCCGAACATCGACCTGCTGGCCGATATCCAGCGCCAGCCGTGGCTGGAAGTTCGGGTGCGCCTCGATGAGCCGCAACCCGACTTGCGATATCAAGTGGAAACCGCCCTGCAAGGCAAAGCCGTGCGCCTGGTGCGGATCGCCGCTGAATACGCCGGCAACGGTAGCCGCGATGGCGTCGATGACGGCACGACCTTGATCGAACTCGACCAGCTCACGCCTCAGGAGCTGTTCAGCCGCGCCTGGCAGGACAACTACGGCAGCGAGGTCGACGAGCAAACCCTCAAGGACTTCGCCGAGCTGTTGCAAGACGTGCAGATGGAGAGCGAACAACCATGAAGATCCTCGCGATCCGCCTGAAAAACCTCGCCTCACTGGCCGGGCCCTTTGAAATCGACTTTACCGCTGAGCCGTTGGCCAGCGCCGGTCTGTTCGCGATCACCGGGCCGACCGGCGCCGGTAAAAGCACCTTGCTCGACGCCTTGTGCCTGGCGCTGTTCGGTGCTGTGCCTCGGCTGAGCAATGCCCAGGTGTCTGCCAAAGCGCCGGACGCCGACGGCGAGATCAGCACGGGCGATCCCCGCACGTTGCTGCGTCGCGGCACGGGTGAAGGTTATGCCGAAGTCGATTTCGTTGGCATCGATGGCCGTCGTTACCGCGCTCGCTGGGAGGCTAATCGCGCCCGGGAGAAGGCCGGCGGCAAGCTGCAAGCCAGCCGTCAGAGTTTGCGCGACATCGATCTGGATCAACTGCTGGCCAGTCAGAAAGTTGAATTCAAAATCCATCTCGAATCCGTACTGGGCCTGAACTTTGAGCAATTCACCCGCGCGGTGTTGCTGGCCCAGAGTGAATTCAGTGCTTTCCTCAAGGCTAACGACAACGAACGTAGCGAACTGCTGGAAAAACTCACCGACACCGCGCTCTATACGCGTCTCGGCCGCCGGGCTTTCGACAAAACCAAAGAAGCTCGCGAAACCCACAAGCTGCTGCAGGACCAGGCCACCGGCGTGACACCGTTGTCGCCAGAAGCTCGGGCTGAACTCGATGAGCGCTTCAGCGAGGCTCAGCAACAACTCAAGACCCAACAAGCGCAGCTCAAGCAATTGGAGCTGCAACACACCTGGCTCAAGGACCTGCGTCAATTGCAGGACGAGCAGCAGAGCGCCACCGAGCAGTTGCAATCGGCCCGGCAGCACTGGGAAGGTCTGGCCGGCGAACGTTTGAAGCTGACTCGCCTGGAGCAACTGGCCCCGCAACGGCACCAGTTCGCCCGCAAGACCGAACTCACCGCCCAGCTCACACCATTGGCTGCGCAGATTCAGCAGCACACCCAACAGCAAACCGAACTGAATGAGCGCCAGGCGCAACTCGAAAACAGCCTGAGCGCTGCGCAGACCGCACTGGTCGAAGCCCAAGGCCAACACACCTCCAGCGCTCCGCTGCTGCGTCAGGCCTTCGAAGAGCAAAGCACCCTCGCTCGCCTGGTCAAGGACGCCGGCCTCGGTGCCGACCTCAAGCAGCAGGCGGAACGGGCCTGCTCTCAGGGCCAAAACACGATTCAAGGCTTGCTAGACCAACAGAAACAGGTCGCCGAACGTTTGCAGCGGATTGCCGGGGAGCTTGAGCAAAGCACCCCTCTGGCGCCCTTGTGCGATGCCTGGAACGCCTACCGTGATCGCCTGCAACAGCTGATGCTGATCGGCAATCGCCTGAACAAGGGCCAGGCTGAACTGGCCGCCCTTGAACAGAGCGCCGCTCGCGCTGCCGAGGACCTGTCCACTCAGCGCCAGAGCCTTGAAGTGCTGTACAAAGAGGCCGGCGCCGAACCGGAGGCGGTGGCCGAGCAGATTCAGATTCTCGGTAGTCTGTTGCAGGATAACCGCAAGCAGCAGCGGGCCTTTGAAGAGCTGACGCGCCTGTGGGCCAGTCAGCAGGAACTGGACAAGCGCGCGTCCGGACTCCAGCAGCGCCAGCTGACCGCTCAGCAAGAACGAGAACGTCTGACCCAGGACGGTGTAAAAACCAAGAACGAATTGGTCGTTGCCGAACAGACCCTGAGCGTCACCCGCGAGCTGCTGGAACGCCAGCGCCTGGCCCGCAGCGCCAGCGTCGAAGAACTGCGCGAGCAGTTGCAGGACGATCAGCCGTGCCCGGTCTGTGGCAGCCCCGACCATCCTTATCATCAGCCCGAAGCTCTGCTGCAGAGCCTTGGCCGGCATGATGAAAGCGAACAGGCCAACGCCCAAAAAGCCGTCGACCTGCTGAAAGAAAAGCTCACAGACCTGCGCGCTGAAGTGGGCGGCGTGATTGCGCAGCAAAGGGAGTTGCTGCAACAACAAGAACACCTCGCGACCCAGCAACAGAGCCTGGCACCGAGCCTTGAAGCACATCCGTTATCTGCGCAGTTGCTCACGCAAGATGCGCTCAAACGCGATGCCTGGCTGGTGCAGCAAAGCAGTCAGCTAAACCAGAGCATCACTCAGGACGAACAACGGCAGACCGCCCTGCTCTCTCTGCAACAGGACGCCGCGCGCCTTCAACAGCAACTGCGTAGCGCTGAAGCGGCGAGCCAGCAAGCATCCCAGCACTTGGCCAACCAACAACGTGAGTTGAGCAGTGATCACCAGCGTCTGGACGAGGAGTTGACGGCGTTCAGCACCCTGCTCCCGGCCGATACGCTGCAAGCGCTGCGCAACGAACCGGCCGCGACCTTCATGCAACTGGACCGGCAGATCACCCAACGGCTGGAACAACTCGATCAGCAACGCGATGAACTCAGCGAACAGCAACAACGGCAGCAGACGCTGGAGAAAGAACAGGACCGCCAACTCACTCGCCTCCAGCAGTTGGAAACGGCCCGCCAGCAGTTCACCGCTCTCGCCGACCAGCAACAGGCCTGCCAGCAAAAACTCACGCAATTGCTCGGCGAACACGCCAGCGCCGAGCAGTGGCAGCGGCAATTGGATCAAGCCGTCGAACAGGCGCGCAATGCTGAAGCGACGGCCAATCAGGAACTGCAAACCGTGCGTACGCGGCTGGTGCAGCTGGGCGCCGAACTCAAGGCCCAGCAGGAGCGCTCGCAGGCACTGGAAACCGAAGATCGCGAGCTGAGCGGCAAGATTGCCGACTGGCGCGCATTGCATCCGGAACTGGATGACGGTGGTCTGGAAGATCTGCTGAGTGTCGACGACCAACAGGTCAGCGAACTGCGTCAGCAATTGCAGCAAAGCGAAAAAGCCATCGAACAAACCAAGGTCCTGTTGCAGGAACGCGATCAGCGTCTGCTCAATCATCAAGCACAGCACAACGGTAATCTCGACACCGAACAACTGGCGACAGCGCTTGCCGAATTGCAAAACCTGTTCAGCGCCAGCGAACACCGTTGCGCCGAACTGCGCGCCGAACAGGCCGAGGATCTGCGCCGGCAAAACGCCAATCAGGCCCTCGCGCAGCAGATCGCCGATGCCTACACCGAATACCAGCGCTGGGCACGTTTGAATGCACTGATCGGTTCAGCTACGGGCGACACCTTCCGCAAGATCGCCCAGGCCTACAACCTCGACCTGTTGGTGCATCACGCCAACGTTCAGTTGCGGCAACTGGTGCGGCGCTATCGCCTCAAACGTGGCGGCAGCATGCTCGGGTTGTTGGTGATGGACACCGAGATGGGTGATGAGCTGCGTTCGGTGCATTCGTTGTCCGGCGGCGAGACGTTCCTGGTGTCGCTGGCTCTGGCGCTCGGTTTGGCGTCCATGGCATCGAGCACGCTGAAAATCGAATCGCTGTTCATCGATGAAGGCTTCGGCAGCCTCGATCCGGAATCCCTGCAACTGGCCATGGATGCTCTCGACGGCTTGCAAGCGCAGGGACGAAAAGTCGCGGTGATTTCACACGTGCAGGAAATGCATGAACGGATTCCGGTGCAGATTCAGGTCCGCCGTCAGGGCAACGGCCTGAGTACGCTGGAGGTGAAATGAATACGCTGTATTCCTTCCGCCGCTGCCCCTACGCGATGCGGGCGCGCATGGCCCTGCTCTACTCCGGCGTTGCGGTGAATATTGTCGAGGTCAGTCTGAAGGCCAAACCTGCCGAAATGCTGGCGCTGTCGAGCAAAGGCACGGTGCCGGTGCTGAGCGTTGACGGTCGGGTGATCGATGAAAGCCTGGCGATCATGCACTGGGCGTTGGCGCAGAACGATCCGCAGGATTGGTTACTCAAGGATGATCCTGTCGGGCAGCACCACATCGCCGAGCTGATCGAAGAAAACGATCAGGTGTTCAAGGTGCACCTGAATCGCTACAAGTACGCCGAGCGATACCCCGAGCAGCCAATGGCGTTTTATCGCGCCGAGGGCGAGGTGTTTTTGCGCAGGCTCGATGAGTTGCTGGAGGGACGCGACTACTTGCTGGCCGAGCATCCGAGCCTGGCGGATGTGGCACTGATGCCGTTTGTGCGGCAGTTCGCCCATGTGGATCGCGAGTGGTTTGGGCAGACGCCCCATCACCGTTTGCAGGGCTGGTTGCAGCGGTTTCTGGAGTCGGAGCTTTTTACATCGGTAATGAAAAAGTAACTGGATGTTCGCGATCCGTGTAGGAGCTGCCGAAGGCTGCGATCTTTTGATCTTCGGCGGCAGCGACAATGCGAACATCAAAAGATCGCAGCCTTCGGCAGCTCCTACGGGTGGACTCAGGCGAGAACTTCACACATCCGCAACGCCGAGCAATCCACCTGGAACGGCCCGAAAAAATCGTCCTGGCGTTCGATTGGCGGATTGCCGGCCAGCAGCCCCAGGGCCTTAGCGGTTTCAATGTTACGAGCAAGGTTGTGATTGGCTTCGATAGTCCGCGCCACCGACCCCGCCGAGCCCTGTCCGATCCCCAGCAAGGAAGATCCATTGGTCATGAACGCCAGGAAGGCGATGACCCAAAGTCTGTGCCCTTTCATTCCCCGGCGACTCCTGCGAGTTCAGCCTGATCGACCATCGCGCTTTGCGAACGGTGTTCAAACTGGATGCCGGGATGAGCGACTTGAATCGGCGCATCGAGGGTCTGTTGCGATTGAGGCGAGAGGCTGAAAACCAGCACCATGGCTACGTAAAGAGCGATAGCCAGGTAGGCGCCGTATTTGGCAGAAGTGATGATTGCGCTGGCCATGATGTTCTCCGCAGGCATGTTTCGATGCCCACAGAATCGAACAAAAAAGCGGTGATAACCACTCGGGGTTATCCATAGTGACCATCAGCTTCGTTGATCATTAAGCCAGTCTATTTCAGTCTTCGATAAAACTCATCAAGCGCTCGCGGGCCGCATCCGGCTCGTCTGGAACGGGCTGGGCAGCCGAAAGAATGGGGGTGGAATAGAGAAACAAAAGAACCACGGCCAGACGCATTGCCATGCTGTCGATCCTTATCATGAGAAGGAGTCAAAAAATCAGCGTCAAATTTAAACTTATGGCCATGTGATATCAAGCAATACATTGATAGCAATATGATACTGTCGTAAACGCGTTATGCAGGAGCGACATCACTGAGGTCTCTCAAAGCTTTTCAGCTCGATCGGCGCAAGTGACTTCGCTCCTGCATAAAGGGTGCAGGGTTTAAATTTCAGGCTTGGGTCTTGTGATCCAGAGCCGCGTAAAAGTTGGCGCTCTGTTGCAGGTATTTCTGGGTGTAGCTTTGGGCGTGGGATTTTTTGTCGCTGATTTCAACGCTGGCGCTGGCTGGCAAAGCAACGGTGGCAGAGATAGCGGAAGCGGCGATTACGGAGAAGAGATTGAAGTTCATGGCGATGTTCCTCGGATTCAGTTGGCTTGCTTGCCCGGTGGGGCCGTGAAGCAAACTTAACCTTCGAGGTTGGCGCCTTGAAATCTTTTGTAGCATTAGCAGATATCAGCGTCATTAATAGAAGGATGCAGGCCCCATCAACCGGGACCTGCGGCCTATTGACGCACCAGGAACTTGAGGTCGCTCGGGGCATCCATCGGCAGTTTTTGCACGGTTTTACCCAGCAGGCCTGTCTTTGAATCGCGCTCGACAACGACAATCTGGTTGCTTTTCTGATTGGCGATCAACAAGAACTTGCCGCTCGGATCGAGGCTGAACTCACGCGGGTGATCACCTTCAACGGAACGGCGCTGCAGCTCCTTGAGGTGCCCGGTCGCAGGATCGATGGCGAACACCAGCAGCTGATTGGCGGTGCCACGGTTGCTGACGTAGAGGAACTTGCCATCCGTCGACGCGTGAAGCGCAGCGGCTGCCTTGTCCGATGTCGGCTGACCCGTCGCCAGCTCGACCATCTGCGTTTGCTCGAGTTTGCCGTCCTTGTAATCGAACACCGCAACCTGTGCGCTCATTTCCATGGTCAGCCACGCATGCTTGCCATCGGCGCTGAACAGCAGATGACGCGGCCCGCTACCGGGTGGCAACTGGACGGACGCCGGTGTAGCGGCGGTCAAGGGCAGTTCCGGATTGGCCTTTGGGTCGAAGCGGTAGGCAAATATCTTGTCAGCGCCCAAGTCATTGGAGAACACATACTTGCCGTCCGGCGACGAAACCGTCGAATGCACGTGCGCCGACATCTGCCGCTCGGAATTGACCCGGCTTGATGGATGGCTGCTCATCTGCACCACGGGTTTGAGCTTGCCATCGGCGCCCACCGGCAATACTGCCAGCGTGCCGCCCGGATCTTCAGCCACCGAATAGTTGCTGACAAACAGGTGACTGGCTTCAAAGCCGAGGCTCGAATGAGTCGGCTCGTTGCCCAGACTCTGCACCTGATTGATCAGGCTCAGCTCATGGGTTTTGGGATCGATCGCATAACTGCTGACGCGCCCTACCGGATCGGTCTGTCCCGGGCCGTTTTCGTTGACCACGAACAGCTGACGCTGATCCTTGGACAGGGTCAGCCAGGATGGGTTTTCGCTCTTGACCACTTGCAGTGGTTTGGCGTCGATCTGCCCGGTGGTGGCGTCGAAGTTCAGGCGATAAATCCCCTGGCTCTGACCGGCTGTGTAGGAACCGACCAGCAACTGATAGTCGTCGGCCGAGGCAACCTGAAAACCCATCGCGCCGACGCTGCCGGCCATCAACAGTGGCCAGAGCTTACACATCCTCATTCGCTTCTTCCTCGTCGTCATCACCGCGGAACGCGGTCATGCACACCAACCGGTGCTCGCCAGAATCACCGGTGATCAGCCAGCTTTGCAGGTCTGGATCGAAGGTCGCGGCCTCGACCTCGGCCGGGGTGAACTCCCAGTGCTTGGACACACGACCGTCCAAGCATTCGATGTGCAGGTTATCGTCTTCATCGAGGGAGAATTCGAAGGCGTGCAGCCCGTCGATTTCCACCATATCGCAGTGTTCGAGGGTGGCGAGCAAGGTGTCGGTTGCGGCAGTCATGGCAGTCAATCTTTGAATGGGAAAGACGCAATGATAGCTCATTACGCTTCAGTCCAATGTGGGAGCGAGCTTGCTCGCGATGGCGGTGTGTCATTCAACATTGATGTGATTGACAGGGACTCATCGTCGGAACGCCGCCCGGAGCAGGCTCGCTCCCACAGGGGATTGTGCTCGCCGTTAGATCGCTTCGCGGGACGGCTGCCCGTCCACCAACCGCTGAATACGCAACGGATTGCCATTCTTCAAGGCATCCGGCAGCAGGCTGTCGGGGTAGTTCTGGAAGCACACCGGGCGCAGGAAGCGGTCGATGGCCAAGGTGCCCACCGACGTGCCGCGCGCATCGGAAGTTGCCGGATACGGACCGCCGTGGACCATCGAATCGCAGACTTCCACGCCGGTCGGATAGCCGTTGAGCAGGATCCGTCCGACCTTTTGTTCCAGCAACGGCGTCAGCTCAGCGAACTGCTCGAAGTCCGCCGGCTCGCCAATGATCGTCGCGGTCAACTGCCCGTGCAGGCCGTTCAATGCAGTACTGAGTTGCGTCTGATCGGCGACTTCGACGAACACCGTGGTCGGGCCGAACACCTCTTCCTGCAGCACTTCATCGCCATTGATCAACAGGCTGACATTGGCCTTGAACAGTTGCGGCTGAGCCTGATTGCCCTGCTGTGCCTGGCCGGCCAGGTGCTGGATGCCCGGATGAGCGAGGAGTTTTTGCAGGCCTTGGCCATAGCTGCTCAGGGTCCCGGCATTGAGCATCGTTTGCGCCGGCTCATCGCCGATCAGGCCCGCCACCTGTTGCACAAACGCGCTGAACTGCGGCGAACGAATACCGATCACCAAACCGGGATTGGTGCAGAACTGACCACAGCCCTGAACCACCGAAGCGGTCAGGTCACGGGCGACCGATTCGGCGCGAGTTTGCAGCGCCTGCGGCAACACGATCACCGGGTTGATGCTCGACATCTCGGCAAACACCGGAATCGGCTGCGCACGTGCGGCGGCCATGTCACACAACGCACGGCCGCCCTTGAGCGAGCCGGTAAAGCCAACCGCCCGAATTGCCGGATGCTTGACCAGCGCTTCGCCGACCCCACCGCCGTAGATCATGTTGAACACGCCGGCCGGCATGCCGGTTTTTTCTGCGGCGTGGATGATCGCGTCGGCCACCCGTTCGGCGGTGGCCATGTGACCGCTGTGGGCCTTGAACACCACCGGGCAACCGGCGGCCAACGCCGACGCGGTGTCGCCGCCAGCCGTAGAGAACGCCAACGGAAAGTTACTGGCGCCAAACACGGCGACCGGCCCGAGGCCGATGCGGTACTGACGCAGGTCCGGACGCGGCAACGGTTGGCGCTCAGGCAATGCCTGATCGATCCGCGCACCGTAGAAATCACCGCGACGCAGCACCTTGGCGAAAAGACGCATCTGGCCGCTGGTGCGACCGCGTTCGCCTTGAATGCGTGCGGCAGGCAGCGCGGTTTCGCGACAGACCACCGCAACAAAGTCATCGCCCAGAGCGTCCAGTTCATTGGCTATCGCATCGAGAAATTGCGCCCGACGTTCGGCGCTCAAGCTCCGATACGTCGGATAAGCCGCGGCGGCTGCCTTGGCGGCGGCATCGACTTCTTCCGGGGTCGCCTGGAAGAAATCGTGGGGCAAAGCCTCGCCCGTGCTGGCGTCGGCGCTCTGTAGTTTGAGCGGGCCGGCCGCACTGCGCTGACCGCCGATGTAGTTGTGACCAAGAATTCGGGTCATGCCTATCTCCTTAAAGGGTGCCAACGGTGCCGGGCTCGAACGCCGCTTCAACCGGTGCAATACCGTTGATCAACGGTGCACCGAACTCGGCCTGACTGATCTCGAACACGTCACCCGCCTGGGTGCGAATGCCGTCGGCAAAGGACAGGGTCGCGGTGCCGAAGAAGTGAATGTGCACGTCGCCCGGGCGCAGGAACTGGCTGTACTTGAAATGGTGGTACTCGAGGTTCTCCAGGCTGTGGCACATGTTGGCCTCGCCACTGAGAAACTCGTTCTGCCACAGCACTTCACCGTTACGCAGGATGCGGCTGGTGCCTGCCAGATGCTCTGGCAGTTCACCGACCCGAAGTTCCGGGCCATAACTGCAGCTGCGCAGTTTGGAATGGGCCAGGTAGAGGTAATTCTTGCGTTCCATTACGTGATCGGAGAACTCGTTGCCCACAGCAAAACCGAGTCGATACGGTTTGCCGTCCAGGCCGATGACGTAGAGCCCGCTGAGCTCCGGCTCCTCCCCCGCGTCTTCGGCGAACGGTGGCAACGGGAACGGTTGGCCCGGACGCACGACGATGCTGCCGTCGCCCTTGTAGAACCATTCCGGTTGTACGCCGGCCTGCCCCGCTACCGGTTTGCCGCCCTCCACGCCCCATTTGAAGATGCGCATGGTGTCGGTCATCGCCGCTTCGTCGCCGACTTGCTGATGCATCTTGTCCCGGGCCGACGCACTGCCCAAATGGGTCAGGCCCGTACCGCTGACCAGCATGTGCGCCGGGTCCGGGTGATCCAGCGGTGGCAGGATGCGCAACGTGGCCAACAGTTCTGCATAGTCATGGCTGATGCCCAGGCCCAGGGTTTTTACCTGCTGCTCAAGATTGACGCCGGCCTGGATCGCGGCCAACGCCAGGTCGCGAACGGTGCGCGCGCCCTGCACTTCGCGCACCAGACCGTCTTCGACCACGCCCACCCGGCGCTCACCGTTACCCAATTCGAACTGAACTAAACGCATGATTTTCTCCTGTAACAATCTTGAAGTCGGCATTGCACCCTGTGGGAGCGAGCCTGCTCGCGAAGAGGCCATCCCATCCAACATCTCTGTTGGCTGACTCTCCGCCTTCGCGAGCAGGCTCGCTCCCACAAGGGATCTGTGTGATGTGTCAGGTGCGAGTCGCACTACGGGCGCTGGCAGCGAACTGGTCGGCCGGCAGTACGTGCTTGCGTTCCAACAGGCGATAGACCACACCAGTCAACACCAGCCCGAACACCATCACACCCGAAAGGAAGTACAGCCCCGACGCCAGGTTGCCGGTGTATTCCTTCAGTGCGCCGATCACGAACGGACCGATGTAGCCGCCGAGGTTGCCCACCGAGTTGATCAAGGCGATCCCGGCCGCGGCACTGGCGCCGGCAAAGAAGCGGCCCGGCAAAGTCCAGAACACCGCGGTGCAGGAAAACAGCGCGAAGGCCACCAGGCACAACGCCGCCAGTTGCAGCACCGGCACCGTCAGCCAGGCGCTGAGGAACAGGCCGATGGCACCCAACACGTAAAGCACCGCCAAGTGGCCGTAGCGATCATTCAAGCGGTCGGAACTGCGCGGAATGATCAGCAACCCGATGATCCCGAAGATGTATGGCACCGACGACACGAAACCGGTCACCAGATCCGTGCCACCGAACTGCTTGATCAGGGTCGGCAACCACAAGCCCAGGCCGTAGATGCTTAGGGTCACCGGAAGATAGAACAGCGCCAGCAGCAAGACACGTTTGTCCTTGAGGGCGTGCAACGGATTGCCGTGGCGGGTCTGGCCGTATTCCTCAAGATCCTTTTTCAGTTCGCCGGTCAGCCAGTCCTTTTCGGCCTGGTCCATCCACTTCACCTGTTTCGGACCGTCCGGCAGCCAACGCAGCACTGGCCAGGTCAACAGGATCGCCGGGGCGCCGATGACGATGAACAGCCACTGCCAGCCATGCAGGCCAAGAATGCCGTCCATGCCGAGCAGACCACCGGACACCGGACCGGTGATCAACATGGCGATGGGTTGGGAAAGGATGAATAACCCGAGGATCTTGCCGCGATGGCGCACAGGGAACCACTGGGTGATGTAGTAGAGAACGCCGGGAAAGAACCCGGCTTCCGCCGCGCCGAGCAGAAAGCGCATCACATAGAAGCTGTGCGGCCCCTGGACGAAGGCCATACCGATGGTGATGGCGCCCCAGGTGACCATGATCCGCGCGAACCAGCGCCGCGCGCCAAAGCGTTCGAGCATCAGGTTGCTAGGGATTTCCAGCAGGAAATAGCCAATGAAAAACAGCCCGGCACCCAGCCCGTAAGCGGCGTCACCGATGCCGAGGTCGGCGCCCATGTGCAACTTGGCGAAGCCTACGGCGGAGCGATCCACATAGGCGATCAGGTACAGCAGGATCAGGAAGGGAATCAGTTTCAGCGTGATGCGACGAATAAGCCGCAATTCCTGGTTCATGAGATCGGTCTCCGATTGTTGTTATAGAACCTCGGGGGACGCCTCTCGCGGAAAACCGCCAGGGCAATCCCTCCGTTGAAACGGACTATATAGTAATACTATTTACGCAACAACTCTTCCAAACTACCGAATTTACGCCTATGTTACCCTCAGCTCGAACAATATAGTCATACAACAAGAGACCCGATCATGTCTGATAAGAAACCCACCCTGCGCTCCGCCCAATGGTTTGGCACTGCTGACAAGAACGGCTTCATGTACCGCAGCTGGATGAAGAATCAGGGCATCGCCGACCACCAGTTCCACGGCAAGCCGATCATCGGCATCTGCAACACCTGGTCGGAACTGACCCCGTGCAACGCGCATTTCCGCCAGATTGCGGAGCACGTCAAACGTGGGGTGATCGAGGCTGGGGGCTTTCCCGTGGAATTCCCGGTGTTCTCCAACGGCGAGTCGAACCTGCGTCCGACCGCCATGCTCACTCGCAACCTGGCGAGCATGGACGTCGAAGAAGCGATTCGCGGCAACCCTATTGACGGTGTTGTGCTGCTGACCGGCTGCGACAAAACCACCCCGGCGTTGTTGATGGGCGCGGCCAGTTGTGACGTGCCGGCCATTGTCGTCACCGGCGGGCCGATGCTCAATGGCAAGCACAAAGGCCAGGACATCGGCTCGGGCACCGTGGTCTGGCAGCTCAGCGAACAAGTGAAAGCCGGCACCATCACCATTGACGATTTCCTTGCGGCCGAGGGCGGCATGTCCCGCTCGGCCGGCACGTGCAACACCATGGGCACCGCGTCGACCATGGCCTGCATGGCTGAAGCACTGGGCACTTCCCTGCCCCACAACGCGGCGATTCCTGCCGTCGATGCGCGCCGTTATGTACTGGCGCACATGTCCGGCATGCGCGCGGTGGAGATGGTTCGCGAAGATTTGAAGCTGTCGAAAATCCTCACCAAAGAAGCCTTCGAAAACGCCATTCGCGTGAACGCTGCCATCGGTGGTTCGACCAACGCCGTGATCCATTTGAAAGCCATTGCCGGCCGTATCGGTGTCGAGCTGGACCTGGATGACTGGACCCGCATCGGTCGCGGCATGCCGACCATCGTCGACCTGCAACCGTCCGGGCGTTTCCTGATGGAAGAGTTCTATTACGCCGGTGGCCTGCCAGGGGTGCTGCGTCGTCTGGGTGAAGCCAACCTGATTCCGAATCCGAATGCCCTGACCGTCAACGGCAAGACCCTCGGCGAGAACACCAAAGACGCACCGATCTACGGTCAGGATGAAGTGATCCGCACCCTCGACAACCCAATCCGCTCCGACGGCGGCATCTGTGTGTTGCGCGGCAACCTCGCACCACTGGGTGCGGTGCTCAAGCCTTCAGCCGCCAGCGCCGAACTGATGCAACATCGCGGGCGTGCGGTGGTGTTCGAGAACTTCGACATGTATAAGGCGCGGATCAACGATCCGGAGCTGGATGTGGATGCCAACTCGATTCTGGTGATGAAGAACTGCGGTCCGAAGGGTTATCCGGGAATGGCCGAAGTTGGCAACATGGGCTTGCCGGCCAAGTTGCTGGCCCAGGGTGTGACGGACATGGTGCGTATTTCCGATGCGCGCATGAGCGGCACGGCATACGGCACTGTCGTTCTGCACGTGGCCCCGGAAGCGGCCGCTGGCGGACCTTTGGCGACGGTGAAGGAAGGTGACTGGATCGAACTCGACTGCGCCAACGGTCGTCTGCACCTGGACATTCCCGACGCCGAACTGGCGGCGCGCATGGCCGATCTGCAACCGCCGCAGCAACTGATCGTGGGCGGTTATCGTCAGCTGTACATCGACCATGTGCTGCAGGCGGATCAGGGTTGCGATTTCGATTTCCTGGTCGGCTGCCGCGGCTCTGAAGTACCGCGCCACTCCCACTAACCCTACAACCCCCCCTGTGGGAGCGAGCTTGCTCGCGATAGCGGCTCAGCATTCAACATCTATGTTGGCTGACCTTGCGCAATCGCGAGCAAGCTCGCTCCCACATTTGGTCTACGCCTGCCTCAAGATTGCGCTCGCGCCTGTTATCATGCGCGGCACCCCATCGCCCAGGATCGCGCCGTTCCCCATGGATTACCGCAAACCCTCCGACCGCAAAAGCATGCACTCGCGCATCGTCCAGGAACTGGGCATGCAGATCGTTTCCGGACGCTTCAAACCGTGTGACAAACTGCCCGCCGAAGCCCTGTTGTGCGAGGAGTACGCGGTCAGCCGTCCAGTCCTGCGCGAAGCCACCCGGGTTTTGGTCGCCAAGGGCCTGGTGTATTCCCGTCCGCGAGTGGGCACGGTGGTCAAGCAGCGCAAGGAATGGCACATGCTCGATCCCGATGTGCTGCATTGGCTGATGCAAAGCAGCCCGCAAAATGAATTCTTCGATTTGCTGACCAGCGTGCGCAGCATCATCGAACCCGCTGCGGCCGCCCTCGCTGCGCAGTTCGCCACGGACGATGACATCGCCTCCATCGGTGAAGCTTACCAACGTATGGAAGCGGCACCGACCCCCGAAGCGCTCTTGCAACCGGACCTGGATTTCCATAGCCGGATTGCCGATGCGACCCATAACGACTTGCTGGCCAACCTGTGCAACATGCTGTCGGTGGCGATTGCCGAAGCCTTGAAACACTCCAACCAGCGGCCGAACCTGCATGAACTGGCGTTGCCCCGGCACAAGGCGATTCTGACGGCTATCGAGAATCGTGATGCGCTGGGTGCGCGGCATGCGACGTTGGTTCAGCTGGATGATGCGCGTAGTGCGCTGAATGCGGTGCTGGGTACCGATTTGTCATAAAAGCAAAGTCAAAAGATCGCAGGCTTCGCCAGCTCCTACGTTGCCCGAGTACACCCGCAATTCAACGTTGCACGCGTTACCTGTAGGAGCTGCCGAAGGCTGCGATCTTTTGATCTTCGAATAAAAAAGCCGCAACCTGGGTTGCGGCTTTTTTGTTTCAGCGATCGATCAGTGTGCGAACAACGAATTGCCCTTCTGCCCCGCCAGTTTCTCCGGCTTGATCAGGAACCGCGCCAGCGCTGGCAGCAGCCACAGTGCGCCAAACATGTTCCACAGCAGCATGAAAGTCAGCATCAGACCCATATCGGCCTGGAACTTGATGGCCGAGAAGATCCAGGTGCACACGCCGATCGCCAGGCACAGGCCGGTGAACAGCACGGCTTTACCGGTGGACTTCAGCGTCTGGTAGTACGCCTCTTGCAACGGCAGACCGGCACGCAGGAAGCTTTCCAGACGGCTGTAGATGTAGATGCCGTAATCCACGCCAATCCCCACCCCGAGCGCCACAACCGGCAGGGTCGCGACTTTCACGCCAATGCCCATGAAGGCCATGAGGGCGTTACCGAGTACCGAGGTCAGGACCAGCGGCAGCACGATGCACAACGTCGCTGCCCAGGAGCGGAAGGTGATCATGCACATGGTCGCCACGCAGATGTACACCAGGATCAGGATGGTCAGCTCGGATTCCTTGATCACCTCGTTGGTGGCGGCCTCGATCCCGGCGTTACCGGCGGCGAGGATGAATTCCAGGCCTTCCTTGTTGTTCTCCTTGGCGAAGTCTTGTACCGCATGCACGGCGCGATCCAGAGTGGCGGCCTTGTGATCGTTGAGGAACACCAGCACCGGCGCCAGGGAGCAACTGTTGTTGTACAGGCCATCAGCCCGAGCGATCGAGTTGTTCAGCACGTCCGGGTTACGCGACAGGGTTTCCCATTTCAGGTTGCCTTCGTTCATGCCCTTGATCATCTGCTTGGACACCGTCACCAACGAGATCGCCGACTGCACGCCCTCGGTGTTCTGCATCTTCCACATCAGCTCGTCGATCGGCGCCATGGCTTCGTAGCGCGAGCAGCCTTCGGACTTGGTCTTGACCATCACTACCAACACGTCGGAACTGGTGGAGTAATTGCTGATGATGAAGTTGTTGTCCTTGTTGTAGCGCGAGTCCGGACGCAGTTCCGGAGCGCCCTGATCCAGGTCACCGATTTTCAGGTTCTGGCTGTACCAGAGGCCGCCGCCGAAGGCCAGCAAGGCCAGCGCGATGGACACCGGTGCAACTTTCGGGCTGGCAAAATTCGACAGCAGACGCCAGAACGGGTGTTCGCGGTGCGCGTCTTTCTTGCTGCGTTCCACGGCACGTTTGCTGATGCCGACGTAGGAAATTGCCACTGGCAGCAGGATCAGGTTGGTGAACACGATGACCGCCACGCCGATAGACGCGCCGATGGCCAGTTCACGAATCACGCCGATATCGATGATCAGCAGCGTTATGAAACCGACCGCATCGGCGAGGATCGCAATCATCCCCGGCAGGAACAGCTGACGGAACGTGCGCCGCGCCGCAGTCAAGGCGTTGTCTGCCTCGCTGGACTGCAAGGCAATACCGTTGATCTTCTGCACACCGTGGGAAATACCAATGGCGAAGATCAGGAACGGCACCAGCATCGAGTAGGGATCGAGCCCGAATCCGAAGAAGTGCATCAAACCGAGCTGCCAGACCACCGCCACCAACGTGGTGCTCAACACCGCCACGGTGCTGCGCATGCAGTTGGTGAACCAGTAGAGCAGGATCAACGTGATGATGAAGGCAACGCCGAAGAACATCACCACCATGACCAGCCCATCGATCAGGTCGCCGACCTTCTTGGCGAAACCGACGATGTGGATCTGTACGTTGGGGTTCTGGGCTTCGAACTTGTTGCGGATCTTGTCTTCGAGTTCATGAGAGAACTTGCGATAGTCCAGCGCCAGCAGCTTGCCTTGGTCCTGCGGGTCCGGGTAAGACTCCAGCAGCGGGATATCGACAATGCTCGACTTGAAGTCGTTGGCCACCAGACGCCCGACCTGACCGGACTTGAGCACGTTGTTGCGCAACAGGTCGAGACTTTGCTGGGAACCGTTGTAGCTCTGCGGAATCACTTCACCACCGGCGAAGCCCTCCTCTGTCACTTCGGTCCAGCGTACGCTCGGGCTCCACAGCGACTTGAGGCCGGAACGGTCAACACCGGAGATGTAGAACACCTCATCGTTGATCTGACGCAGAGTCTCCATGTACTCCTTGGAGAAGATGTCGCCATCAGTGGCTTCCACCGAGATGCGCACCGTGTTACCCAGGTTCGCCAGATCGTTGCGGTGCTCCATCATCTTTTGAATGAACGGATGTTCGAGCGGGATCATTTTTTCGAAACTGGTGGACGGCCGGATCAGGGTCGCCTGCCAGAACAGGAAAATACTCACCAGCAGGCAGATGGTGATCACTGCCGGGCGGTTGTTGAAAATCAGGCGTTCGAGAAACGTCGCCTTGTCTTGATGATGACTGCTCAAGGATGTCATAGACCCGCCTTCTTATTATTTGCCCGGCTCATTTGGACGACCCGTTTTTTCCATTTTCTGCACCGGCTCCGGTTGGCGAGGTGACGCGAACGCCGCCCTGTCCTGCCAGAATCAGATTGCCGTTGCCAGCTGCCGTGACCGCCGAAACGGAAATGCGATCCGGACGGTTGAATATGCTGAAGGTTTCGCCGTTGTCGTTGCTGCGGATCACCGAGCCACCGTTGCCGACGATCACGATGGAACCGTCGTCGAGCAGCGTCGCGCCGGACAGACCGAATTCCAGCGCACCGCGAGCGGCCTTGAGCTCAACCGGCTCCCAGGTCGTGCCGAAATCGGTGGAGCGAAACAGATTGCCCCGCAGCCCGTAGGCCAGCAGCGTATTGGCTTGAGCGGTGCCGATCACGCCAAACAGTGAGCCCTCATAGGGACCTTCAAGCTTCTCCCAGGTCTGACCCCCGTCGGCGGAGCGGAACATGCTGCCCTGCTCGCCGACGATGAACAGACCGGAATCCTTGACCGCGGCGATGGCGTTGAGGTGGTACTGGTCTTCGTTGTCGAGGCGATCGCTGGCGTCTTCCCAGTTTTTGCCGCCGTCGGTGGTTGACAGCAGCGCACCATAAGCGCCCACGGCAAAGCCGCTGTTGACGTCCTGGAACCAGACGTCGAGCAGCGGCGATTCGCGTTTCAGATCTTCGAATTGCTTGGTCCAGGTGACGCCGCCGTCCTCGCTCGCGAGGATTTGCGCGTCATGGCCAACAGCCCAGCCGTGTTTGTCGTCGACGAAAAACACCGAGGTCAGGAGTTGTCGGGTCGGCACCTTGGCTTGGGTCCAGGTCGCGCCCTGGTCATCGGAGTACAAAATGTGCCCGCGATCCCCGACCGCCACCAGACGCTTGCCGGCGTGCACGACGTCGAGCATCAGGCTCTTGCTGGCTTTGGCAGATTCAACGGAATAGACAATGTCGGATGCTGGCGCCGCAGCGGCCAGCACAGGTGCCGACAGCACGGCACAGCCCAACAGCGAGAGCGCTGTAGCCAGCAACGCGAATTTGCGTAGTGCCGGCGGGCGGCAGATACCCACACCCATGACAGGCTCACTCATAGACCTTCCCCCATTATTATTGTTAGGTCGTTCAACCTTTCTGGGCGCCATAAGGGTGCTCTTTGCGATTGCCTTTTCTGGAGCATAGTCCTGAAATACGCAATCTAGAGCCCCTTCGGAAGCTGGCTTATCCTATCGGGGTTTGGAAAGGTCTGACAATCGACGCCACGTTATGTTTTGTTAACCTGGGCGGTTTGCGCATTTGCTGAATGTTTGGGTATCAGGTGGGGTGATTGGGTTTCGGGTTTTAGTGTACATATCCGTTGCTGCGGTAACGGCTGATTAGGGTTTCGCTCTTACAGCCATCCCTTTCAAGGTCTTTTGACTTTAGCGGCCTTGAGCACCCGATCCGTTGACACGTGGGCATTGGCGGCTTTGCCTTCAAGCCACTCCTTTGATTTGGGCACCTTCGGACCTCGTTTGCT
>NZ_JBIWAM010000039.1:0-34582 GCF_044760065.1 Pseudomonas sp. NPDC098740 | reverse complement strand
CGCACGTGTGGCTATCCGCGCGAAAGTCGTTGCTGACATGCTTACCGTAGTCGGCATCGACCGTGTTCTCACGGTTGATCTGCATGCTGACCAAATCCAGGGTTTCTTCGATATTCCGGTAGATAACATCTACGGCTCCCCGGTACTGGTGGATGACATTGAAGATCAGCGCTTCGAAAACCTGATGATCGTGTCCCCGGACATTGGCGGCGTCGTGCGTGCACGTGCTGTTGCCAAATCCCTGGGCGTGGATCTCGGGATCATCGTCAATCGGCGTGAGAAAGGCTTTGACTCTGTAGTGATGCATATCATCGGTGATGTCGAAGGGCGTACCTGTATTCTGGTCGATGACATGGTCGATACCGCCGGCACTCTGTGCCACGCGGCCAAGGCCCTGAAAGAGCATGGCGCTGCCAAGGTTTTCGCCTACTGCACACACCCTGTGCTGTCCGGTCGGGCGATCGAAAACATCGAAAATTCCATGCTGGACGAACTGGTGGTGACTAACACCATCCCGTTGTCCGCTGCTGCTCAAGCCTGCTCGCGTATCCGTCAACTGGATATCGCGCCGGTAGTTGCCGAAGCGGTTCGCCGCATCAGCAACGAAGAATCGATCAGCGCGATGTTCCGTTAAGGGCCCTGCCCTTCTCGAATATCTCGTTGACGAAAAGCGCCCCGCCCCGGCATTCCTGTCGGGGCGGGGCTTTTTTGCCCATATCGCCTTTAGCGCTGGTCGCAAAC
Organism: Pseudomonas sp. NPDC098740; assembly: GCF_044760065.1. NCBI lineage: Bacteria > Pseudomonadati > Pseudomonadota > Gammaproteobacteria > Pseudomonadales > Pseudomonadaceae > Pseudomonas > Pseudomonas sp. NPDC098740. The sequence goes on along the minus strand of NZ_JBIWAM010000039.1, from coordinate 33,841 downwards.
GCTGGGGCGAATGTGGTTATTTTGGAGATACAACATGAACGATTTTACTCTGAATGCTGAAGTGCGTTCCGACCTGGGGAAAGGTGCGAGCCGCCGCCTGCGTCGTCTCGCAAGCCTGGTACCTGCTGTAGTTTACGGTGGCGAAAAAGCCCCTGAATCCATCAGCATGCTGGCTAAAGAAGTTGCCAAACTGCTCGAAAACGAAGCGGCTTACAGCCACATCATCGAGCTGAACGTTGGCGGTACCAAGCAAAACGTAATCATCAAAGCTCTGCAGCGTCACCCGGCCAAAGGCCACGTGATGCACGCTGACTTCGTACGCGTTGTAGCTGGCCAGAAACTGACCGCTATCGTGCCTGTACACTTTGTTGGTGAAGAAGCGCCGATCAAGAAAGGCGGCGAAGTTTCGCACGTTGTTGCTGAAATCGAAGTTTCGTGCCTGCCGAAAGACCTGCCTGAATTCATCGAAGTCGACCTGGCTAACGCCGAAATCGGTTCGATCATTCACCTGTCTGACCTCAAAGCCCCTAAAGGCGTTGAGTTTGTTGCTCTGGCACACGGTGATGACAAGGCTGTTGCCAACGTCCACGCTCCACGTGTTGCTCCAGAAGCTACCGAAGAAGGCGCAGCAGAGTAATTTCACTCTGTTCGCCGGAGTGACCGGAAACATCGCGGACTAGAGCGTAGCGAGAAAGCGGGCGAGAACGCGGAGTTTACATAATGGTAAATGAGCACTTGTCGTCCACTTTCGCCGCACACAACTGTCGCGGCGATGTTATCCACCACTCCAAGGAAGGGCCCCTATCGTGACTGCCATCAAACTGATCGTTGGCCTGGGAAATCCAGGCGCTGAATACGAACAGACCCGGCATAACGCAGGGGCCCTTTTTGTTGAGCGCATCGCGAACGCACAAGGCGTAAACCTTGTGGCGGATCGCAAATATTTCGGCCTGACCGGGCGCTACTCGCATCAGGATCAGGATGTTCGTCTGCTGATTCCCACCACCTACATGAACCGCAGCGGCCAAGCCGTCGCGGCACTTGCCGGCTTCTTCCGCATTACGCCTGAAGAAATTTTGGTAGCGCATGACGAACTCGACCTGCCACCGGGTGTAGCCAAGCTCAAACAGGGCGGCGGCCATGGCGGTCACAACGGGTTGCGCGACATCATCGCGCAACTGGGCAATCAGAATACCTTTCACCGCTTGCGGCTTGGCATTGGCCACCCGGGCGTTGCCAGTATGGTTTCAAATTTCGTCCTGGGTCGTGCGCCACGCGCCGAACAGGAAAAACTCGATGCCAGCATCGACTTTGCCCTCGGCGTGCTGCCGGATATCCTCGCCGGTGAATGGAACCGCGCGATGAAAAACCTGCACAGCCAGAAGGCCTGACTCTACTCCTCGGGGAAAACACCATGGGATTCAATTGCGGCATCGTCGGCCTGCCTAACGTCGGCAAGTCCACCCTGTTCAACGCCCTGACCAAATCCGGGATCGCGGCCGAGAACTTCCCCTTCTGCACCATCGAACCGAACACCGGTATCGTGCCGATGCCGGATTCGCGTCTGGAAGCCCTGGCGGCCATCGTCAATCCAAAGCGCGTCTTGCCGACCACCATGGAATTCGTCGACATCGCAGGCCTGGTAGCCGGCGCCTCGAAAGGTGAAGGCCTGGGCAACAAGTTCCTCGCCAACATCCGTGAAACCGATGCCATCGCGCACGTAGTCCGCTGCTTCGAAGACGAGAACGTGATTCACGTCTCCAACAGCGTCGACCCGAAACGCGACATCGAAATCATCGACCTGGAACTGATCTTTGCCGACCTCGACAGCTGCGAGAAGCAACTGCAGAAAGTCGCCCGAAACGCCAAGGGTGGCGACAAGGACGCCGTGGTCCAGAAAGGCCTGCTGGAGCAACTGATTGCTCACTTCACCCTCGGCAAGCCTGCTCGTACGCTGATGAAGACCATGGGCGCCGACGACAAAGCGGTGATTCGTGGCTTCCACCTGCTGACCACCAAGCCGGTCATGTACATCGCCAACGTTGCTGAAGACGGTTTCGAGAACAACCCGCTGCTGGACATCGTCAAAGCCATCGCCGAAGAAGAAGGCGCCATGGTGGTTCCGGTCTGCAACAAGATCGAAGCCGAAATCGCCGAGCTGGATGACGGCGAAGAGAAAGACATGTTCCTCGAAGCCCTGGGCCTTGAAGAACCTGGCCTGAACCGTGTAATTCGCGCCGGCTACGAAATGCTGCACCTGCAGACCTACTTCACCGCCGGTGTCGAAGAAGTCCGCGCCTGGACCGTCCGCGTGGGCGCTACCGCACCACAAGCCGCTGGCGTGATCCACACCGACTTCGAAAAAGGCTTCATCCGCGCCGAAGTCATCGCCTACGACGACTTCATCCAGTACAAGGGCGAAGCCGGCACCAAAGAAGCCGGTAAATGGCGCCTGGAAGGCAAGGACTACATCGTTAAAGACGGCGACGTGATGCACTTCCGTTTCAACGTGTAACTTTATTCACAACGAAGCACCCGCCCAAGAAAAAGCCGCGTTTGATACGCGGCTTTTTTGTGCCTGTAATAATCATCCACCAAACCAATGTGGGATTTGTGTGGGGGTCAGGCCTTTTTGGTTCTCGGCAGGAAGATCGCCAGCACACCGAACAACGGCAGGAACGAACACAGCAAGTACACGTATTCGATGCCGTGTATGTCCGCCAAATGCCCAAGCAACGCCGCGCCAATCCCGCCAAAGCCGAACATCAATCCGAAGAACACCCCGGCAATCATCCCGACATTGCCCGGCACCAGTTCCTGGGCATACACCACGATCGCCGAGAAAGCTGACGCCAGGATGAAGCCGATCACGACGCTGAGGATGCTGGTCCAGAACAGGTCCACATGAGGCAGGATCAGGGTGAACGGCGCTACGCCGAGGATCGAGAACCAGATCACCGCCTTACGCCCGACCTTGTCGCCGATCGGCCCACCGAAGAAGGTCCCCGCCGCTACCGCTCCGAGAAACAGGAACAGGTGCAACTGTGAACTGGCCACCGACAGGTCGAATTTCTCGATCAGGTAAAAGGTGAAGTAACTGGTGAAGCTGGCCATGTAGAAATACTTGGAGAACACCAGCAGCCCGAGTACCACCAGTGCACTGATCACGCGGTTCTTCGACAAGCCATGCGTCGCCGCCTGGCCTTGCTTGAGTTTGAATAGGCTCAAGTGATTGGCGTACCAGCGGCTGATCCGATAAAGCACGAACAGCGCAAACACCGCGAACAGTCCGAACCAGGCCACATGGCCCTGACCGAACGGAATGATGATCGCCGCAGCCAGCAACGGACCGAAGGCTGAGCCTGCATTGCCGCCGACCTGAAACGTCGACTGCGCCAAACCAAACCGCCCGCCAGACGCTAATCGCGCCACGCGAGAAGCTTCCGGGTGAAAGGTCGAGGAGCCGATACCGATCAGCCCTGCCGACAGCAGGATCAACGGAAAAGTTGCGACCAACGACATCATCAAAATACCGATCAATGTGCAAACCGTCCCGGCGGGTAGCAGCCAGGGTTTGGGGTGCCGATCGGTGTAGTAACCGACCCACGGCTGCAACAGCGAAGCCGTCAGCTGGAACGTCAAAGTGATCAAGCCAACCTGGGTGAAGGTCAGGCCATAGTTGGCCTTGAGCATCGGATAGATCGACGGCAGCACCGACTGGATCAAGTCGTTGATCAAATGCGCCAGCGCCACGGCGCCGATGATGCGCATGACCAAAGGGCTGCTTTGTGAAGTCGCGGATGCCGGCTGCGCGCCGGTCTGGACATTGCTGATAGCCATAAGAGTTTCCGTACAACAGATGGGTGCACACGGGCAGGTGCGTCAATGTGCCATTTTTCGGTGCAGCAGCGCCATCCCCTTAGCCTGCTAACGACCTCGGTTTTCATCGCTGAAAAGGTGATAGCGCAACGCCATGGTCTGAATCTTGCCTTGGTAATCCGCTTCAACGCGGCCCCTTACAAAGGGGACCGAGAATGGGAAGTTTCGCTACAGAGCCGGCCTACAGAGCTGGCGAGGGTGAACTTTCGAGGCCTTTTAAAAGGGCACAGGTCGCGACCGCAACGGTTGCGACGCACGCCAATGGCGCGTGGTGTCCAGAGGAGTCATGGGGCATGCAGGCTTTTTTATCACCGGGGATCGGGTTGCTGGGGCGTTTTGGCTTCGCACGCAAATTTCAGCTGTTGTTTCTGCTGTTTATCCTGCCGTTGACGGGCAGTCTGTGGATGATCGGTCAGGACTATCGCGACAAACTGAACCTGATCTCCGGCGAACGTGCCGGGGTTCGGCAACTGCTCGCCCTGGATGCTCTGGATAATCTGCTCGCCGCCCAGCGTGACCGCGCGGCTCGCTGGCGCGCCACGGAAACCAATCGTCAGCCGACACCCGCGACGATCGCGGCGATGGCTGCTTTCGATACGGTTCAGCCAGCCGTCGCCCAAGCCACCTCGGACCTCGGCAACGCACTTCAAACCGAAGGCGCCGAGGGCGAAACCCTGGCCCGTTATCAAGCCCTGCAAACCGCCCTCAACGGCCTGGACTCGAAAAGCCTGAGCGGCGTCGGTTGGTGGCCGGACGGTTACGATCGTTTCACCAATGCCTTGAGTGCCCTGCAAGCCTTGCGCGAACAGATCGCCATGGACAATCGCCTGACCCTCGCACCGTGGCTTGAAACCTATCTGCTGACGCAGATCTCCACGCAGCACGCGCCGGACCTGATTGAGCGAGTCGGTCGTCTCGCCAGCGTCGGCCAGGCGTCAGTGGTATCTGGCCAGTTCACCCTGCAAAGCCGTCTGCAACTGCGGGACTTGCGCAGCCGCATCGGTGACGCCCGGGAGCAGCTGGTCAAAACCGCAAGCCTGCTGGAAGCGCGGCTGCCCAGCGCGTTGCAAGCCTGGGCCGGGCAATACCATGACAGCCTCAAGCATCTGGACGCCGAGTTGAAAGTCCTTGATGACGGCGTGTTCGGCGGCAGCATCAAGCTCAAGCCGGAAGAATTTGAACGCAGCCTCGACGGCCTCCTCTCCGACCTCGCTTCGCTGCGTCAGCAGTCGTTAGTGTCGCTGGATCAGCGTCTGGACTATTACCACGGTTCCGCCATCCGCCAGTTCATCCTGGTAGCGACCATTTTTGGCTGCCTGCTGCTGGCCGCGCTGTACCTGTTCATCTGCTTGCAGGCCTCGATCCGTCGCAGCGCCAGCGGCATTACCCTGCTGGCCGAAGCCTTGCGCGACGGCAATCTGAGCCTGCAAGTACCGGTGCAAGGCCGCGACGAACTGGCCGCCATCAGCACCGCCCTCAATGTCGCGGTGGTGCAACTGCGTAATAGCCTGCTGGGGGTCGATCATGAAACCTTGCAGTTGAGCAACGCGGTGCGCACCCTCAACCATCACTCCAGCGGCGCCCTTGGGGAAGTCGAAGCTCAGCAGTTGCAGATCAGCCAGATCGCCGCGGCGGCCACGCAATTGGCGGCGACCTCTCAAGGGGTCGCCCAGAGTTGTGAGCAGGCCTCCGGCAGCGCTCAGCACACCCAGCGCATCGCCGCCGACAGCAGCCGTGACAGCCAGCGCACGACAGCGAGTATTCAGCAACTCAATCAGCGCTTGAACGACACCGCTGCAGCACTGGGCCGGGTCAGTGAACAAGGGCAGCAGATTCAGTTGGTGGTGGATACCATTCGCGGGGTTGCCGAGCAGACCAACCTGTTGGCACTTAACGCCGCCATCGAGGCCGCTCGCGCCGGCGAGCAAGGTCGTGGCTTTGCGGTGGTGGCCGATGAAGTGCGCAGCCTGTCGCAACGCACCCAGTCCTCCACCGCGCAGATTGCCGGCACTGTCGACAGCCTGCGCAGCACCGTAAACGAAGCGGTGAGCCTGATGGAAGCCGCTTGCGGCCAGGCTCAGTCCGACGCCCAAGCCGTCACTGGCCTCGGCGAACGCCTGGGGGAAATTGCCAGTGCCGTGCAGAGCGTTACCGACACCCTGGCGCAGATCGCCACAGCGGTCGACGAGCAAGCGACCACCGCCGACGAAGTCAGTGGCAACATCCAGCAAGTCGATCAGGCGGCGGTACGCTTGCTCGAAGGCGCGCGGGCGGTGAACCTGGCAGCGGACACCTTGAGCCAGGGCAGCAAGGCCTTGAGTGCCAATACCGGGAGATTTCAGCTCAGTTGATGCCCTCCCCTGGCCCGTTTTTTCGGGTCAGGCGGATAAGCGGTTGAAAGCGTAGAGAAATATTTTAGATTTACGCTTGACACATCTCTGTTACGAGCCAATAATGCGCGCCACTTGGCTACATAGCTCAGTTGGTTAGAGCATAGCATTCATAATGCTGGGGTCCGGGGTTCAAGTCCCTGTGTAGCCACCAAGTACTAAAAACGGCTTACCGAAAGGTAGGCCGTTTTTTTATGCCTCGATAAAAGTGCTCCCGGCCCACAGGGCGGTTAATGCCCGCTCTTTGCGGTTCTCTCCTACAGTTAATGCCAAAGCTTGAATGCAGAGAGACCACTGTATGCACTGGGGCGTGGACGAGATCATTCTGTTTTTCATCGTGGTCGCCATCTTCTGCATGGTGCTGGAACTCGCTTTTCGTCTCGGCCGTCATCACCGAACCCACAGCAGCGATTCGACCCGATCCCACCTCAGCGTTTTGCAAACCGCCCTCCTCGGTCTGCTCGCGTTGTTGCTGGGTTTCAACTTCGCCCTGGCCACCTCACGTTTCGAAGCGCGCAAAACACTGATTCAAGATGAAGTCACGGTGATCGGCTCAACCTATCTGCGGGCGAAGCTGCTGCCGTCTGATCTGCGCGGGAAGGTGTCGGCGCTGCTCAAGGATTACGTCTCGGCGCGGATTGAATTCATGCGCGCCGGCACGGACGAGAAACTGTTGAAGGCCGCCAGCGAATCGTCCCGGACGATCGAGGACCAGTTATGGAATCTGGCTGCCGCCGCCGAGGCCCAGGGCGAAGCGACAGCCGCCATGAACCTGGTGATCCAGTCGTTGACCGACGTCTACAACGTCAATGAAAAGCGCCGCGCCGAGCAGGACAATCATGTCCCGGCAACCGTCATCAATCTGCTGTTCGTCGTGGCCATCGGCGCGTTGGGCTTCATCGCTTACAGCTATGGCCTGGGCCACCGTCGACGGCACGGCTCGACCGCCATCTTCGCGATCCTGATTGCCATGGTCTTCACCATCACCCTCGACCTGGATCAGCCCCGCAGCGGCTTCATCCGCGTGGGCGAAGAAAGCATGCTGCGGTTGCAGGAAGATTTGAACCGCATGAGTTCGGGCAACGAGAGGCCACGTCCCCGTAACTCACGTCAGGAACGAATTGCCGGCAATGCTGACAACGCCCGTTCCCAAATCTGCCAGGTGCGCAGCCAGACCATCGCCTGCCAGTCGCTGTCGGCGGGATAGAACTGCTCAACCAGATTCAGTTTGATCCCGCGCCCCACGGCATCACTCGGATTGCCGTGCTGGTGCAGCCAGTGATCATCGCGCAGATGACGATGAACCTCGGCGCCGGGATACGTCCCGCACTCGATCACAAACGGCATCAACCGCACGTGCGGCAACGCATTGATCAACGCCTGCGAGGTGTAACCAGTGGCGGTGGCCGCAACGCCGGTTTCGCTCAGCGTGTCGGCGCCCGTGTGCAAGGTATAGAGCCAAGGACCATAAATGGCCTGCGCATCTGCAAGTGCTGGATACGCCGCTTCGGTAATGGTCAGCAACATTGGATGACCATACTCCCCGGCACCGGTGTGCAAGTCGAAACACATGGCCACTTCGGCATGGGAAACATGCTTTTGAATGATCTGATGCAACGTGCGGTTCGACCAGCTCGGTGCCAGTCCGCCGTAGAACAAACCATCGGGATGACGGTGCTGGCCGCCCTCGACAATCGACATCACCGCTGGCCAACCGTGTTCGCTGATCTGCGCCTCGAGCAAGGCATCGGCGCGATCACGCTCCGGGCCCTGCAACTGCGTGCAGGCATAGACTTCATGCAGCGCTGCGTAGGCCTGATTATCTGGCAATGCGTGGTCGAAGTTCAGGTGATTGCGGTTCAGGTCGATGTTGTCTTCGTTGACCCGACGCAGCCACGCAGTGCCCCACGGATTGATCAGGTGGATCATCACCACCGCGACATCGGCCGGCAGCGAACGCTTGCCCAACTCCTGCAACCACTTGATCTGACATCCCGAACCATAGAAGCCTTCGACGCCATGAGTGCCACTCAGCGCAATCAGCAAACGCTTGGCGCCCGGATCACCCAGCACGGCCACATCGGTGCTCAACGGCTCACCGAACGGCCCTTTGAGCGGATGCGGGTACTCGGTCAGCGTCGCACCGGCCGCGGTCGCGACGGCCAGGAATTTATCGCGCTGGGTGCGGTAACTTGGCTGGGTGGGGAACTCGGTCTGCATGTCTGCCTCTTGTTGATCTTCTGGCCAGTCTATTGCCCTCGACCCTACAGAAAATCCGTGGAGTCATGAAGGACAAAAGCATCATTGCTGTAGGCCTTGGTTTGCGTCACTTCCTTTCGGCCGATAAAGTCCCCTGATCTTTCCCACGGACGGAGTGCCCCCAACGTGTTCTCAGCCTTCCACTTGAGCCACTATCGCCTGTCAGCCATTTCGCTGATCGCCGCTGCTTTAACCCTCGCAGCCTGTAGCGCCCCGACCTCTTCGACGTTGCCTGTTGCGCCGGAAGTCGCGTCGGGTTATCGCGCCGATCTGCAGACCCAACACGCCTCGAAACACATGGCAGCCGCGGCCAATCCGCTGGCGGCCGAGGCCGGGCGGGAGATGTTGCGCCGGGGCGGTTCGGCAATCGATGCCGCGATTGCGATGCAAGCCGTGCTGACCCTGGTCGAGCCGCAATCCTCGGGCATTGGCGGTGGTGCGTTGATCGTGCTCTGGGATGGCAATGCGGTACGCACTTATGACGGTCGCGAAACCGCTCCTGCCGGCGCCACCGAGAAGCTTTTCCTGCAGGCCGACGGCAAACCGATGCCGTTCACCCAGGCGCAGATTGGCGGTCGTTCGGTGGGAACACCGGGCGTGTTGCGCGCGCTTGAGTTGGCCCATCAGAAACACGGTCATCTGCCGTGGGCGCAGCTGTTCGAACCGGCGATCAAACTCGCGGAGCAAGGTTTCGCCATCTCGCCACGCCTTCACCGGTTGATCGCCTCGGACTCGTCCATTCGACGCTCGCCGGACATGGCGGCCTACTTCCTGAATGCCGATGGCAGCCCGAAAGCCGCAGGCACGCAACTGAAAAACCCGGCACTGGCCGCGGTGTTCAAACGCATCGCCAAAGAAGGACCGGATGCGTTGTACAAAGGCCCCATCGCACAGGAGATCGTCGCCAAGGTTCAGGGCCACGCCAACCCCGGCAGCCTGTCGCTGAACGACCTCAACGGCTACAGCGCCAAGGAGCGCGCGCCGCTGTGCACCGACTACAAACGCTGGCAGGTCTGCGGCATGCCACCACCGTCGTCAGGCGGGATCGCCGTGGCGCAGATCCTCGGCACCTTGCAGGCCCTGGAAACCCGCGACCCGCGTTTTGCCCTGGCGCCGCTCAAACCGGTCAAGACAAACAAACCTGCGGGCGTCGAACCGGCGCCTGAAGCCGTGCACCTGATCTCCGAAGCCGAACGCTTGGCCTACGCCGACCGCGCGCTGTACGTGGCCGACGCAGATTTCGTGCCCGTCCCCGTCAAAGGTCTGGTGGACCCTGCGTATCTGGCCGACCGCGCGGCCCTGATCGGCGATCGCAGCATGGGCACGGCCAAACCCGGCACCCCGCCGGGCATTCAGGTCGCCTACGCACCGGACCGTTCGCCGCTACGCATCTCCACCTCGCAAGTGGTGGCGGTGGATGACGAAGGCGGCGCCGTGTCCATGACCACCACCGTGGAATCCGCGTTTGGCTCGCACCTGATGGTTCAGGGTTTCCTGCTGAACAACCAGATGACCGACTTCTCGTTCATCCCAGAAGAGAATGGCCAGAAGGTTGCCAACCGGGTCGAACCCGGCAAACGCCCACGCTCGTCCATGGCACCGACGCTGATCTTCGACCGCCAGAGCGGCGAATTCCTCGCCACCATCGGCTCCCCCGGCGGCTCGCAGATCATCGAATACGTCGCCAAATCCACCATCGGCCTGCTCGACTGGAACCTCGACCCACAAGCCGCCATCAGCCTGCCCAACTTTGGCAGCCGCAACGGCCCGACCGAACTGGAACAGGGGCAGTTCAGCCCGGCGCTGATTAAGGCGCTGAAAGACAAAGGGCACACCGTGAACGAGATCGACATGACCAGCGGGACCCAGGCGATTGTCCGGATCAAGGATCCGCAGGGGAAAACGTCGTTGGCGGGTGGGGCCGATCCGCGACGTGAGGGGGCGGCGTTGGGGGATTGAGTCCTACGTGGGAATGAGGAAGGGCTTACCGGGAGGTAGGCCCTTTTTTATAGGTAACAGATCCTGATCGGCTATCTCGCGTAGCCTTTTCCTACCCGCAAATGATTGTTTCTTGGATAGAGTTTGAAGCTCAGTCTTTCCCATCGCCGCGTCACCCCAGCTCATCAGATCAGCTGTCGGCAGTACTTGATTACAGAGGTCGAACTCGCTCCCCCGCACCTCGGATGCGCCTCCACAGACTTGCATAAGTCCCACCACGGGACTAGGATCGCTCCATGAGAATCATCGCTATCAGTCAGCTGAAAAGGTTTTGGGAGAAATACCCAGACTCGGAACAATCCTTTCTGGCCTGGATTGACGAGGCAAGAAATGCTGAGTGGAAAACGCCAATAGACATCAAGGCGCACTTTGCTACCGCCAGTATTCTCAAAAGCCGCAGAGTCGTGTTCAACATCAAGGGCAATGACTTTCGGTTGGTAGTCGCTGTGGCCTATCGCTTCGGCGCCGTATACATAAAATTTGTCGGCACTCATAAGCAGTACGACGCAATCGACGCCGATACCGTCGAGATGGAGTAACCCATGAACATTCGCCCCATTCACACCGACGAGGACTATCGTGCAGCCCTCAAGAACGTGTCAGCGCTGTTCGACAACGAACCAGAGCCAGGCACTCCTGAAGGTGATTACTTCGACATCATGATCACGCTTATCGAAGCTTATGAATCGAAGCAGTTTCCGGTGGACCTGCCCAATCCGATCGATGCGATCAAGTTTCGTATGGAGCAGTCTGGGCTAACTGCTGCTGACCTCGCACCCGCTATTGGCCGCACAAACCGAGTGTATGAAGTGCTCAATGGCAAACGTGCGTTGACGCTTCCGATGATCTGGAAACTTCACGATTTGTTCGGGATACCCGCGCAAAGCCTGATCAAGCCGATAAAGCAGGCTTGATCAGGTGTCAGTCGACTCCTGAAATCAGGCCGGCACACCCAAAATGATATGTGACGCCTTGATCACCGCCGTCGCACTCACGCCCGGCGCCAGGCCCAGTTCTGCCACAGCCTGGCGTGTCACGATCGAATAGACTTCGGTGCCGCCGTCGAGCTGGATGACGACTTCGGAGTTCACGGCGCCATCCATGACACTGGTGACCTTGCCTTCGAGGCAGTTGCGCGCCGACAGGCGAATGTCGCTGGACTAGCGAGAAATCTTCAGCGCCTGTCGAGCCTGATGCTTCTCCAGCGCCAGCTCGATCAAACGGCTGACCAGCTCGCTGTACGTCATACCGGTGGCCTGCCATAACTTGGGGTACATGCTGATGCGGGTGAAGCCGGGCAACGAGTTGATCTCATTGATCAGCACTTCGCCACTCTCGGTCAGGAACACGTCGACCCGCGCCAGCCCGGAACAACCCAACACCTGGAACGCCTCGACGGCCAGGGCACGAATGCGTTCGCTGGCCTCGATGCTTATGTTAGCGGGCACCACCACTTCAGCCGCTTGAGCATCGATGTACTTGCTGTCGTATGAATAAAACCCGCTGCGCACCACGATCTCGCCACAACCGCTGGCGATGGCGTCTTCGTTGCCGAGCACCGCGCATTCAATCTCGCGGCCGCTGACGGCGGACTCGACCAAGACTTTCTCATCAAAACCCAGGGCCAGCTCGACTGCTGCCGAGTACTCGGCTTCGTCATTCACCTTGCTGACGCCCACGGAAGATCCCTGATTTGCCGGTTTGACGAACAGTGGCAGGCCGAGTTTGCCTTGCACCTCGGCGAACCCGGTGCGCGCCGCGGTGGCGCGGGTCAGGGTGACGAACGGCGTGACCGCCAACCCGGCGTCACGCAGCAGGCGCTTGCTGATGTCCTTGTCCATGCAGACGGCCGAACCGAGCACGTCGGAGCCGACAAACGGCAGATCGGCCATGCGCAGCAAACCTTGCAGGCAACCGTCTTCGCCCAGGGTGCCGTGGACGATCGGGAAGATCACATCGACGTGCCCCAGCATTTCCTGACTGGAGGTTTCCACCAATTGTTGACTGACCTTGCCCGGCACGACGGCCAGTTCACGGTTGGACTGGTTAAGGGCAATCAGCGCCGGGTTTTCCTGGTTGAGCAGGAAGTTCGAAGGATCGTTCAGATGCCAGTGGCCTTGCTTGTCGATGCCGATCAGCACCGGCTCGAAGCGCGACCGATCCAATGCATCGACGATGTTTTTCGCCGATTGCAGCGACACTTCGTGTTCAGCCGAACGACCACCAAAAATAATGCCTACCCGCAGTTTGCTCATTCAGAACTCCTCAACGATTGGCCACCAGATGCGCGCCGAACAGCAGATAGCAACTGCCGGCGAAGCGATCCAGCCATTTACGCGAACGATCATAAGCACCCGCGACCCGACGGCTGGCGAACAGCAGCGCCACGCTGCAATACCAACTGAATGACAAGGTCGCCATGGTCAGCACGGCCAGCACCAGCAACATCGGTGGCGGTGAAGCTGGCATGGCCGTGGCGAAAATCGTTGCGACGAATAGCGCGGCCTTGGGATTGGTCATATTGCCCACAAAGCCCCGGCCATAAGCCGATAGCAGTGTGCGGCCGGCCCCATTCAGCGAGCCGCTATCGCCCGGCACACTCGGTGGTTTGCGCTTGAACTGCTTCAATCCCAGATAGATCAGGTAACAACCGCCGGCAATCTTGAAGCTCAGATAGAGCGTCGGCGCTGCGCTGAACAGCGACTTGATGCCCAAGCCACCCGCCAACCCCCAAAGCACCGTGCCCGTGGCCACGCCCAGTGCGGCGACGACACCGTGGCGCCGGGAGCAACTGGCAGCCAGTTGCGCGGTGTTGAAGAAGTTCGGCCCCGGCGTCACCACCGCAACCGTCCACAACAGCGCCAACGACAACAACGGAGCGGCGTAGCTCAGGTGGGATATTTCCATGATGTGGGGCGCCTTCGTGGCTTAAAAAATATTCAACACCTTGCAACATTAGTCCGGGATTTTCTACCGGCCGGGTGATTCGAACGGCAGCAGACAGGCGGTTGGTCAGTGGGGTAACGTGTTCAGCATCGAGTTCAAGGCAACAACACCATGGCCAAGCACACGCCCCCCATCGACTGGTTCCACCGCGCGCCCGACGTCGGCGGGCTTCAGCGTTTCGAGGCTTTTTTTGCTGGCCACGGCTACGACCTTCACCGCCACGACACCTATGCCATCGGCCACACGCTGGCCGGTGTGCAGAGTTTTCAGTACCGCGGTGGCTGGCGCCACAGTCTGCCGGGCGGGACCATGGTGCTGCACCCGGACGAAGTTCACGATGGCGAAGCCGGTACCGAGACCGGGTTCCAGTACCGAATGATGTACATCGAACCGGCGCTGATCCAGCAGATGCTCGGCGGCCAGCCACTGCCATTTATCAAGACCGGTCTGTCGACGGATCCACGTTTGTTCGCCGCCACTGCCGTGCTGCTGCGAAGCCTCGATTGTCCCCTCGACCCTCTCGAAGAGCAGGATGCGCTGTTCGATCTGGCCCAAGCCTTGAACGGCGTTTCCGGAGTGCCTGCTACCCGCCAGAGCTTCGACTACGTGGCCGCCGAACGCGCGCGGGAATTCATCCACAGCGCGCTGGATCGCACCGTGACGCTGGAAGAACTGGCGCAACACAGCGGTCGCGATCGCTGGAGCCTGTCACGGGATTTTCGCCTTTTGTTCGGCACCAGCCCTTATCGATACCTGACCATGCGCCGCCTGGACCTGGTCCGCTCGCTGCTGATCCAGGGCCAGTCATTGGTCAGCGCCGCGTTGATCGCCGGCTTCACCGATCAGAGCCACATGACCCGGCAGTTCAGCAAAACCTACGGCCTGTCACCGGCCCGCTGGATGAAAATGCACCGCCGCTGAGCCACGCACAATCGTTCAAGAAGCACGCCGATGCGCGGGCTATCGTGGATTTACGATCAACCACGAGAGCTGCTTCATGAAAGCTTACGAAAGCCTGAATTTCGCTGAAAAAATCGCCAGGATCAGCCCGTACTGGACGCCTCGGGTCATCGCCGAGATGAACGACTATCAGTTCAAGGTGGTGAAACTGCTGGGGGATTTCATCTGGCACGATCACCTGGATACCGACGAAACCTTCATCGTCCTCGAAGGACAACTGCGCATCGACTTTCGCGATGGCCACGTGCTGGTGAACGCTGGCGAAATGTATGTGGTGTCAAAAGGTGTCGAGCACAAACCGTTCGCCGAGCAGGAGGTGAAACTCCTGCTGATCGAACCCAAGGGTGTGCTGAACACAGGCAACGAAGGTGGCGAGCGCACTGCGCAGAATGACGTCTGGGTGTGAAAGGCGGGCTGCTTACGGCTGCAAGGTCTTGCCGTCCACTGGATCGCCGATTTTCAGGAAATGCCCGCCCGCCACATGGTGCAAGGTGCGCAACGCGTCTTGCCCTTCGAAGTGCCAGCGACCGTCACTGAACACCCGCTCGTCTGCCTGAGCGGCAATCACTTCGGCCAGGAACAGATCGTACTGCTGGTGATTGTCGGGCTCCGGCAGCAGTCGGCATTCCAGCCAGGCGACGCAGCCCTCGAGCATCGGCGCATCGATCAATTCAGCGCTGAAGGTCGGCAAGCCATAAACCTGGAATTTGTCCCGGCCTTGGTCCCGGGTCAATTCCAGTCCCGACGTCGAACCCACGGTCTGGACGATATCGGCCTGGGCGGCGCAGGGAACATTCAGCACAAACGTGCCCGAAGCCTCCAGCAATTGCCGTGTCCAGGTGGACTTGTCCAGCACCACGGCAATTTTCGGCGGCTCGAAATCCAGCGGCATGGCCCAGGCCGCCGCCATGATGTTGCGCTGGCCGTCATGAGCCGCGCTGACCAGCACGGTCGGGCCATGATTGAGCAGACGATACGCCTTGGCCAAGGGAACCGGGCGGCGGTGAGAAACGCTCATGATGGCTGCTCCTGGAGAAAACGCCGATTGTAGCGATTTACGCCGCGATGGCAGTCATCAAGTCGTCAACTGATTGGCAAACTGCCCGACCGCATTCACCACTTTCTGTGCCCCGTCCTGAATCTCGACAATCACCGTCCCCGCCTCTGCCGCCAGCGCCAGCCCCTGTTCAGCCTGGAGTTTGCCCTCGGTCATCAGCGCCACGGCGTTGCGCGCCATGTCCTGGTTCTGACGCACTACGCCAACAATTTCATCGGTTGCCTGGCTGGTGCGCGAAGCCAATTGCCGGACCTCATCCGCCACCACCGCGAAACCACGCCCCTGTTCCCCGGCCCGAGCCGCTTCGATGGCCGCGTTGAGCGCCAGCAGGTTGGTCTGTTCGGCAATCCCGCTGATGGTTTTGACGATGGTGCCGATCACCAGCGACTGCTCGTTCAGCGCTTCGATGCCTTCACCGGCGGTCTGCATGTGCGTGGCAAGGTCACGCATCACGTTGACCGCCTGAGTCACCACCGCGTTACCGCGCTGCGCGCTGCTGTCGGTTTGCTGCGAGGTGCTGTAGGCAATGTTGGCCGCTTCGGCGACCGCTTGTTCCTGATTGACTTGATCGGTGATCACCGTGGCGAATTTCACCACTTTGTAGAGCTTGTTGTTGGCATCGATCACCGGGTTGTAGGACGCCTCCAGCCAGACCCCGCGGCCGTGGCTGTCGATGCGTTTGAAACGCTCGGCGAAGAACTCGCCTGCATTCAAGCGACGCCAGAAGTCCTGATACCCGGCGCTGTTGTATTCCTCGGGTTCGCAGAACATGCGGTGATGTTTGCCCTTGATCTGCGCCAGGCTGTAACCCATGCCGCTGAGAAACCGTTCGTTGGCCGCCAACACATTGCCATTGAGGTCGAACTCAATCACTGCCGTGGAACGCACGAGCGCGCCGATCAGGTTCTCATGTTCACGAGACGCCTCGATGGTGCGGGTCAGGTCACTGGAGTAAATCGAGAAGTGTTTGATTCGGCCGTCCGCGGACCGAACCGGCTGCACGATCGAGCGCAGCCAAGCTTCCTGGCCATTGCCGCGCAACAAACGCACCGTGCCGGCAAAGTGCTCGCCACGGGTCAACGCGACCTTGAAGCGCTGGTGGAATTCGTCCGACTTCACATGGGCCGGGACGATGTCTTCGATGTGTCGCCCTATCAGGTCGCTGCTTTTGTAGAGCATCTCGCCGATGAAGTTCTGGTTGACCGATTGAATCCGCCCATCGACATCGAGGGTCAGGACCAGCATCTCGCTTTCCAGACTTTCCTTCACTTGCTGGAGGCTGGAGAGTTCTTCGCGAAGAGCCGACAGCTCCTGCTTCAAGCGTTTGTTGAACATGGGGATACACCGATGGACAGGGATAGAAAGCGGTATGCAGCCTAACCATCGGCCTGGGGGATATTTTCTGAAGAGTGTTTCAGGGTTGTCCTACAAAAATAGTTGCTACACGTACGGTGCTACCTTCGATTACATCGCGCCAGCAGTCGAGCAACTGCCAACTCTTGGCATCCGCGTCCCGAAATACGCGGCACTGCCCACACCCACAGCCCCCATCACCGCGCAGAAGATCACGCAGATCCATGGGCTCCATGGCATCAGACCGATCAGCAACAACGGTGTGATACTCGCCCAGACGGCGTAGGCAATGTTGTAAGTGAAGGAAATCCCCGAGACACGAATTCGCGCCGGGAACAGGCTGACCATCACCGACGGCACCGCGCCGACCACCCCACAACCGAGACCGGCCACCGCGTACGCCAGACCGATCCAGCTGCCACCGATGATCAGGCAGGTATAGAGCACGCCGATGCCCAATGGCAGCAGCAGGCTATAGAGCATCACCGTGCGCCAGGCGCCAATGCGGTCGACCAGCAGCCCGGCGAGTACGCAGCCGATATTCAGAAAGACAATGCCCAAGGCACTCAGGGCGAAGGTGTGGCTGGCGGTCATACCGAAGGTTTTCTGCATCATGGTCGGGGTGATCACCACGA
Source organism: Pseudomonas sp. NPDC098740 (assembly GCF_044760065.1). Lineage (NCBI taxonomy): Bacteria > Pseudomonadati > Pseudomonadota > Gammaproteobacteria > Pseudomonadales > Pseudomonadaceae > Pseudomonas > Pseudomonas sp. NPDC098740. The sequence goes on along the minus strand of NZ_JBIWAM010000039.1, from coordinate 16,364 downwards.
ACACCACCACCGCCGAGGTCAGTACGCAGGTGAGGATCATCGCTGGCAGCATGGCCAGTCGATGCTCACGCAAGACCGTGCGCAGCGGCAGTTCGACAGCGGCATCGCGCTGGGCCTGCATGGCCATGAACACCGGGGTTTCGCTGAGCCAGCGGCGTAGCCAGACGCCGATTACGCCGAACACGCCGCCCAGCAGGAACGGGTAGCGCCAGGCGTAATCAAGGATTTCTGCCGGGGAGAACGCCTGTGCCAGAAAAGTCGCCGTTAGCGCACCGATCAGGTAACCAAACGTCAACCCGGCCTGCAGGAAACCGAGGGCATAACCGCGATGCCCGGCCGGTGCATGCTCGGCGACGAATACCCAGGCGCTCGGCACTTCGCCGCCCACCGCCGCGCCCTGGAGGATTCGCAGGGCCAGCAGCAGCAGCGGTGCGAAATAACCGATTTGGGCGTAGGTCGGCATGATGCCGATCAGCAGGCACGGCAATGCCATCATCAGGATGCTCAGACTGAAGACCTTCTTGCGGCCCAGTCGGTCGGCAAAATGCGCCATCAGAATCCCGCCCAACGGCCGCGCCAAATAACCGGTTGCGAAGATCCCGAAGCTTTGCAGCAGTCGCAGCCACTCGGGCATTTCCGGCGGGAAGAACAGCTGGCTGAGGGTCAGGGCAAAAAATACGAAAATGATGAAATCGTAGATTTCCAGCGCGCCGCCAAGGGCTGCAAGGCCGAGGGTCTTGTAATCCGAGCGGGTGAACGGCGCCGGGCGCGAGTGGGTGTTGGCGGTCATGAAAAGAACTCTGGCATAGGCAAAAAACCAAGGCGCCCATGGTCTACGCAAACGCGCCAACGGACAACCCGTTAGACCAAAGTCCTAGACGCGTAAAACCTCGTCACAAAATAGAACCGATTGTTTTACTGTTGCCACCTGTCTAGACGGGCCTTTGCGGTCCTGAAGACCACAACAAACATAAAAATTCGAGGTACACCCGTGGCCGCTGATATCGAAGATACCCGCTCTGCCCGCTTTGCCCTGCGCTGCTCAAGTTTTGCCGAACGCTGGTTCCCCGACTCCTGGGTGTTTGCCGCACTGGCGGTGATTATCGTCGCCGTGGCCACCCTGTTCATGGGCGCCAAACCCACCGACGCCGCCATGGCCTTCGGTGACGGCTTCTGGAGCCTGATCCCGTTCACCATGCAGATGGCTTTCGTGGTGATCGGCGGTTATGTGGTCGCCAGCTCGCCACCGGCAGTGAAACTGATCGACCGGCTGGCGCGGATCCCGAAAAACGGCCGCTCGGCCGTGGCCTGGGTTGCGTTGATCTCCATGGTCGCTTCGCTGCTGAACTGGGGGCTGTCGCTGGTGTTTGGCGGATTGCTGGTGCGCGCCCTCGCCCGCCGTACCGATCTGAAAATGGACTACCGCGCTGCCGGTGCTGCCGCCTATCTGGGTCTCGGCGCGGTGTGGGCCTTGGGCTTGTCCTCGTCCGCCGCGCAATTGCAGGCCAACCCGGCCAGTCTGCCGCCGTCGATTCTGTCGATCACCGGGGTGATTCCTTTCACGCAAACAATCTTTCTCTGGCAATCCGGCGTGATGTTGCTGGCGCTGATCGTGATCTCGCTGATCATCGCCTACGCCACTGCACCCGGCCCGAACTCGGCCCGCGATGCCGAAGCCTGCGGCATCGATCCGAGCTTTAACCTGCCGCCGTTGCAACCGCGCACCCGACCCGGCGAATGGCTGGAGCACAGCCCGCTGCTGACGATTTTGCTGGTGCTGCTGGCGGCCGGATGGCTGTTCCACGAGTTCTCGACCAAACCGGCTATCAGCGCGATTTCCGGGCTGAACACCTACAACTTCCTGTTCATCATGCTCGGTGCCCTGCTGCACTGGCGCCCGCGCAGCTTCCTTGACGCTGTGTCCCGCGCGGTACCGACCACCACGGGCGTACTGATTCAGTTCCCGCTGTACGGCTCGATCGCGGCGCTGATGACCACCGTCAAAGGCACTGACGCTCAGACGCTGGCTCACCACATCTCGACCTTTTTCGTACAAATCGCGTCCCACGACACCTACGCACTGCTGATGGGCGTGTACTCGGCGATCCTCGGTTTCTTCATCCCGTCCGGCGGCGGCAAATGGATCATCGAAGCGCCGTACGTCATGCAAGTGGCCACCGACCTGAACTACCACCTGGGCTGGGCCGTACAGATCTACAACGCCGCCGAAGCCCTGCCGAACCTGATCAACCCGTTCTACATGCTGCCGCTGCTGGGTGTGCTCGGGTTGAAGGCGCGGGACTTGATCGGGTTTTCGTTCGTGCAACTGCTGGTGCACACGCCGCTGGTGCTGTTTCTGCTGTGGGCGTTGGGGACGACGCTGACGTATACGGCACCGGTCATGCCGTAACACGTAAGTGATTGCACCCGCTGCGGGCAGGTGCAATCAGTTCACCCTGCTTGAGCATGAAACAAACGCCTAGATTTATCCTACAAACAGGCTCGATTGCGCCTGACATGAAACCCGGAGAGTTCTTATCTCCAACCTATAAATCGCTGAGTAAACTCCGACAGCTCACAAACTTTTAAAGCAAGACAGCACTGACCAAGGATGAACAAACACATGTCTTTAATATCGAAAACGCTGGAAGAGATGATTAACGAGATTTACCAGGACGGTAGGGTTTCAGTCGTTGAATATAAAAAGCTGCGTGATGATGCAGATCGCCGTATGGACGCTGTCGTCCACGAGTTTGGCCAGCACAACAATTTGACCGCCCTTCAAAAAGCGATGGATGTAGTAATGCAATTAACGCAAACGTCCATCATTGATGCCAAAAAAGCCAAACTGACCGATACAGGAGAGGCCATCGTCAAGGATGCCGTATTTGCACAGGTCGAGTACTTGCGCGCCGGTACTCATCTGGCACTAAAGCTGTTGTAACGCTTCAACCTCCGTCCGGCCCATAGACATTAAGCCCGGGCCGGACTCCATAACCGAGAGTTCCTGGCATACACACCGCAGGCTCTACGCAAAAAACTACACGCAAACACTGTTCTGTGTAACGCCGCTGATCCAGTATGGCGCGTAACCCAATCAACGGGACCACGCTGAAAAGGATCTGAGCATGTTCAAATTCGCAGGACTCACCCTCGCGGCCCTCACCCTGAGCGCCGCCGCCCATGCTGATGTCGACCTGAAGCTGGGCAGTACCGAACGCGTCACCCGCCTGTTCGCCTATCCCAACAACTGCAACGTGATCTGCTTTCGCAACTGGACGCTGGAGCAAACGGTCGAGCATTACCTGACCCAAAGCGTGCAGCGCGATGGTTACAGCGCGGCGAAAGTGCTGGTCAAAACCGATAACGATCAGCTCTACGCCGAAATCAGCGGCGTACCCCGTGGCTATGAAAAACCGCTGGCGGCGTTGCTCGATGCCGGTGATCTGGCCTATACCGGCGCCAGCAAGCTGAATGCCGATGGCAAGTGGGCTTACAGCTGGTATCTGTTCCTGCCACTGGGCATGGCCCTGGAAAACCGCAAAAGCGTTGAACTGTTGCACTTCCCGCCGGATTATTCGCTGACCCAGGCCCAAGACTATCTGGAGTCCAAGACCACCGACCGTTGGGCCACGCTGCTGACCGCCAACGGTATTCCTGGTGACCAGACGCCGGGCTACCAGACCATCATCGACATCGCACCGATTGCCGCGCCGTCCAACGCCGGCAAGGATCTGGAAGGCGTCTACGACTATTTCAAGGACTACCAGACCACCATGGTCAAGCAACTCAGCCAGAACGCCAGTGGTGCGGCGTTGCCGATGGTCGCCTTCGGCGCGCCAGTGCGTAACTGGATCAAGCAGCAATACGGGCCGACCGTGAACGTGCTGGGCCTGGTCAGCATCAGTCCGAGCGACGGAGTGAAAGTGCCAGTGCTGGGTTCCAACCACCCAAGCTACATTTGGTACGCCGCCGACCCGGAAAGCTATACCGGCAACGATGCCCAGGCCAAGGCCGACGCGGCTGGCCTTAAAGTCATGGGTCAGGATTTGAGTGCCGCGTGCTGGCAGGCCGCCATGGGCCGCCAACCGGACAGTAATCCCGACGTTGAACTGAAAAGTTGTACCCAAACCTGGCAAGCGGCCCAGTCAGAAAAAACCTGCGAGCTGTTCTATACCTCGATCCGCAACCTGACTCCCGAAAAAGCCGTGGCCAAGTGCGCGACGGCGCCGATCAAAGCTCAGCTTAAACAGCTGAAAGCCCCGGTACCCGCGACTGCGATCCCTGTCCCGCCTCTGTAAAACGATGAACGGCGGGTCTACTGTCATAACTGACAGTAGACCCGCCGTTTCATTTGCGAGAGGCTTGAGTCGTTCCCATGTGTTGCAGTGCTGACAGGATTGTCAGCTGATGGAGGTCGCAGCACCCAGCCGACAAGGATCGTTATGAAAACCCACGCCCTGCACGAGACGCTTGCACAACCTCCCGATGGGATTTATCCATTTGCGGAGCTGCCCGTTCGCCTTGGATTCCCCTCCAGGGCCGACTTCGAGATTATCGACAACACAAACGGATCGGCGGCAGCCGTCGCAGTACTTCGGGACTTTCCACGCATCAGCCGAATTTGTCGGGCGTCGGGGCATCTGCTGCCTTATCGGTGTCGGCATACCCGGCAACTGGCCCGTGGCATCCATGTCTACGACCCGCGCTTCTGCGGGCTGCTGCGACACTCCTGCGACCCAAACGTATTTCTCGACATGAGCGAGCTGTGGCTATGGGCGCTGAAGGACATCAAAAAAGGCGACCGACTGACGATGGACTACGCCACCACCGAAGACAAACTCATGCGTCAGTTCGCCTGCCAGTGTGGCTCGTTCGACTGCCGTGGCTGGATCACCGGCTACGATGAATCGCCGAACGCCGACGGCCAGTTGTTTCTGCAGCACTGGCGCCGGCGAAGTCTATGCTGAAGGGCGTTACAACGCCTCGACCGGACGCAGACGGTATTGCGGCGGTAATTGCTCGAAACCGCTGATGGTGGCGTTCAGGCTTTTCCAGCGACCGTCCTTGATGCCATAAATGCAGCCGTGAACAGACAGGCTCTGCCCGCGGTGCCAGGCGTTTTGCACAATGCTGGTGTGCCCGACATTGGCCACTTGCTGGATCACGTTGTATTCGCAGAGGCGGTCGACCCGCTCTTCTTCAGTGGGCAATTTGGCGAGTTCTTCGCGTTTCTCATAATAGAGATCGCGAATCGAGCGCAGCCAGCCGTCGATCAGGCCCAGCTGACGGTCCTGCATTGAGGCGCGCACGCCGCCGCAGCCATAGTGACCGGTAACGAGGATGTGTTTGACCTTCAGCACGTCGACCGCGTACTGAATCACCGACAGGCAGTTGAGGTCGGTGTGCAGCACCACGTTGGCCACGTTGCGGTGTACAAACAGATCGCCGGGCAGCATGCCGACGATCTCGTTCGCCGGCACCCGGGCGTCGGAGCAACCGATCCACAGGTATTCCGGGGTTTGCTGACGGGCCAGCTTGGCGAAGAAATCAGGATCTTCTTTGGTGATTGCGTCAGCCCAGCGCTCGTTGTTATCAATCAGATCTTGTAATTCGTTCATGCAATGAAGCCTCGAGAATGATGCGCTTCTATGACAGACAACCATCTGTCGGGGTCACGCGCCAGATGCAGATACCCGGTTTTCCATGCCGGAGGAATTCTCAGCAGCCCAGGGGGTCCACCTTAGTAAGGCCTACAGTATGAGGAATTGCCATGACTGAATCACGACGTCCGTACGATGCGGTGCAACCCGAGCCCATCGATGACAACGAAGACCGCATGGGCTCGATGCATGAGCTGGATTTCGACGAGGAAGAACCCAGCGCCAAAATCGGCGACGAGCTGCCGCAAACGGAGCGTGAACGCCTGATGCCTCGGGAACGCGTACGTGAAGCCGGCATGACCGGTGCCTCGACCGATGACCATGAGTCCACCGACGACGACATGAGCCCGGAAAACCTGATCCGTGAAGACGGCGCACGGGATGCTCATGAGGCCGGCGAAGGCGAACAGGCCGATTGGGATTTGAGTATTGTCGATGAAGACGACATTGGCGGTGGTAATGGGCTGGATGAAGCGGAAATGGCGCAACGCGATCCGATAGACGGTAATCGTTGATTCTCTAGCGCCTAACAAGCCGCCATCGCGAGCAAGCTCGCTCCCACAGTGGATCTGTGTCGTACACAAATTTCGTGACTGACATAAAACCTGTGGGAGCGAGCTTGCTCGCGATGGCGTTTCGACGATGCGTCTAAGGCTCAATCCACCAAAGTGCAGGCCATGACGACAGCATCTTCCCGCCCACCCACCGCCGGGTAGTAATCGCGTCGACGACCAATCTCGTTAAACCCATAACGCTCATACAACTTGAACGCGCCACGGTTGCTGTCACGCACTTCCAGAAAACACTCCCGCGCCTTGGCGTCATACGCCCGGGACATCAAATGCTCCAGCAACGTCAAGCCCAGACCACGGCCCTGGTTCTCCGGTTTGACGGTAATGTTCAGCAGATGCGCCTCATCAAGAATGATCTGCACCACCCCGTGGCCGACCTGCTGCTGGCCTTCAAACATCAGCCATATCTGATATTTACCCAGCCCATCGAGAAAAATCCCGCGAGTCCAGGGATGGCTGTAAGCCGCGTATTCGATTTTCAGTACAGCGTCCAGGTCCGCCTCGATCATTGGGCGGAACGATACAGCGTCACTCATTCGATTCTTTCCAGCGCGCCATCAGCCGACGCATGGCTTGCCAGACATCAGCCTTACGCTGTGGCTCTTCCATTAATAATTCCAGACCCGGCAGGGCCCAGACCGAGCCCAGGCCTTCGACCTGGAGTTCACGGTTGAAGGATTCGGCGTTCGCCTCACCGGCGAAACGCACCGCCGGTAAGCCGATCAGCCACACGCAGACACACGGTGCGTCTTCCAGCCGGGCCGAGAGAAAACCTTGCACGAAGTCGCGAGCGGCTTCCGGGCCTTGATCCATGGTGCCCCGAGACAACAGCGGCCAACGCACCGGCTCGCCGACGATCTGCGGGCTGTCCGGCAGACCGGCGGCGCGCAGCATGTCTTTGAGCAATAGATAGGCAGGGTCGCGGGTCTGGAACGATTCGCCTGTGGGTAACTCCACCAGCAGCAGGCAACGCCCGGCCCGCAGCAATTGCAGAGCGAAACGCGGTGGCGGCACGACTGGCGCCTTGGCCACAACCGGAGCGGCCTCTTCTTCAACCTTGGCATTCGTGCGCGTGCTGGCCAACGATGGCCGTGGCACCTCGATTTTCACCCGTTCGACCGGTTTGGCCACAGGTTCCACGGGCGCCTCAGCCACTGGCGCCGGCGCCACCGGGGCGACGACCAACGGTTCGGGCATCTCCAGCAGTTCGGGGCGCGAGGGCGCAGCAAAGGGCAATTCGGTGCGCGGCAGCCAGTTGACCACCTGCATGGCGGTCAAATAAGCGCGGCGACGGGACTCGATAAGCAAAGGTCGGCCACTTGTGGATAACTAAAGTGCGGTGATTCTACCGCCCTTCGCTCAAGATCGCCCACGCTTGATCGATAGAAAGCCAACTGTCCGCCCCGAGAGTGAATCGCAACGGGCGTGATGCAGTACAATCGCTGCTTTTAATTGCCAACCAGCCGGCCATTCCGATGATCGAACCCAAGCGCGTCTTGCGCGCCCTCGCTGAACACTGGGCACTTCTGGAGCCACTGTGCGAGCACTTCGACCAAGGCACCTTGAGCCTCAACGAATTGCGTTCACAGTTGGCCGCCCAGCAACTGGACAGTACGCCGCAGGACATCACCAGCCTGCTGGACGTGTGGATCCGCCTCGACATTCTGGTGCCCGTGGCGAAAAGCCCGAACCGTTTCGAGCTCAACGCGCAAATCCACGACTTCCTCGCTTACCTGCGCCGTGAGCACCGTCTGGGCCTGTGCCTGGAGATCGAAGCCTATTTGCGCCACCTCGAACGCCTGGCCGGTTATATCCAGGACGCCTTCGACATCCGCGACGGCCACGACCTGGCGCGCCAGTTGCGCCTGCTCGACATGCGCGTACGGGACGTATTGAAGAAACTCGCCAACGACGAACAGGCCCTGGTGGCCGTCGCCGAGCGCGCCAAGACCAGCGACCGGCAGATTCCCCTGCGTCAGCGTTACGCTGAAGTGCTGGCGACCTGGGACGAATACGTCGAGCCGATGATTCAGTTGGTGAACGCCGACGGCGCCTTCGAACAAGGCGTGCGCAAGGTCGAGAACGTGCTGCTGAAGATGCTCACCGAGCAGCAGCGCCTCGGCCATCTGGTCGATGACGACATGCTGCTGCGCACCCACGCGCGCATCCTCGAAATGCAGACCAGCGCTCAACTGACCCTGCGTCATGCCCGCGAACTGCTGCTGCCGCTGCGTGAAGAGGCCCGTCGGCACAATGCCGTGACCCGCGGCGCGGCGCTGGCTTTGTCGGCCATCCGGCGCAAAGGCATCGATGCGGTGCCACAAGCGGCGATGCCGATGTTCACCCGACCGCAAAGCACGTTCCTCGGCAGTGCCAGTCAGGTCGAAGCCTACGTTTATGCTTTGGCCCGTTTCGAGCCGAAACCGGCGCGCTTCCCCAAGGCCCACAAGACGCAGAAAGGCGAAACGCCGCGCGCGCCACGCACGGTTCGGGAAATGCTCGAACGTTGCGAAGACGCCCTGCCGATGCCGGACCTGATGACCTGGTTGCTGGAGCAGGAACCGGACGGCGCCACCGACGAATTGCTTTATTGGTTCTCGCGCCTGTCGCGGGAAAAGCGCTTCACACGCGAGCGTCTGGAACGCCGCGATTACCACACTCACGAGCACCAGGTCAGCCTGCGCTCCTTCGCCCTGCTCTCGGCCCGCGACACCGCCGAGGATTCTGCGAGCACACCCTATGCAAGTACTCCCCATGCAACTTGATCTATCCGAACTGTCTCAACTCGCGCCGATTTTTCGCGAGCTGTTCAAGGGCTACCACGTCAGCCGTCGCGACCCGGAGCTGTACGCGCAACTGTCGAACTTCCAGGACCAGTACCGCACGCTGTTTCGGGCGTTGGGCTATGAACTGGTCTGCGACACCCGTGGCTTCTATTACTTCGTACCGGACCTCGCCGCTGCGGCGGTGAACAAAACCGCGCAACGTCTGGCGTTGTTCACGTTCATTCTCGTCGAACACCTGGCCGACCAGGGCCGCGACCCGGTCGCCGTGCTCGACGGTGGCAGCCTCGGCCGCGATGAGTTGCCATCGCTGCTGGAGAAATACCGCGACCTGTTTATCCAGGCCGAAGTGCAGACCGTCGAAGAACTCGAAGAAAAAATCATGCGCCGCATGACCCAACTCGGTTTCGCCGGCGAAGAAAACGGCATCTACCGTTTCCTGCCGCCGATGCACCGCTTCCTCGATGTCTGCCTGTCGGTCCAACAAGACCGTGATCTGGCCGCCAGCCTGCATAGCGTCTTGCCTCTGCCGGTTCCGGTGCTGATCGATGACGACAGCGACGAAAAGCTTTTGGAAACCGATGACCCGCTCGATCTCAGCGACTTTGCTGAAGAAAGCGAAGAAGACGCCATGGCCCGCGCCATTGCCGAAGAACAGGAGACCGACGCATGAGCAAGGAACGCTACGGCATTCGCCGCTTCGCCCTTTTGAACACCGCCGGTTACAGCCTCGGCCTGTTCCCGCTGGAAGAACCGTTGTCGGTTTACGGCGCGAACAACCTCGGTAAATCCGCCTCGATCAACGCCTTGCAGTTCCCGATTCTGGCGCGCATGTCGGACATGAGTTTCGGCAAGTACAGCCTGGAACAATCCCGTCGTTTCTACTTCGCCTCGGACACCAGTTACATCCTGGTCGAAGTCTCGCTGCCTCACGGTCCACATGTGATTGGTGTGGTCGGTCGCGGCCCGGGCGGTGGTTTCGGTCACCAGTTCTTTGCCTACGCCGGCAAACTGGATCTGGCCCATTACCAGAAAAACGACACCTGCCTGCGTCAGAAAGAATTGTTCACCAACCTTGAGCGCGAAGGCCTGAAAGCCTACGAGCTCAAGCCGGATGAACTGCGTCGCTTGCTGGTGGGCGGCCACACGTCGATCCCGCTGGACCTGACGCTGATCCCGTTGCGCTCCACCAGCGAACAGAGCCTGAAGACCTTCCGGGCACTGTTCATCAACCTGCTGCACATGCGCGAAATCACCGCAGCCAAGCTCAAGCAACTGTTTCTCGATGCGTTCGAACACAGCCTGCGTTCCGGTAGCGTCGACTACATCGCCGCGTGCGAAGAAGCGTTCCGCGATGTACGACGCATGGAGCAGGACTACAACTCGCTAGTGACTGCCGGCCCATTGGTCGAAGCCCTTGCGGCAGGCGTGACCCAGCGCAATATCCTGCGCGGCAAACTGCACCGGATCTCGCCGCTGCTCGATTCCCTGCTCGGCACCTGGTCGGACTACGCCAGTGCGCGCAAGGAAGAGCTGACGATTCAGGCCGAGCACTACCGCAACGAGCAAGACGCGCTGCAAAACGATCAGCGTGGCGGCACTCAGGAGCTGATGCGCCTGGAGCGGGAAATCACCGGCATCCAGCGCTGGCTTGGCGAGTTGTCGGTGCTCAAGCATCGCTTCGCCTTGGTCACTGACGTCAAAGTCCTGGAGCAGCAACTGCTCGCGGCCAAGGACGCGCACGACGAACTGGCCGGTGCGCTGGCGCAGTCGCGACAGTTCAGCGCCGAAGATCTGGAAGAGCGTCTGCGGGACCTGGAAAAACGCCTGAAGTCGGTGAAACAGCAACTCGATCACGCCGACAACAACAGCTACGCTCGTCTGCGTGAAGAGTTCTCGCAACAGGATGTCGAGCGCCTGATGCGTTTGTTCAACAGCGCGTTGTTCAGCCTGCCGTTGGGTGAGCACGGTATTACGCTGGACGAGGACGGCCAGTGGGTCAAATCCATGGAACTGATTCTCGACGGCTTCAAGGGCGAGCGCTTCGAAGTGCCGGGCCTGTCCATCGACATCTCGCACATCGAGCCGCCGGCCCTGCAAGCCTTGGCTGACCGCGCCGCATTGCGCGATCAGAAAGAGCGTCTGGACAAAGAACTCAAGCAACTGAAAACCCAGCAAGCCGTGGCAGCCGACCGCGCCGCGAGCAAGACCCAGACCGAAGCGCTGTACCAGCAAGTGCTGGATGCGCAGAAAGCGCTGGAAGATTTCCGCCGCGCGCAAACCCTGAGCGCCGAGGAAGGCGACAAGCTGGAGCAACTGGCGCAGATGGAAGCGGCGCAGGACGAGTTGAAGCGTTCCAGCGACGCCTTCACCGAACGCGTCCAGCAACTGTCGGCCAAACTGCAACTGGTCGGCCGGCAGATCGGCGACATGGAAGCCAAGCAACGCACCCTCGACGACGCCCTGCGCCGCCGTCAGCTGTTGCCCGCAGACCTGCCGTTCGGTACGCCATTCATGGACCCGATCGACGATTCCATGGACAACCTGCTGCCGTTGCTCAATGACTATCAGGACAGCTGGCAGGGTTTGCAGCGCAGCGATGGTCAGATCGAGGCGCTGTACGCTCAGGTCCGCCTCAAAGGCGTGGCCAAGTTCGACAGCGAAGACGATATGGAGCGTCGCCTGCAACTGCTGATCAATGCGTACGCGCACCGCACCGACGAAGCCCTGACCCTTGGCAAAGCCCGTCGTGCGGCCGTTACTGACATCGCCCGGACCCTGCGCAACATCCGCAGCGACTACGACAGCCTTGAGCATCAACTGGCGTTGTTCAACCGCGAGATCAACAAGCGTCAGGTCTCCAACCTGCAAAGCTTCCGCATCGTGCTTGCACCGAACAAGGAAGCGCTAAAGCACATCGACCAGATCATCCACAGCGCCGGCCAGTATGAAGAAGGCGAAACCCTTTCGGTCTTCGACCTGAGCCAAAGCGCGGATCAGGACAACAAGAACGAAGAAGCCAAGGAATACCTGGCGCGTCTGGTGGCGGCTAACCACAACCAGCTCGGTCTCAAGGACTTGTTCGAGCTGGCGTTCGAGATCACCAAGGTCAACGGATCGCCTGTGATTCACACCGACATCGATGGCGCCGCATCCAACGGCACCACGATGACCATCAAGGCGCTGACCAACATGTACTTGTTGCTGCACTTGATGGACCGCGACCAGGCCGGTCGCGTGCGCCTGCCGTACTACCTCGACGAGGCAGCGGACATCGACGAGAAGAACCAGGCAGCGCTGTTGGAAACCAGTCTGCAACTGGGCTTCGTACCGATCCTGGCGAGTGTGAAGCCGCAGGTCTGCGCCAGTGTCGCCATCGACCTGGAAGGCGGCAGCGGGCCGAACGGGATCTACATCGACGAGGCGGACTGGAAGTACATTCGTCGTCACGATGAAGTGAAGGCTGCCGTTAATGTTGAAGCGGATGAACCGGAGCTGGATGCGGTCTGATTTGCGTTAATCGAAGGCAGTAAAAAAGGCCGCGATCCAATGGATCGCGGCCTTTTTCATGCCTGCTGTTTTGGGCTTACTTGCCGATTGAAATCTTCGGCGCCCAGGTCAGCCATTCATCTTCGAACTTATCGAACAGCGGGAACGTTTGCTCAGCTCGCGCCGGACTGCCCATGCGCTCGCCGTCCGGCGTGGCGAAAGCGATGCCGCCCTGAATCAGCGTCTCCAGCGATTCGGTTCGCATCGTCGCGCCTTTGAACAAGCCGTAATCAAAGCCAAAACCACTGGAGTTCCAGAAACGCGTGCCGCTGCGCACCAACGGCGCGTACTTCGGCTCGATCAGGATGTGCACCAACACACGGTCCGCCGTCTGACCGAGTTCATAGCCTGTCACCTTGCCCACGGTGATTTCGCGATAGGTGACCGGCACACCCGTTTTCAGCGAACCACGGCGAGCAGCGCTCAACACCAGACTCAAACCGGCTTCTTGTTTAGCGGTTTCCGGCGGATTGGCCAGGGCCACGAAATTTTTCTGCGGGCCGAGGTTCTTCGCGGCCGGTTGCACTTCAATGTATTGGCCAGTGACCAGCGTTTCGAGGTTGGACGTCTTGATCAGACCCAGTTCAGGTTTGACGACCCAGAACTGACTGCCGACCCGAGCGATACGCTCCGGAACTTCTGTGATTCGTGCAGTCAGCAGCACTGATTGCAGGTCATCGCTGAGGTCGACGTCTTCAATCTTGCCGACATCCAGGCCTTTGAAGCGAATGGGCGTGCCACTGCGCAAACCATCGGCGCGATCAACCCTGATCGTTACCACGGCGCCTTTTTGCGTCGCGTCATCATGACTGGCGAACAAACGGAAACGCGGAATCCGCTTCTGCAACGGCGCCTTGGCTTCCGGGGTTTCGAAGGCAATGCCGCCGGCCATCAGGCTTTGCAGCGACTCACTTTTGACCTGGATTCCGCCGGTCAGTCCACCCGTGAGCGTGATACCGCTGGCATTCCAGAACCGTGTCGAGGCGTTGACCAGCCCTTCGTATTCCTTCTCGATATGCACACCAATCACCAACTGCTTTTTAGTGCGTGAGAACTGATAGCTCTGGACCGAACCGACCTTGACCTGTTTGTAGAGAATCGGGCTTCCGACCTCCAGCGAACCGAGGTTTTCGGTGAACAGCACCAGGTGCAATCCTGGCGCACGCAAGTCGAGCGGCGGTGCCTTCGGCCGTGCCACAAACTCGCGCTGCGGTGCGGCGCCTTTGTCTCCTGGACGCACGGCGATGTAGTTACCTTTGACCAACGCTTCGAGACCGGTGATACCGGCAAGCGAGATCGACGGTTTGACCACCCAGAATTGGGTTCCTTCGACCAGGTAATCTTCAGCCAGAGGATCGAGGGTCAATTCGGCGGTGGCACTGGATAGATCAGGATCGATCTTGAGCGCTTTCAGATTGCCGACCTGGATGCCTTTGTACATAACCGGTGTGCGACCCGCCTGCATTCCTTCGAAGTCGCTAAGTTTGACCTTGACCCGAATACCGGCGGCGGCTGCATCGAAATCTTCGTAGAGACGGAATGGCAGACTCGGATCGGTGGGCGGACTGTCCTTGCGGTTCTCCGGCGTGGCGAACGCGATACCTCCGGCGACGATGCTCGCCAGGGACTCGCTGCGCACCTTCACACCCGACAGGTTGGCGTCGATGCTGATGCCGCTGGCGTTCCAGAAACGCGTGTGTTTGCGCACCAGCTTGGCGTAGGTGGGCTCGATGAAAACTTTGAGTTCGACGGTGCTTTGGTCTTCGGACAGCAGATAACTTTTGATCTGGCCGACCCTGATCTGCTTATAGAACACCGGGCTACCGCGATTGAGTGAACCGAGGCGATCAGCCTTGATGGTCAGGTGCAGACCGGGCTGGGCGTCCGACAGCGGTGGCTCTTCGGCCAAGGCTTTGAACTTGCGCGTCGGCTCACCCTCGCCCGGGCTTATCGCGACGTAGTTACCCGAGACCAGCGTCTCCAGGCCAGTGATGCCGGCCAGGGTCACGCTCGGCTTGACCAGCCAGAAACGGGTGCTGGTCCGCAGGTATGGCTCCACGTCCTTATTCATCTCGACGGTGGCGATCACGCCTTTAGAGTTGCCTTCGTCATCGAGTTTGAGGGTCTTCACCTTACCTACCGACATGCCTTTGTAGACGACTTCGGTCTTGTTGGCCTGAATGCCTTCACCACTTTCGAAACGCACCTGAATCTCGATGCCAGTCTCGTTGTAGGCACGCCAGCCGAGCCAGCCGCCGATGATCAGGGCAATCAGGGGCAACACCCAAATAGCTGACCAGTTCGAGGCCGGTCGGGTTTTTGCTGTAGGCAAATCAGTCATGGTCGTCGTCCGACTCCGTGTTATCCCAAATCAGTCGGGGATCGAAAGTTACTGCGGCAAGCATCGTCAGAATCACCACACTTGCGAAAGCGATGGCGCCAAGATTGGCTTCGACGCTGGCAAGCCGTCCGAAATTCACAACCGCCACCAGGATGGCGATCACAAAAATATCGAGCATCGACCAGCGGCCAATGAACTCAATAAAGCGGTACATCCAAATGCGTTGGCGAGCCGACAGTGGCTGGCGGCGCTGCACGGAAAACAGCAGCAGTGCGATGCCCACCAATTTGAACGTTGGTACCAGAATACTGGCGATAAAAACCACGGCGGCGATTGGAATCATGCCGTGTTGAACCAGTTGAATCACACCGGACATGATCGTGCTGGGATCCCCCTGCCCCAGTGAACTGACGGTCATGATCGGCAGCACGTTGGCCGGGATGTAGAGAACCGCCGCGGTAACCAGCAACGCCCAGGTACGCATCACGCTGTTCGGGCGACGGGCGTGAACCAGGGCACCGCAACGGGTGCAGACCTGTTCGTCAGTGTCGGCTTCCTGCTTGTTCAATTCATGGCATTCGGCGCAAATCAGAATGCCTGCATCAATCGCCCGCATGGGCATCCTCTCCTGATAAAGCCTGCCAGATCTGATGGGGCGACATCACAACCTCCAACCAGACCTGAACCAACAACAAACCGATAAAGCACGCCAGGCCAAGCCCGACGGTAATTGCTGCCATATCTGCCAGTTTGACGATCGCCACCAGTACGCCCATGAGGTAGACCTCGAGCATCCCCCAATCGCGTAAATGGTGATAAATGCGGTAGAGCAACAGGCCGTAACTGCGTCCGATATCAAAACGAATACTCAGCAGTACAACCAGTTGGCACAGCAACTTGAGCAGCGGGATTCCCATGCTGCAGAGAAACACCACCACTGCAACGCCCTGCATTCCGGTATCGAACAGGCCAACAACGCCGCTCCAGACGGTGTCATGCGATGACTGCCCGAGTAGATGGAGCTGCATGATGGGTAAAAAGTTCGCCGGGATATACAACAACAGAGCGGCGAGAACCAACGCGAGACTGCGCTGAACGACGTTATGCCGATGGGCGTAGAGCTCGTAACCGCAGCGCGGACAGAGGGCTTTCTCGCCATGGGCGAGTTCGGGCTTGCGCATCAGCAAGTCGCACTCATGACACGCTACCAAGTCGTCCAGCGGTAAATCTGACAGCCCAGGGGCGTCAACCGGATCTGGCATAAAGGCTCTGGCTCCGAAAAAGTTTGACCTATTCTAGTGTCATGGATCGAAAATAACTGTGCAAATTTGTGCTTTAACTGAAAGCCACTTTCCTTCGGACAAAACAAAACCCCTACCTGCATACGCAGATAGGGGTTTCGGAATTTAATCTTGACGATGACCTACTCTCACATGGGGAAACCCCACACTACCAT
>NZ_JBIWAM010000038.1:0-38544 GCF_044760065.1 Pseudomonas sp. NPDC098740 | reverse complement strand
TGATACATAGATGCAACGGGGCGGCGGTTTTTCAAAAGCGGGTAGACAGTGGGGGCGAGTCCATACATAGCAGCTGGCGAAGCCTGCGTTCGGCTGCGTAGCAGTCGTAAAACCAGAGATTGCGGTGCATCAGGCAGACCGCGTCAGTCGGATTCACGACTGCTACGCAGCCGAACGCAGGCTTCGCCAGCTGCTACAGATCGCATAACGGTTCAACTGACTGGCATTAGCCACTGCCGCTAATGCCTCGGCCTTACAGCAACTCAAAACTCTGCGCCTTCACATCCTGAGAATCCAGACCGATCTGCACCTGGAACTCACCCGGCTCGGCGGCGTATTCCAACTGAGCGTTGAAGAACTTCAAGTCGTTCTCATCAATGCTGAAGTGGACCGCTTTCTCTTCTCCGGCCTTGAGCATGATTTTTTGAAAGTTCTTCAGTTCTTTGACCGGACGGCTGAGGGAGCCAACGACATCGCGGATATACAGCTGAACCACCGTTTCGCCGTCGCGCTGGCCGGTATTCTTCACGATGACGCTGGCGACGAGCTTGTCGGTCTTGTTCAGTGTGGTCGAAGACAGGGCCATGTCGGTCAGGCTGAAATCGGTATAACTCAGCCCATAGCCGAAGGGATAAAGCGGACCATGGGATTGATCGAAATATTGAGACGTGTAGTTGCGAAGCCCACCCGGCAGGTAGGGGCGGCCGGTGTTCAAATGGCTGTAGTAATTCGGGATCTGCCCCACGGAGCGTGGAAAGGTGATGGGTAACTTGCCGGAGGGGTTGTAGTCACCGAACAATACATCGGCAACGGCGTTGCCTCCCTCGGAGCCGCTGTACCAGGTTTCCAGAATCGCATCGGCCTGCTTCTGCTCCTTGCCGATGGAAAGTGGCCGGCCGTTCATCAATACCAGTACCAGCGGCTTGCCGGTGGCTTTCAGGGCGGTGATCAATTCACTCTGGCGTCCTGGCAGATCGAGGCTGGTTCGACTGGCCGCCTCATGAGACATACTGCGGGGCTCACCCACTACTGCAATCACAACATCGGCTTGCTGTGCAGCCTTGACCGCTTCGTCAATCATTTCTGCTGCCGGACGAGCGTCGTTCGCGATTTCGGACACTCCCTGATATTCCAGGTATTTAACAACCTCCTGATCCTCCTCGAGATTGGCACCTCGGGCATAGATCAGCGAGCCCTGGTTCATCGCGTTTTTCAGCCCGTCGTAGATCGTCACCGATTGCGCGGCCACGCCGCTTGCAGACCAACTGCCCATGATGTCGACGGTACTTTTTGCCAACGGGCCTATGAGCGCGATCACGCCCTCTTTTTTTAGCGGCAAGAGCCCGTTTTCATTCTTCAGCAGCACCAATGTCTTGCGTGCCACCTCACGGGCCTGCGCTCTGTGCAGACGGTTTTCGGCATTGTTATCAGCGGGGTCTTCACTGGCAACGCCGATGCGCCGGTAAGGGTCTTCGAACAGCCCCATGTCGTACTTGGCCCCCAGGACTTCCCGCACTGCGTTATCGATATTGCTCTGGGAAACAGCGCCAGACTCAAGCAGCCCGGGTAGCTCCGGACCATAGGAGAAGTCGTTCATACTCATATCAACACCGGCCCTGATCGCGAGCCTGGCCGCTTCGCGGTGATTCTTCGCAACACCATGCTGAATCAGATCGTTTATCCCGTTATGGTCGCTGATGACCAGTCCCTTGAAGCCCCATGCTTTGCGGAGCAGGTCTTGCATCAACCATGCATTGGAAGCGGCTGGCACGCCATTTATCGAGTTAAGCGCCACCATCATCGCCCCCGCTCCACCCTCAATCGCCGAACGATAAGGTGGCAGGTAGTCCTGGTGCATTCTGGCCAGGCCCATGTCGACGCTGTTGTAGTCGCGTCCACCCTCGACAGCACCATACAACGCGAAGTGTTTGGCGCTGGCCATGATGCTGTCGGGTGCATTCAGGCTTTTGCCCTGGTAGGCCTGAACCATCACTTTGGCAATGCGCGAAACCAGATAGGTGTCTTCACCGAAGCCTTCGGATGTACGCCCCCAGCGAGGATCACGAGCGATATCTATCATCGGTGCAAAGGTCATATCGATACCGTCAGCACTGGCTTCTTTCGCCGCCGTTCGACCGCTCAACTCAATGGCGTCCATATCCCAGCTGGAGGCCAACGCCAGGCCAATGGGAAAAATGGTTCGATGACCGTGTATCACGTCCCAGCCGAAAAACATCGGTATTTTCAGGCGGCTTTGTTGAGCCGCGTCCTGCATGGGTCGGTTTACGTAACGGCTCACAGAGCCGTACGTACCCCCGATTCGCCCGGCGGTGATTTCTTGGTACATCCTTTCGGGAGTCATCTTTTCATCAATCGCGATCAGCCGCAGTTGGCCGACTTTTTCTTCCAGGGTCATCTGATTTATCAGGTGGGTCACAAAGGCATCTTTGTTTGACGATGCCATATCGGCCAGGACGGGCAGACTTGTAAAACCGATCAGGGTACATAGCAGACGTAGTCTTTTCATGATTCCCTTCCCTGCATAACGCTGTGGCGCACTGCCTCTGAAACGCCACCTTTCCTTGTATTGAAAATCAGAAAGCTGACGTTCAAACATTGCTGCTGACGGGTGTTGAAAACCCATTGAGCTTTCAGTCCGCCTAAAAATAGCGTAGTCGGTCCAACGCTCCTGCCTGAGAGGAAAATTAGAACCGATCAAAAAATGAGTTTGATTCGGGCTCAAAACAACTGTACAAAAATACAGTATTTTTTGAATCAGCACTCTTGAGCCCGGAGAACACCATGGCCTCTCTTGCGATGAAAATCACCCTGGAACGTATCGCCCTTTTCCAATTCACCCCCGCGCATAGCGCTCAGGCCCGAGCGATGCTGGGTTGGAGTGTGGAGGAGCTGTCTCGGGAATCCGGGGTTTCGGTTGATGCTATTCAGCGATTTGAGGATGAACGCGATGTGCTGGATGTTACGCGGCTGGCACTGGCTTATCGGCTTGAATCGGAGGGGTTGGTGTTCTTCCCGGGGTTTGCGCCGGGTCGAGGGATGAATGTGAAAGGATCGACGCCTGATCCGGTGGGGCGGGCGGATTATGCGATGGTTGAGTGAGGTGTCGGCCCGGGCCGCTTGCAGGGTAAGCAGCCCGGCTTCACAACGTCATGCGTTCTGAGGCTCCACCTGATCGCCAACGTTTTCCATCTCCGACCACCAAGTGCTCCCCCGCTGCGGATACATCACATTGAACGCCTGCCCCATCTGCGGCGTGGTAATCGAAACATTCCGCTCCCAGGCCAACGCCAGAATGCGGTCAAAGGGTTCGTACCAGGCGTGCATCGACAGATCGAACGTGCCGTTATGGATCGGCAATAACCAGCGACCTTTAAGGTCGATGTGCGCTTGCAGGGTTTGCTCCGGCTGCATGTGAACATGCGGCCATTCGACGTTGTAAGCACCCGTTTCCATAAGGGTTAGATCGAACGGGCCATACTGCTCACCGATGCGTTTGAAACCATCGAAATAACCGCTGTCGCCGCTGAAGAAGATTCGCGTGTCGCCGTCGATCATCGCCCACGAGGCCCACAGCGTGCTGTTGCCATCGAACAGACCGCGACCGGAAAAGTGCTGCGAAGGCGTGGCGATGAACTGAACACCGTCGACCTCGGTGCCCTGCCACCAGTCCAGTTGTCGGACTTTGCTGGCATCAATGCCCCACTTGATCAGGGTGTCGCCCACGCCCAGCGGCGTCAGAAAGTACTTGGCCTTGTTCGCCAGTCTGAGCACCGCTTGATAATCGAGGTGGTCGTAGTGATCGTGGGACAGGATCACTGCTTCGATCGGCGGCAGCTCTTCGAGGCTGATCGGCGGCTGGTGGAAGCGCTTGGGGCCGGCCCATTGCACGGGTGAGGCGCGTTCGGCGAAGACCGGGTCGGTGATCCAGAATTTGTCCCGCAGTTTCAGCAGTACGGTGGAATGACCGAGGCGGTAAACGCTGTGGTTGGGTGCAGCGATCAACGCTGCCTGAGTCAGGGTTTGCACCGGGACAGGCGTCGTCGGGCGGGTGTCGCGCGGTTTGTAGAAGATCATGTTCCACATGATGCGCAGGGTTTTGCGAAAACCTTCGCGCTTTACCAGCGCATGATTTCGAAAGAGCCCTTCTACCTGACGGGAAGCTTCAGGCGTAGAGACGTTATCCGATGGGGAAGTTGATGTGGCCATGACTGAATGACTCCAGAAAAACCGCACAATTCGCGATTTCCGCTTGGGACGATAAATGGCCAAGGCACGCACGCATCAGCCGGAGATTCTATTGTTCACTGCGCAGGATTAACAAAACATTACACTGCACAGTGTAGTTTCTAGGTTGCATCAAAGCTGATCACAAGTAAACTGCCAAGTGTAGTTCTCACTTCTTCCTGCCGAAGCGTACTTATGACAGCTCCACAGCGCCTCACCGACCGAAAACGCGAAGCCATCATTCAGGCGGCGATTGCCGAATTCCGTGCCAACGGTTTCGACATCACCAGCATGGACAAGATCGCCGCCACCGCCGGCGTGTCGAAGCGCACGGTGTACAACCACTTCCCCAGTAAGGAAGAGTTGTTCGCCGAAATCCTCAATCAGTTGTGGGCGCGGGTGACATCAGAACAGGAAACGCCCTACCACCCTGACCTGCCGTTGCGCGACCAAATGCGCCGGATGCTGATCGCAAAATTGCAGATGCTGGGCGATGACAATTTTCTCGACCTGGCGCGAGTGGCCATCGCCGCCACCATCCATTCCCCCGAGCGCGCGCAGAATATGGTTGCCCGAATGGGTGAGCGCGAAGAAGGCCTGACTGTGTGGATCCGCGCCGCTCAGGCCGATGGCCGCTTGAAACCGGTCGCCCCCGAATTCGCTGCACAACAGATTCAGGGAATGCTCAAATCCTTTGCGTTCTGGCCGCAGATTTCCATGGGCCTGCCCGGCCTGTCAGCCGAAATGCAGAGCACTGTTGTGGAGTCGGCGTTGGACATGTTTCTGGCCTGCTATCAGCTGCAATAAATGACAATGTCCGCCGCTTTAGCGGTGAGCAGTAGCGCGGAATAAAACACCGCAATGTGTTTCAGAATGAAACTGGCGCTGGGGCGGAAATGACCAAGGCCCTCACCGAACGCATCGAAAGCCTGACCTCGGAAATGCATCAGCACTTCGTGCGCAAGGATCAGCCGAAGGTTTAGCGCTCGGTCAAGGCAATCGAAGCGCCCGCCCCAACTCATCGAACAACGTCACCACCGAGCGCAAGGCGCGGCAGTCCGGGCGGGTCAGCAACCAGAGTGCCGTGTCGTAACCGTGTAGTGGCCCGCTCACCGGTTGCAGCCCGTCACCGATGAGGAAGTCCGGCAATGCCGCGACACCGAGCCCGGCCCGCACCAGTTCAGTCACCGACAACATGCTGTTGCAGCGATAACCCGGTGTGACGCCGGGCAACTGCTGACGGCGCCACACAACGGTGGGGTGATCGGGAAGGAAGTCGTCCGGGGCGATCCAGGTCAGCGACGCCAAGTCTTCGGAATCGACCGATCTCAGATACGCCTCACTGGCACAGACTCGATAGGAAACCTCCGCCAATCGCCGGCCCACCAAGTGCTCGGGCGGTGTGCGGGTCAGGCGCAAGGCGATATCCGCATCCCGGCGGCTGAGGTTGGCGAAGTCGTTGGACGTACTCAACTCGATGGTTAGCGCCGGGTAACCGGGCATGAACTTCGCCAACGCCGGCAACAGCAAGCCTTGCAAGACCGAATCGGTGCAGGTCAGGCGCACCGTGCCGCTGATGACTTCACCGCCCTGCTCCACGCCAATGCGCGCCGCCTCCAGCGCCTGTTCGGCTCGCTCAGCCTGCTCGGCCAGAGTCTGCGCCAAGGTGGTGGGCAAGTAGCCGGCGCGGCTTTTTTCGAACAGTTGCTGGCCCAGCGCAGCTTCCAGTCGGCGCACGGCGCGAAATACGGTCGAAACGTCGACCTTCAACAGCGTCGACGCCCGGGCCAGAGAGCCGCCGCGCACCAGCGCGAGGATCAGGGACAGGTCGGGATAATCCAGTCGATAGTGCATCGGTGCATTGATCAATTGGGATAACGCCAATATTGAGTGCGTGAACGCCAATCTATAGTGGGTGCCAGGAATCAACAAGCGTGGAGCGCACTCATGGAAAACCGCCCAATTCGCATCGCCCTGGTCGGCGATTACGACCCGCACGTCACCGCTCACCAAGCCATTCCCGTCGCCCTCGGCATGGCCGCCGAACATGCAGGGCGAGACGTGCAATTCCAGTGGTTGGCCACCGACGGCATCAGCGTCGATGCGCCATTGGCTGATTTCGACGGTTTCTGGTGCGTGCCTGCCAGCCCTTACCGCGATAGGGACGGTGCGTTGCGGGCGATTCGTTTTGCCCGTGAACAGCAACGGCCGTTCCTTGGTACCTGCGGCGGTTTTCAACACGCCGTACTCGAATACGCCCGAAATGTTCTGGGTTGGGAGGATGCCGAACACGGTGAAACATCGCCCGATGCGGCGCGAGCGCTGCTCACGCCACTGACCTGTTCGCTGGTGGAGGCCGTCGACAGCATTCATCTGGCTGAAGGCTCGTTGATCGCCGAGGCGTACGAAAGCGCTGAGATTGTCGAAGGCTATCGCTGCCGCTACGGCGTTAATCCAGCATTTGAACGTGAGCTGTTGACCCAACAGCTGTGCGCCGTTGGACACGATTCAACCGGCGACTTGCGGGCGGTGGAACTCAAAGGTCATCCGTTCTTCGTCGCGACGCTATTCCAACCTGAACGCGCAGCACTCAAGGGCAAGCTGCCGCCGCTGGTCCGCGCGTTGATCGCAGCCTGCAAGAGGCAGAAGTCATGATCGCCAAGACTCCGCCAGCGCCTTACTACGCGGTGATTTTTACCTCCCTGCGCACCGACGGTGATCACGGTTACGAGCAGGCCGCCACGCGCATGGTCGAACTGGCCCGTGAGCAACCCGGTTTCCTGGGTGTGGAATCGGCTCGGGGTGAAGACGGGCTCGGGATTACGGTGTCCTACTGGGCCAGCGAAGCGGCGATCCTGGCGTGGAAACATCATCCCGAGCACAGTGAGATTCGCGAGCGCGGGCGGTCGACCTGGTATTGGTCTTGTCATACGCGGGTGTGCAAGGTTGAGCGGGATTATCGGTTTCAGCGGTAATTATGTGCGGTGCCCTTCTGCCCGCCATCGCGAGCAAGCTCGCTCCCACAGGGGTTATGTGTCGATCACAAGACCCATGTGGGAGCGAGCTGGCTCCGGGCGGCGTTCCGACGATAGGCCCGCACAATCACCCCAAAACTCAGCTCTGCACCAAACGGCGAACCGCCGAAATCTCCGGCACTTCCCGCCGATTCATATAAACCCGCACCGGCTCGGTGATGTTGATCCGGTCATCGATGTTCTGATCCAGCAACAACTGAATCAACTCACGCTTGAGCGTCATGGCCTGCGCGGAACCTGGGGCCCAGACGAATTCGCTGGTGGGAATAATGCCGTCGTCAGCCACGTCCATACCGAAAGAGTCTTCGCTGAAACGAACGATGTAGTGGCCGGTCTTGCGATTGAGGCCGACGAAGCCTTTGAGTTGGTCGGCGGCCTGGCAGATGAGCTCGGAAGTGATGCGCATGATAAACCTCACAAAAGGTCGAAAAGGACCGGTGATCGATGGTTTACACGCAGGGCAAGCGAATGGGCGTTCCCTCTGCCGGGGTAACTGCCGGGGCCAAGAGTACTGCAAAGAAGCGCACAAAAGCGCTGAAAAAATCTGCTTTAAACACGTTTATGTCGGTCTGGCGATAGCGCAAGCGGCGCTCAGTTGCTAAAAGGTACGTCTTTGAAAATCTGCGAAAGGACCTCGACCATGCCTGTTACCTTCACCAAGAGCGCCCTGTTGCTGAGCCTGATGCTGGGCCTCGGCCACGCACAGGCCGCCAGCGAGCCAAGCCCCACCGCATTGGCAACCCGCACGGGCATCCCGCATCCGGCCGTGATCGCTCACCGTGGCGCGTCGTTCGATGCACCGGAATCCACCGCCGCCGCCTACAAACTGGCCCGCGATCTGGGTGTCGACTACCTGGAAATGGACGTGCAACGCAGCAAGGATGGCGTGCTGTTCGCCCTGCACGACGACAACCTGCAACGCACCACCGACGTCGCCAGTAAATTCCCTGAGCGCAAGGACCGCCCGGCCAACGAGTTCACCCTCGCCGAGCTGAAAACCCTGGATGCCGGCAGCTGGTTCAACACCGCCTACCCGGATCGCGCGCGTCCTGCGTACGTTGGTCTGAAAATCCTGACCCTCGATGAAATCATCGATATTGCCCAAGGCAACCCGCTGCATAAACCCGGCCTGTACATCGAAACCAAAGAACCGAAGCAATTTCCCGGGATCGAGCGCGACCTCAAGGAAAAACTCCAGGATCGCGGCTGGTTGAGCCCGGCCGGGTCGAAACTGGCGAAGAGCGCTCTGGCGGTTGGCCAGGGCAAAGGTAAAGTCGTGCTGCAAACCTTCGAGAAGAGCAGCCTCGAACTGCTCGAGAAGGAAATGCCGAAAGTGCCGAAAATCCTTCTGCTGTGGGTCGGCGAAGGCAGCATCGAGCCGAAATCCAAGGTGACGTTTGCCGAGTCCGGCGACAAGGACAAAGCCACTTACTACGCCAAACAGCAACCGAAAGACAAAGCCGAATTCCAGCAATGGGTCGAGTACGCCAAAGCCCAGGGCGCAATCGGCACCGGCCCTTCTGCCGCGCTGACCAAGGGTGGTGATCAGAGTTACTCGGACCTGGTGCAACCCTGGATGAACCAGTACACCCACGATCAGGGCTTGTTGGTGCACGTTTACACCATCGACGATGCCGTGGATTACCAGAAAGTCATGGACGCCGGCGTCGACGGCATCTTCACCAACCGCGCCAGCGAACTGCTCAAGTTCTACAAACGCCCGGCGGCGGCCAGTGTTGCGCAATTGCTGCAGAACAACGGTTACTGATGAACGTGGGAACGACTATACCCAGTCGCGTTCGGAGAATTAAGGGTGGATTAAGTTGCGCCGGATAACCTGATCCCACTTAAACAGCTCATCCAAGGAAAGAACCTCATGAAAACCCTGACTGCCCTGTTCACTGCCGCGGCCCTGACTCTCACCGCTGGGCTGGCCCAGGCCGATGTCCGCGTCGACCAGATCCCCGAGCTGGTCAAAAGCGGCAAGATCAAGCCATTGGAAGAAATGAACCAGGCTGCTCTGAAATTGCACCCGGGTGCGACCATCACCGACACGGACTTGGACAACCACTTCAATAACTATGAGTACGAAGTGGAACTGAAAACCGCTGACGGCAAAGAATTTGACGTGGACTTCGATGCCACCACGGGCAAAGTACTGAGCGACAAACAAGACACCTGATGCACACACACCAAGCCGCACGATCTTTGGATCGCGCGGCTTTTTTTGCACGTCAAATTCAGGCAATCAAATCGCGCTAACGCAGCGTCAGCCCGCTAGAATCCCACCACACTGTTCATGCAGAGATGGATTGAAATGGGGCAAGCAGCGGCAGCAGACATCGCCACGATCGGTCGGATCAGTGCGGTGCCGGCGATTCTTCAAGTGATCCGTGAACTGACGGGCCTGCGCTTCGCCGCCGTGGCCCGGGTTACCGAAGAGTCGTGGACAGCGTGCGCGGTGCTCGACCAGCTGAATTTCGGTTTACAGGTTGGCGGTGAGCTGGATCTTGTCACGACCCTGTGCCACGAAATTCGCCAGACGCATCACTCGGTGGTCATCGACAAGGCCAGTGAAGACCCGCTTTACCGCGATCACCACACCCCTCGCCTCTATCAGTTCGAAAGCTACATCGCCGTGCCGATTTTCCGCACCGACGGACGCTTTTTCGGCACCCTTTGCGCCCTTGACCCCAACCCTGCGCCCCTCAAATCCAGCACGATCCAGAGCACCATGGAATCCTTCGCCCGGATGCTGGCGCTGCAGATCGAGTCCGAAGAAAACCTGCAAAAGACCGAAGCAGCGCTGAGGCAGGAACGCGAAACCGCCGAACTGCGCGAACAGTTCATTGCCGTGCTCGGACATGATCTGCGCAACCCCTTGTTCGCCATTAGCGCCGGCGCCGAAATGCTCCTGCGCAAACTACCCGATCCGGCGAATCAGCAACGGGCCCGGCACATCCTCAGCAGCGCCCGTCGTGCGACCAAACTGGTCGATGACGTTCTGGATTTCGCTCGCGGCTCTTTGGGCCGTGGCATTCCCGTGAACATTGAACCGTGCCCGAATCTCGAGGATGCATTGCGGCATGTGATTTCAGAGGTTCAGAGCGTCCATCCCGCCCGCACCATTCAATCGTCCATCGGCGACCTGCGCAGCGTTCATTGCGATCGCGAGCGGGTCGCGCAGTTACTCTCCAATCTGGTGGCAAACGCGGTTACTCACGGAGATCCCGATGGCCCGATCGAAATCAGCGCGCAGATCAATGAAGGACAGTTCGTGCTGAGCGTGAAAAATCAGGGGCTGATTGCCGAGGATGCGCTGCCACATCTGTTCCGGCCCTACTCGCGACCGGCCAGCGGAACACCGCGGACCGGCCTCGGGTTGGGGTTGTACATTGCCAGTCAGATTGCGCAGTCCCATGGTGGGAAACTGGACGTGGTATCGACCGAGCAACAGGGCACGACGTTTACGTTCAGCTTGCCAGTGTGATCTGCCAGGCTCGAATCACTTGACCATAATGATCAACGGCTTGGAGCGCCAGATTCGGTCGTCTCTGACAACCTCATAAAAGGTAGTCACCAAACCCGGTGTGATGACGGTTTCCTTCACATAGAAATGCACAGGGTTTACTTCTTCAATCTCGGTGATCTCATGCGTAAAAACTGTTTCAGTACCTGCGTTGGTGATCCATACCACCTCAAGATGATTTCCTTCACTCAAACCCTGTTTGCCAGGGACATACGCCCGCAGACCGGGAGCCGAGGGTAAAGACACCTCACCCTCATACTCCTGACCTTCGACCGCCGTCATGCTCGGGATCGTCAGTTTTTCCAACACTTCAAGCGTAGACATGGAAACACTCCTTATCGGGATAATCGCGCCATTGCGCTGACCCGATCATCAAGCCGTCAGGAATGCGTCCCGTCTACTGTCAGAAATAACAGGTACCCTCTAAATCAACGGGTTTGAAAGATCGAATCCGACCAGCGGTCATGCCTACTGAACGGGATATCAGGCCGAAGTGCTGACCAGAGAGGTGTCGCTGGACGCCTCAGCGGTTGCCGTGACTGAGATCGACTGTGTACCGACTCGGGTAAGCAAACCGGTACACAGCCCTTCCCGTTACGCGCTTAAACGCGCCGTCACTTCATTCAACTGCCCCGACAACCCGTGCAGGTTGTGACTGGCCGCTTCGGTGCGCTGCACGTTGTCCAGATTGGTGCTGGCGATACTGGTGATTTCGGTGAGGTTGCGCGAGATGTCCTCAGCCACCGAGGTCTGCTCTTCGGCGGCAGTAGCGATCTGGCGGTTCATGTCGCGGATGGCTTCCACGGCAAGGGTGATGCGCTCCAGCATGGCGCCGGCCTGGGTCACTTGCTCGACACTTTCCTCACTGCGCGACTGACCGCTTTCAATTGCCTGAGCTGCGTCCACCGCACCGGTTTGCACCGTTTGAATGATCTGGTTGATCTCGATGATCGACGCCGCCGTGCGCTGGGCCAGGCTGCGCACTTCATCGGCAACCACCGCGAAACCGCGCCCGGCTTCACCGGCACGGGCCGCTTCGATGGCGGCGTTGAGCGCCAGCAGATTGGTCTGCTCGGCGATGCCGCGAATCACTTCCAGTACCTTGCCGATGCGCCCGCTGTCGGTTTCCAGACGACGGATGACCGTGGCGGTATTGGCAATTTCGCCGCGCATTTGGGTGATGGTGTGAATGGTGCCCTGCATGACCTTTTCGCCCTGCTGGGCGGACTGGTCGGCATCGTCGGCGGCACGTGCCGCATCGGCTGCGTGACGCGCGACTTCTTGCGCGGTAGCGGACATTTCGTTCATCGCCGTGGCCACCTGATCGGTGCGGTTGAACTGCTCGTTAGTGCCGCTGGCCATCAGGGTGGCGATGGAATTCAGCTCACCGCTGGCGCTGTCCAGATCCTTGGCGCTGCGCTGCAAACGGTTGAAGGTTTCGGCGAGGAAATCGCGCAAGGTGTTGGCGGCTACCGCCAACTTGCCCAACTCGTCCTGACGGCTGCTGGCCACGCGTTCGGCAAACTTGCCCTGGCTGAGTTGCGCCACGTACTCGATCAGTTTGCGAATCGGTTCCACCAGGTTACGGTTGACCAGCCACAGGCTCAATAACCCGATCAACAGACCCGAGGCGAGCATCACTATGATCCCCAGCAACACGGTGCGGTCGGCGTCGGCGCTGATCAGCTTCGATTGCTCGGCACCCTGCTTGCGCAATTCGCTGACCAACTCGCTCATCTGATCGCTGGTGGCGCGGTCCACACCTTTGACCGCTGTGTCGCCAACCGTTGGGTCGGCGCCTGCCGCCACGTAGGCGTCACGGCCCTTCTGATAGGCCGCGCCCAACAGGCGATGTTCGTCACGCAGGCGTTCGATGCGGGTTTTCAGCTGCGGCTCGATACCCTTCTGCCCGGCCAGTTCACCGAGGATGCCCTGCACATCGCGCTGACGGTCTTCGAATTGCTTCCAGTATTTGTCCAGGTCCGCAGGCCGCTTGCCGCGTAGGAGAACGTTTTTCCATT
Organism: Pseudomonas sp. NPDC098740; assembly: GCF_044760065.1. Lineage (NCBI taxonomy): Bacteria > Pseudomonadati > Pseudomonadota > Gammaproteobacteria > Pseudomonadales > Pseudomonadaceae > Pseudomonas > Pseudomonas sp. NPDC098740. The sequence continues at coordinate 25,714 of NZ_JBIWAM010000038.1, read as the reverse complement.
CCTGAACCTGCACCTTGAATTGCAAGTTGGCTTCATCGATCAATTGCGAGGTGTGCAACGGGCCTTCGATCAGATTCGCGTAGTTCTGAACACCGCTGGACAGAAAGTGAAAGCAGGCCAGGGCGATCAACAACATGGCCAACAGGCTGCCGCTCAACAAGGCGAGGATTTGTGCTCTCAGGGATTTTTGCAAAAACATCGAGTGATCTCATGACAGGGATGAGGCACGCCCGGCAGGCGTGCAAGGTGTCCGGACATCCCTGTCAGCAACGCTGGCCCAAGACCGCATCGCGAAATTCAACATCAGCATCATCGGCGCGCCAGAACTATTCTTGAGCGCTTCCGACCACCGGTAGAGGTGAATTTTTGGCGCCATGGGACTGTCACAAAACGGTCAAAGACCCTTGCGATGATGCGGCTCAAGTGAACCTGTGAAACCCGCCGTAACGCGACCTGTAGCAGCTGGCGAAGCCTGCGTTCGGCTGCGCAGCAGTCGCGAAATCAGACTTTGCGTTTCCAAAGGAAGACCGCGTGCTCAGGCTTGACGACTGCTACGTCCGAACGCGGCCCGAACCGAACGCAGGCTTCGCCAGCTGCTACACATAGCGACCGACAGCACCTCCTTCAGCGAGACCTCATGAACCACAGCATCGACCAAAGCCATCGCGACACGGACCTGTTCGGTCTGCTGTACGGTTTCAGTTTTCGCCCCGGCGAGCGCGGCCGGGAGCTCGATTCGGCCAAGGCCTTGCAATGCCTGCAACAACCCGGCGACAACGACGAATTTCTCTGGCTGCACCTGAATCTGGCCCACGCCGCATGCGAGCGCTGGATGAAAAGCCATCTGGAATTGCCCGACGAATTTTTCGAAGCGCTGCATGAGGGCTCCCGTTCGACGCGCATCGAGCATGTGGATTCGGCGTTGCTGGCGGTGGTCAACGACGTGGTGTTCAACCTCAGCAGCATGGTCTCGTCCGATGTTTCAACGCTGTGGGTCTGCGCCCGCAGTCGGCTGATCATCAGCGCACGCCTGCAACCGCTGCACTCGGTGGACAAGCTGCGCTCGTCGGTGAAGGCCGGTGAATGCTTTCGCTCGCCGCTGGAATTGCTGGTGCATCTGCTGCGCGATCAGGGCGAAGTGCTGACCCAGATCGTGCGCAAGACCAGCCTCAGTGTCGATCAGATCGAAGATGAGTTGCTGTCCTCGCGGCTGTCGACCAATCGGGCTGAGCTGGGTGCCAACCGACGGGTGCTGGTGCGCCTGCAACGCTTGTTGGCGCTGGAACCGGGCTCGTTGCTGCGCCTGCTCAATCGCCCGCCGCAGTGGTTGCAGAAGGAAGACGTCAAGGAGCTGCGCAAGTCCACCGAGGAGTTCGCGCTGATCATCAACGACCTCACGGCGCTGGGCGAACGGATCAAGCTGTTGCAGGAAGAAATCGCCGCCAACCTCAACGAACAGAGCAACCGCACGCTGTTCACCCTGACCGTGGTGACGGTGCTGGCGTTGCCGATCAACATCATCGCCGGGTTCTTTGGCATGAACGTCGGTGGGGTGCCGCTTTCCGGCGACCCGGAAGGGTTCTGGATTCTGGTGGCATTGGTCGCGACGTTTACCGTGATCGCGGGGCGTTGGGCGTTTCGTAAGCGCCAGGATTATTAAGATCAAAAGATCGCAGCCTCGTTTCACTCGACAGCTCCTACAGGGATCGCATTCTCATGTAGGAGCTGTCGAGTGAAACGAGGCTGCGATCTTTTGCTTTATCCCGAGACAGCCTGGCGCATCACCACCCGCTCACGCACCACGTCATAGACCCAGTGATAAACGTAGGTGTACGGCAGGAAAAACAGCAGCACGCCGATATCCAGCACGAACGCTTGCCACAGGCTGACCTTCAGCCACCAGGCAATCAACGGTACACCCACCGCGACCAGACCGCCTTCGAACAACAGCGCATGGACAACACGTACCCACGCGCTGTGCACGATGCCGTAGTGTTTGAGCGCACGGTCGAACAATCCGTTGAAGACCACGTTCCAGGCCAGGGCAAGTGCCGCGATAGCCATGGTCACGACGCCCATGTCGAGCATCGGTTTGTCCATGATCCACGCCAGCAACGGGGTACAGATCAGGATGGCCAACAATTCGAAACCAATGGCCTGGAAAATACGTTCAGTAATGGATTTGTTGGCGCTCATGGCCAGACTCCTCTGAGTGACTGTGGTTGCCATGATCCTTCTTCACACCGATACTTCATAACCAATAACCATCGATCAAGGCGATAGTTCATGGCCTCTCAAGAAGTGTTGCAGGCCTTCGTTCAGGCAGCCACTCAAGGCTCGTTTTCCGCCGCGGCGCGCAAACTGGGCCGCAGTCAGTCGACTATCAGCGCCGCCGTGGCCAGCCTTGAAATCGACTTGAACCTGACTCTGTTCGACCGCAGCAGCCGCAAACCGACCCTGACCCCGGCCGGGCACGTGATGCTGCAACGGGCCGAGGACATTCTGGCCGCCACCAGCCGACTGGAAATGACCGCCAGCCAACTGTCCCAAGGGGTCGAGCCGAAGCTGACCGTGGCGATTTCCGACACGTATCAGTCCGACCGATTCGAAGCGGCGCTCAGCGCCTTCGAGCAGCGCTATCCGGATCTGGAACTTGAATGCCTGATCGCCGAGTGCGATGACCTGGTGGCCTTGGTGCAACGGGGTCGGGCACATGTGGCTTTCGCCGAAAAACAAGACAGTTACCCGCCGGACCTGGTCAGTTCGACCGTGGAAGAACGGACCGAGATTGCCCTGTTCGTGTCCCGCGAGCATCCGTTGGCGGCGCTGAGCCACATCGATCAGGATGTGTTGCAACAACACCGGGAGCTGCGCCTGGCGACGATCGTCAATCCGTATGAAAGCCGGGCAAAGGGGCGCGTCTGGTCGGCGCCGAGTTATCTGATGCTGCTGGAAATGGCCCAGGGCGGATTCGGCTGGGCGCCATTGCCCCGGTGGCTGGTGGAGCGGTTTGGGCCAGGGACGTTGCAGGAACTGGACGTACGCGGCTGGCCGAAACCGGTGTTCGTCGATGCGCTGTGGTCGCGGCTGCATCCGCCAGGGCCGGCGGGGAGTTGGTTGCTGGGCAAGATGCTGGAATAGCGGTGCTGCCATTCGCGAGCAGGCTCGCTCCCACATTGAATTTGTGCACGCCACAGATCCCTGTGGGAGCGGCGGTGCGGCGATCCGACTTGCCCGCGATGGGGCCGGCGAATTCGCCTTATTTTAAAGCCCTGATCCGAGCCTCGATAAACCGCCGTTCCGGCACTTGCTGCGTCAACTCCAACGCCCGCTCATAAGCCGCCCGCGCCTCCTCAACCCTTCCCAACTGCCGACAAAACTCCGCCCGCGCCGCGTGCGCCAAGTGGTAATCCAGCAAATCACCCCGCGCCAGAATCCCTTCAACCAACGTCAGCCCCGCCAACGGCCCATCCCGTTTGGAGATCGCCGCCGCACGGTTCAATTCGATCACTGGCGAAGGCGCCGCCCGCAACAGCACGTCATACAGACCCACAATCTCCAGCCAGTCCGTTTCCGCCGCCGTGGGCGCTTGGGCATGCGACGCCGCAATCGCCGCTTGCAGGCTGTAAGGCCCGAAGCGCCGGGTTGTCAGTGCACGCTCCACCAGCGCGCAACCTTCAGCGATCATCTCGACGTCCCACAACGAACGGTCCTGCTCATCCAGCACGATCAACTCCCCGCTCGCTGACGTCCGGGCCGGGCGTCGGGACTCGTGCAACAGCATCAGCGCCAGCAGCCCCATCACCTCGGGTTCGGGCAGCAGTTCCATCAACAGACGACCGAGCCGAATCGCCTCGCGGGTCAAATCCTCACGGGTCAGTTCCGCGCCCATGGACGCGGAATAGCCTTCGTTGAACACCAGGTAAATCACCCGCAGCACGCTGTCCAGGCGCTCGGGCAATTCCGCCAGGGTCGGCACTTGATAAGGAATTTTTGCGTCACGGATTTTGGCCTTGGCCCGCACGATGCGCTGGGCGATGGTCGCTGGCGCCGACAGAAAGGCCCGGGCGATTTCTTCCGTGGTCAGGTCGCAGACTTCGCGCAGCGTCAACGGCACCTGGGCGTCCGCCGCGAGTGCCGGGTGACAACAGGTGAAAATCAGGCGCAGGCGATCGTCTTCCACGTCTTCGTCACTCCAGTCGGCCTGCTCCAGCGCCTCCAGTTGAGCGATCAACATCGGTTGCGACGCGATGAAGCGTGCGCGCCGACGCAATACATCAATGGCCTTGAAGCGCCCGGTAGACACAAGCCAGGTACGCGGATTGTCCGGCACCCCGTCACGCTGCCAGCGCTCGACCGCGACGAAAAACGCCTCGTGCAAGGCTTCTTCGGCAAGGTCGAAATCGCCAAGTAAACGGATCAGGGTCGCCAGAATCCGCCGTGACTCTTCGCGGTAAACCTGCTCGACCTGTGCCCGTACCGACTCGACAGACATCAGGCGCCGGGATTCAACTGGCGAACGGGACGCACCTCGACACAGCCGACCCGGGCCGCCGGAATGTTGCCGGCGACCTGGAGGGCTTCATTGAGGTCTTTGGCATCGATCAGGTAAAAGCCGGCCAATTGCTCCTTGGTTTCGGCGAACGGGCCGTCGGTGATCGACATTTTCCCGTTGCGCATCCGCACCGTGGTCGCGGTCTGCACCGATTCCAGCGCCTCGGCGGCGACCATTCGGCCGCTGCCCTGGATCGACTCGGCATAGGCCATGCATTCAGCGTCATTCGGGCTTTCGGGTAGCGAGTGCAACTCGTGCTCGTTGCTGTAGACCAGGCATAAATACTTCATGGGGCTCTCCTGAATCGAACGGATCAACTATGGCTGCAGATTGACACTTTCGCGACATTCCCGACGAATCAGCCTGACGCTCACGGTTCCAGGTTGAACAGCACCGTGCCGCTCATGAATGGGGCCGACCAGTGTTCGTGGACGATGCGCCATTGCCCATCGTCGCGCCGATAACAGGCGGTCACGCGCATCCAGCAGGCCTGGGTTTCGCCCTTCTCGTTGGTGCCGCCGCAATGGGCCAGCCAATGGGCGAAGGCGATGTGCTCGTCTGCCACGATGTTCATATGGTCGAAATCAAACTTGTGTGCGCCCTGGCACATTTCCATGCATTCCTGCCAATGCGCGCGGTAGGCGGCCTTGCCCCGAAATTGCAGGGCCTTGACCGCGTCGTAGGAGACGATGTCCTCGGCATACAGGGGCATGAGTTTCTCGACATCCTTGGCGATGACCGCCTGACGATAGGTGTCGATCAAGGTCTGGATTTCGTGGGTAGCGTTCATGGTGGTTCTCCGTGGTTTTTGTTGTGAAGACACCCTTAGTCGTCTGGCGAAAAGCCAAATCGACAGCCGAAATAAAAATAATCCATGGACGCAAACTCGTTAGAATTCGAAACACATTTTGTTGGAAAAAGGACACTCCAGTGACAGCCCGACTCGTGCCTTACGACAGCCTGAACGCGCTCCAGCGCCAGCAGGTCGAGGCCATTGAAGTTCACAAAGAACAAATCAGGTTCTCCGGCGACATTCACGGTGCGTTGCACACCTTGCTGTCCAAACCCGGCCCCGGCGTCAAAGGATTTGCGCTACTGGTCGAAGATGTTCCCGTGGCCTTTCTGCTGCTCAAACGCCCGCCCGTATTGCCAGCGTGGGCCGATGAACACAGCGCCACCCTTCACGCACTGCAAGTCGATCATCGGGCTCAGGGCAAAGGCTATGGCAAGGCCTGCCTGCAAGCCCTGCCCGACTTGGCGCGTCAGGCGTTTCCGGAAATAAAGGGGCTGGAGTTGTCGGTGGATGCGGATAACGCATCGGCCATCGCGCTTTACGCAAAATTCGGCTGGGTCGACAGCGGCGAAGCCTACAGGGGCCGGATCGGTTACGAACGGCGCATGGGTCTGATTTTCTGAGGTGGTTATGCTCAACAGCATCGAAGAACTGGAAGCCCTCTACGGCCAACCCCACGACCGCGCCGTGCGCAAGCAGATCCCCTTTCTGAACGAGGACTATCAGGCGATGGTCCGCGCCTCGCCGTTGGTGATCATCAGCTCGGTGGGGCCTGACGGGATGGACGGTTCGCCACGGGGTGACACACCGGGTTTCGTGCGGATCATTGATGAACGCACCCTGGCGATCCCGGATCGGCCGGGCAACAACCGCATCGACACCCTGCGCAACGTCGTGCTCGATTCGCGGGTGTCGCTGCTGTTCATCATTCCCGGGATTGGCGAAACGTTGCGGGTTAACGGCACGGCACAGATCAGCGCCGAAGATGGATTGCTGGAGAGCTTTGCGGTGAACGGAAAACCGGCGCGTACGGTGATGCTGGTAACGGTGGAAGCAGCATACTTCCACTGTTCCAAGGCCATCGTTCGTTCGGATTTATGGAACCCTGAGAAACATCTGGAGCGCTCGGCGCTGCCGACGGCGGGTGCGTTTCACAAGCGGTTGAACGATGGGCAGTTCGATGCCGAGACGTATGACCGGGAAGCGCCGGCCAGAGTGCGGGACAGCCTCTACTGACACGACGACTAACCAATGTGGGAGCGAGCTTGCTCTCGATGGCGGTCTGACAACCGACAGCTATGTTGAATGTTATGCCGCCATCGCGAGCAAGCTCACTCCCACAGGTGTTCTGCAGTGTTCGAGAGATTATGGTTACAACTCCAACACCATCTCATGCCACGCCATCCCACCATGATCGGAGGCGGAAGGCTTGATGTAGGCAAACCCAAACCCGGCATACAGCGGAATGTGTCGCTCCTTGCACATCAGATGGATGTTGGTCTTGCCCAGTGCGCGCATCCGCTCGATGAATTCGCCCATCAACCGTTTCGCCAGCCCCTGCCCCTGAAAATCCGGGTGCACCACCACCGACATGATCACCACGTGCGGGCCGGCCGGGTCGTGGCCGATCAGTTCCTTGAACGCTTCGTCCGACATCTCGACCTGAAACGCCGCACCGGAATTGATGAAACCGGCTACAACGCCATCGACTTCGGCCACGATGAAACCTTCGGGCCAGGTGGCAATGCGCGTGGCGATCTTTTCGCGAGTAGCAGCTTCGTCGCCTTCGTAGGCAACGGTTTCGATGGTGTAGCAGCGGTCCAGATCAGCAGGCTGGACGTTTCGGATGACAGGGTTCGACGAGTTCATGGCGCAGCGCAGACCTTGGGGCAAGTGAGATGACAGGATAACGCTCGCCGATTCTAGCAATACTTGCTTGCTCTCGAACGCCCGATACCCACCTCTCGTATGAAGTGCATAGGGTTCAAGGACGGCGCCGTAAAGCTTTCATATAACCGCTATCCAAGGCCCCGGGTTCGTATTATCTATCTGTGTCTCGACGATTGATGACGCCCAGCCACGGCAGGTTGAGCGCTCCTCGTACCACCCACAGGACTTTGATCATGAGCACGACGCAAATCGGCCTACTCGTGTTGTTCAGCATTTCTTCGTTCGGTTTCATCACGCTGTACATCGATTTCCTGCACGAGCGCCGGATCAAGAAAGACAAGTGAGCGACACACGGCCAGGCGCTGCTGCCAGCGCCCGCCGTGCTTTACAGCCCCACCAGGCGATAACCTACCTGCAATTCGGTGATGAAATGCTGCGGCTGGGCCGCATCGGCCTCCAGTTTTTGCCGCAAGTGCGCCATGTGCACCCGCAGATAGTGAGCACGATCGACGTAATCCAGGCCCCACACTTCCAACAGTAGCTGGCGATGGGTCATGACCCGACCTTGTCCGCGAATCAGCGCGCAAAGCAAGCGATACTCGATGGGTGTCAGATGGACCGATTGGCCCTCGCGCCGGACCTCGTGCGTGGCCAGGTCCACGTCGATCATGCCGAAGGTCACCTTGCTGGTGACCGCAGCGGTCCCGTTCTGCACATGCCGACGCAACTGGGCGCGAATACGCGCGAGCAGCTCGGGCACGCCGAAGGGCTTGACCAGATAATCGTCCGCCCCCGCATCCAGTGCCGCCACTTTCTCCTCTTCACGATCACGGGCTGACAGCACCAGAATCGGCACCGTCATCCAGCCCCGCAACTCACTGATCAATTGTTTGCCGTCACCGTCGGGCAAGCCCAGATCGACAATCACCAGATCCGGTTGACGGCTGGCGGCGTGGATCAGGGCGCGTTTGACGTTGTCGGCCTCGAACACCTGAAAACCTTCGTCCTGCAGCGCGATACCGACGAAACGGCGGATGTTGGCCTCGTCCTCGACAATGAGGATGCGTGCACTGGTCATAGCGATTCCATGGAAGGCGGATGACCCGCCGGTAGAGTGATGACAAAGCGGATGCCCGAGATGGCCTGAGGCTGAGCCTCGATCGTTGCGCCATGGGCCTGGACAATCCGTTTTGCCAACGCCAGCCCAAGGCCGATGCCGGCAACGGCCGACTCCTGCTGACCCCGGGTGAACGGTTCGAACAAGCTCTGAGGCGTGCTGCCCTGAGGACAACCGGGACCGGCGTCGATCACCTCCAGCACGATGCTGTCCTCCTCTTGCCGGGCCACAACCTGCACCAGCGTTCCGGCCGGGGTGTACTTGGCGGCGTTGTCCAGCAGGTTGACCAGCACGCGCTCGATCAACAGCGCATCGACTTCCACCAACGGCAACAGCGGCGACAGGGCGGTGCGCACCACATGCCGCGCCAATGGCTCGCGCAGTTGACGCAAAGCACTGCCGACAATTTCCTCCAGTGAGTGCCATTGCCGGTTGAGGCGCACACCGCGTTCCTGCATTCGGGCCATGTCCAACAGGTTTTCGATCAACCGCTGCATGGAGCTGGCCTGATCGCGAATACCGCCCAGCAACTGTGTCAGCGGTCCGGGCGGCGCATGGGGCGCCGCTGCGTCTGCCGCGCCGATTATGGTGGTCAGCGGCGTGCGCAGGTCATGAGAGATCGCGGCCAGCAGGGTATTGCGCATGCGCTCGCCCTCCATCTGCACCAGGGTGCTTTGCGCCACTTCGACGAAATGCACCCGTTCCAGCGCGATCGCCAGTTGGCTCATGCAGGCCTCGAGCAAACGCTGCTCTTCAGGCTCGTTCAACCGCTCGGGTTCAGCCAGCTCCAGCACCAACACTCCGCGCACGCGCATAGGCGCCTTCAACGGCAAATAGCGGCCTTGAGCAGCCGCCAGCGTATTGGTGCCCTGGCCGGCGGGTTGGCCATGGTCGTAAACCCATTGGGCAATGCTTTCATCGATCGGGAATGCACCGCCGCCACGAGCGTGGACACTGTCGGCGGCGTCCGGCAGTGTCAGCCCGACCCGCGCTTCAAACACGCCGCTGAAGGTGCGCAGCGCCACCTCCGTGATCTGCTCCACCGTCAGCGCCGCCGACAAGTCGCGAGCCAACCTGGCCAACGACGTCGCGCGCCGCTCACGTCCGGCAGCGGTGCTAGCCTCATGACGCAAGCGTGCCGTGAGCTGCCCGGTGATCAACGCAATACCCAGCATCAGGGCGAAGGTAAAGAAGTACTGGGTATCGTTGACCGTGAACGACCAGCGTGGCTGGACGAAAAAGAAATCAAAACACAGCACCGCCAGCATCGCCGCCCAGACACCCGGCCCTCGCCCAAAGCGCAAGGCGACCAGCACCACCGTGAGCAAAAACAGCATGACCACGTTGGCCAGGTCAAACACCTGCAACAGCAACGCGGCTACCGCAGTGGCGGCAAAACAGGCCAGGCTGGCCCACAAATACGCCGGAGCCCTGCTGGGCGGCAGCGCGGCATCAGTGTTCACCGCAACCGCAACCACGACGGGCAACGGGCCATGGGCGATGACAATCTGATCGATCTCGGGATGGCGACGGCTGATGCGGTCACTGACCGACTGGTGCCAAAACTGCCAGACCTTGCGCGGGTAATGCCCGAGCACCAGCCGGTTGGCGTTGTGCTCACGAGCAAACGCTACCAAGGCCTCGGCCACGTCCATGCCCGACAGCGTGGCCGTATCGGCACCGAATTCGGCGGCCAGTGCCAAGGTCTTCATGGCGGCGGCATAGCGGTGCGCACCCGCGCCACGTCGCTGCACCGAAGGCACATGAACGACAATCCAGTCGGCCTCAAGTTTTTGTGCCAGACGCGCCGCTTCACGAACCAGACGTTCATCCGAAGGGTGCCCTGCCACGCCAACCAGTAAACGCTCGCGCGCGGGCCAAAGGGAGTTGATGGACCGCTCGCGGCGATAGTCGCGCATCTGCGCATCGACGCGATCAGCGGTACGCCGCAACGCCAGCTCGCGCAAGGCCAGCAAGTTGCCCTTGCGAAAGAAATGCCGGGACGCGCGCTCGGCCTGGGGCGGCAGGTAGACCTTGCCTTCCTTGAGACGGCGCAGCAGGTCATCGGGTGGCAGGTCGATCACCACCACTTCATGGGCACCGTCGAACAGATGATCGGGCACGGTCTCGCGCACCCGGATGCCGATGATCCCGCTGACGATATCGTTGAGACTTTCCAGGTGCTGGACATTGAGGGTGGTCCAGACGTCGATGCCGGCGCACAGCAGTTCTTCGACATCCTGCCAGCGCTTGGGGTGACGCGAACCGGGAACGTTGCTGTGGGCCAATTCATCCACCAGCAGCACCGCCGCACGCCGCGCCAGCGCGGCATCCAGATCGAACTCGCTGAGGGCACACTCGCGATGCATCACGTTATAGCGCGGCAGCAGTTCCAGACCGGCGAGCAGTTCCGCGGTTTCCCGGCGGCCATGGGTTTCTATCACGCCAGCCACCAGGTCACGGCCCTGGGTCACTTCGCGTTGGGCCGCGGTGAGCATCGCGCAGGTTTTCCCCACCCCGGCGTTGGAACCGAAATAGATGCGCAGTTTCCCACGCAGGGCGGCCTGTTCGTCCTGTTGCAGCTTCTCCAACAGCGCATCGGGATCAGGGCGGCCGTCTCGTGAAGCGGTGAACGTATCAATAACGGGCATGGCAATCCTTTTGAACTGCACGGCGCCATACACGGCGCCGTGCAGTCAGTCCTTTCAAACCAGGCCGAGCCCGGCCAACAGCATGTCGATCACCTTGATCCCCGCGAACGGCACCAGCACGCCACCCAGGCCATAGATCAGCAGGTTGCGATTGAGCAACGCCGCCGCGCCGATGGCTCGGTAGGTCACGCCCTTGAGCGCCAGCGGGATCAGAAACACGATGATCAAGGCATTGAAGATCACCGCGCTGAGAATCGCCGAGTTCGGGCTGCTCAGGTGCATCACGTTCAGTGCGCCCAGTTGCGGGTAGGTCGCGACGAATGCGGCCGGTACGATAGCAAAATACTTGGCCACATCGTTGGCCACGCTGAAGGTGGTCAACGCGCCGCGCGTCATGAGCATCTGTTTGCCGACTTCAACCACTTCGATCAGCTTGGTCGGGTTGCTGTCCAGATCGACCATGTTGCCCGCTTCCTTGGCGGCCTGAGTACCACTGTTCATGGCCACCGCCACGTCTGCCTGAGCCAGTGCCGGCGCATCGTTGGTGCCGTCTCCGGTCATGGCCACCAGCTTGCCCTGGGCCTGGTAGTCGCGGATCAGTTGTAGCTTGTCTTCCGGCCGAGCCTCGGCGAGAAAATCGTCAACCCCGGCTTCCACGGCAATCGCTGCCGCCGTCAGGCGGTTGTCGCCGGTGATCATGACGGTCTTGATCCCCATGCGCCGCAGTTCGGCAAAGCGCTCCTTGATACCACCCTTGACCACGTCCTTGAGCTCCACTACGCCCAATGCCTGTTGGCCATCACACACAACCAGCGGTGTGCTGCCGCGACGCGAGACTTCATCGACCCTGGCCTGCAACGCGGACGGGAAGCTGCCGCCCAGCGCCTCGATGTGCAGGCGAATGGCATCTGCCGCACCCTTGCGGATGCTCCGGCCACCGGCCAGATCGACGCCGCTCATGCGGGTTTGCGCGGTGAAATGCACGAAGCTCGCACCCAGGGCATTGAGGTCCCGCGCCCGCAGGTCGAACTTCTGCTTGGCAAGCACCACGATACTGCGCCCCTCCGGCGTTTCGTCGGCCAGCGAGGCCAGTTGCGCAGCGTCGGCCAGTTCCGACTCCTTAACCCCGGGCGCCGGCAGGAAACTGCTGGCCTGGCGGTTACCCAGCGTGATGGTGCCGGTCTTGTCCAGCAGCAGGACGTCAATGTCGCCCGCCGCTTCAACGGCTCGCCCGGAGGTGGCAATGACGTTGGCCGACATCATCCGGCTCATGCCCGCCACACCGATCGCCGACAACAGACCGCCAATGGTCGTGGGGATCAGGCAAACCAGCAGCGCCACCAGTACCGTTGCGCTGACCACGTCGCCTCCGCTCATGGCCACCGCAAACATCGAGGACGGACCCAGGGTCACGATCACCAGCAGAAACAAAAATGTCAGGCCCACCAGCAGAATGTTCAGCGCCACCTCATTGGGAGTCTTCTGGCGTTTCGCGGTTTCGACCATGGAAATCATGCGATCCAGAAATGACTCGCCCGGGTTGACACTGATGCGCACCACCAGCCAGTCCGACAGCACTTTTGTCCCACCGGTTACCGATGAAAAGTCGCCGCCCGCCTCGCGAATCACCGGTGCCGATTCTCCGGTAATCGCGCTTTCATCAACCGACGCCACGCCTTCGATCACCACGCCATCGAGGGGCACCAGATCGCCAGCCTCGATCAACACCACATTGTCCTTGAGCAGTTCGCTGGAAGGCATCGGCATCCAGGCGGAACCATGCCGGGGTTGCTTCAACAGCTTGGCCAGGGTCTGGCGCTTCATCCCGCGCAAGCTGGCCGCCTGGGCCCGACTGCGGCCCTCGGCCAGGGCTTCGGCGAAGTTGGCGAACAGCACGGTGAACCACAGCCACAACGTGATGCTGAGAATGAAGCCACTGGGGGCTTCACCCTTGCCGCCCAGTGATTGAAACCACAACAGCGTGGTGAGAATGCTGCCCAGGTACACCACAAACATCACCGGGTTCTTCCACTGCGCCTGGGGCAGCAACTTCTTGAAGGCATCCAGGCACGCCGTGAGCAACAACCCACGGTCGAACAAAGGCAAACGAGCTTGCTTACTCATGGTTGTTTCTCTTACTCACTGGCCGCAAGGGGTGGCTGATGCGCAGGCGCCAGAGCATCCAGCGCGAGGTTGAGTTGCAGCACATTGATTCGGGGTTCGCCGAGCAGGCCGAAGGTGCGTTGTTCGGTGTGGGTATTCACCAGCTTCAACAGATCGGCTTGCGGCAGGTGGCGCAGACGTGCGACGCGCACCGCCTGAATCTGTGCGTTGGCCACCGAAATGTGCGGGTCCAGGCCTGAAGCCGACGAGGTGACCGCATCCACCGGCACCTGCGCATCTGCCGCCAGGCCGTTTTGCCGGCGGTAGGCTTCGACCCGCACGGCCACAGCATCGATCAACTTCTGGCTGGTAGGGCCAAGGTTGCTGGCGCCACTGGAACCTGCGTTATACGGCTGCGCCACGCTTTTGCTCGGGTCCAGTGGATCTGCGCCGAGGGTCATGCTCGCACGGCCCTGGAAATACTCGGGGCGGGTGAAATGCTGGCCGATCACCGCCGAACCGATCACCAACCCATCCCGTTCAACCAGGCTGCCCTGGGCCTGAAACGGGAACAACACGTTGGCCACCAGCGTGGTGAACAACGGATAGGCCAGCCCGGTCAGCAGCATGAAGAACGCCGCCGAAATCAGCACCGGGCGCAACAGGCCGACAAACAGAAATTGCACCTTGGTTTTGGTTTGTACTTGAGTCATCACAGCCCCCTTACTTGTAGGTCTGGCCAGACAGCAACTGCAGTTGCTCGACCAGCGGGCCGAGCGCGAGCGCCGGCAGGAAAGTCAGACCGCCCACCACCAGCACCACGAACACCACCAGGAACATGAACAGCGGTGTGGCGGTCGGGATGGTGCCGGCACCGGCCGGGATGTTCTTTTTCATCGCCAGAGAACCGGCGACCGCGAGCATCGGCAGCATGGTGAAGAAGCGTCCGAGCAACATGGCAAGACCGATTGTGGTGTTGAAGAACGGCGTATTGGCATTCAATCCGGCGAACGCCGAACCGTTGTTGGCAGTGCCCGAGGTATAGGCATAAAGCACCTCGCTGAAGCCATGGGGCCCCTGGTTGTTGAGGCTGTTCAGGGTGTCAGGCCAGAGTGTTGCCAGAGCGGTGAAGCCGAGGATGCAGATGGGGTGCGCCAGTACCGAGAGCATGACCAGCTTGATCTCCCGTGCCTCGATCTTCTTGCCGAGGAATTCGGGACTGCGGCCGATCATCATCCCCACCAGAAACACCGTCAGCAGCGCGTACTGGATCAGGTTGATAAACCCCACGCCGTCGCCACCGAACACGCAATTGAGCATCATCTGGGCTAGCGGTACGAATCCGCCCATGGGCGTCAGCGAGTCGTGCATGGCGTTCACCGAGCCGGTGGTTGCGCCAGTGGTGGTGGTCACGAACAGGCTGGTGTCGGCAATCCCGAAACGCAGCTCTTTGCCTTCCATGTTGCCGCCCCTCTGGGTGGCCGACAGCACCTGGTCCGCGCCCACCCGGGTCAGCAGCGGGTTGCCACTTTGTTCAGCCGTGTAAACGATGCTCAGAAAGCCGACGAACATCACCAGGAACGTGCCAAAGAACACCCAGCCCTGACGTCGACGCATCAGCATGCTGCCGAAGGTGTACGTCAGCGCCGACGGGATCAGCAGCATGCTGAGGATATGCAGCATGTTCGTCAGTGGCGTCGGGTTCTCGAACGGGTGCGCGGCGTTCATGCTGAAAAAGCCGCCGCCATTGGTGCCGATGTGCTTGATTGACTCAAAGCTCGCCACCGCGCCGACGATCAACTGCTGCTGTGCACCTTCCAGAGTGGTGGCCAGGGCCTGGGAATTCAGGGTTTGCGGCATGCCTTGCCAGACATAAACCAGCGCCATGCCAAAACACAGCGGCAGCATTACCCGGTACAGCGTGCGAGTGAAGTCCACCCAGTAGTTGCCGATATCAGCGGAATTCGACCGACTGAGGCCGCGAATGAAACCCGCCGCCGCCACAACGCCCGCTGTTGCGCCGACGAACATCAGGAAGGTAATGACCGCCATCTGGCTGAAGTTGGACAGGCTGGTTTCACCTGAATACGCCTGCCAGTTGGTGTTGGTGATAAACGACGCCGCGGTGTTGAAAGCCAGATCCGGTGTTTGCGCGCTCAGCCCCAAGGGGTTGAGCGGCATGAAAACCTGCAGGCGCAACACGATGTAACCCAGCAACATCATCGCCGCGTTAGACAGCAGCAGGGCCGAGCCATAACGTGCCCAGCCCATGGTTTCGGCCGTATCGATCCCCAGCAGACGATAAGTAGCGCGCTCCGCCAAGGCATGGTTACGCCCGGTAAATACCAGCGTCAGCCACTTACCCATCAACACGGCGAGTCCGGTCATCAACCCGAGAATCACCGCAAATTCCAGCATAGTGCTCAACATGTCGATGCTCCGTTCAAATCTTGCCCATGGCGACGATGACCATGGCTGTCGCAGCAAAAAACACCACGCTAACCCCCATAAAAATCAGGTCGTACATTGCCGATTTCCTTTCTCAAGACCGCCCTGGCGGGCTGATAAAAAAGCCTGTGCCGCAATGACTGCGGCCATCAAAACTTCTCTGCACGGATAAGCGCGTAACCCAGGTAGGCAAACAACAGGGCGGCACACAGGCCGCTGGCGATGTAAATGAACTCGAGTGTTAACAAGACAGCTCCCCCTGACAAAACGAAAGGACACCCGCAATCGGGTACCGGCTGAGAGCGTCAGTACAAAAAACGCACTGAATTCACGCTCTCATCTGCGCCTTGCAGGGTAAGTGAGGGGGTATCAAGGACGGACACTGATTGGGGGCAGCGGTATTAAGACGGCGTATAGAACGAGCGAAACGGACGGTGTGCGAGGGGTGATGCGAGGAGTCAACGACAGCCTTGGACGGGCACTGTGAAGTGCCCGTCCCGGAGTCGGCTCATTACGATTTGAGTGGCAGCCAGATTTCCAGCACACCGGTGTTGAGCTTCGGGTTGAAGTCTTCGCTGTAGCGTTCGAATTCCGGCGCATCCGCCGCCTGATAACCGGACTGCGGCAGCCAGGTTTTCCAGATGTATTGGAAGGTCTGGGGCAACTGATCGAGAGAGCCTTTGTGCTCGAACACGGCGTAGTGCTGAGGCTGGACCTCGACCCAACGGTATTTCTCCGGCAGGTCGTCGAGTTTGTCGATCTCGATGCCGGCAATGTATTCGAAGCCGCCCTTGCCATCCGGATTGCAACAGATGCCGTAGGTCACTTCGTTTTTTTGACCGGGAATTTTGCCAATCTCGGGAATGAATTTCTCCCAGAGATCGGGAATGCCTTTAGTGGTGTCTGCAGTAAATCGGCCGCCAAGCCCTGCAATGAGCAGGAAGTGCCCGTGCTCGAAGCGTGGTTTGGCCGTTTCGACGCGTGTTTGCTCATCCATGACTCAACTCCTGGAACAAAAAAGTGGGTTCGGCTGGGAGTATAGAACCCAAACCGAATTCGCCCAGTTACAGTGCATGCAACTGCTCGACAGCACCTGCGCCGACGAACTCGTTATACCCCGATAGGATCACGTAGACCGCGAAATAACAGAAGATCGCCGCCGATGCCAGATAGGAGTAACGCAGCAGTTTGTCACCCAGCAACTTACCGCCGTGACTCGCTGCGAAGCACAAAGCGACGCACCAGAGCACCCCGGCGCAGAGAAACCCGCCGAGAAACAGCGCCGAGCTGAGTGCGCCACCGCCGCCGGAACGAGCGATCAATGTGCCGCCCACCGCCGCGAACCAGAGAATGGCACTGGGTGACGACATGGCGAGGAAGATCCCGCGGAAAAACTCCCGTCGATGGGAGTTCTGACCCACGGCTTCGGCCTGCGCCAATACCGCCTCATGGTGAATCGCCGAATAGATCATCTTCGCCGCGAAGTACAACAACAGCGCCGAACCTCCGATCCACAGCACCCAGCGCACGCTTTCGTATTGCAGCAAAACGGTCATCCCGGCCAAGGCCAGCACGGCGTAGATCAAGTCGCCGAC
Organism: Pseudomonas sp. NPDC098740; assembly: GCF_044760065.1. Classification (NCBI taxonomy): domain Bacteria; kingdom Pseudomonadati; phylum Pseudomonadota; class Gammaproteobacteria; order Pseudomonadales; family Pseudomonadaceae; genus Pseudomonas; species Pseudomonas sp. NPDC098740. The sequence continues at coordinate 8,562 of NZ_JBIWAM010000038.1, read as the reverse complement.
ACAGGTCCCCAAACCCAGCGCGAAGCCTTGAAAATAGCCACGTTGCATCGCCAACGTGATCATCGCGATGTTGGCCACGCCGATGTCCAGGCACAGCGAAAGGCTCAGCAAGAAGCCACTGGTAAATTCCATCAACCGATTTCCTTCGGACAAATTTGTTTACATAGTCGCTGGACAGTTTGCCACATCAGCCCTTACATTCCGCCACAGGTCACCGCAGTGACCAGCGTCGCTCGGACGGTTCCGGGCGCTCACGTTATCCGAGGCAACAATGGCTAACCCAGGTTCGCCGCGCCGCTTTGCGCGCATAGATCGACTCCCCCCTTACGTATTCAACATCACTGCCGAGCTGAAGATGGCCGCCCGTCGTCGTGGCGAAGACATCATCGACTTCAGCATGGGCAACCCCGACGGCCCGACACCGCCGCACATCGTCGAAAAACTCGTCACCGTCGCCCAGCGCGAAGACACCCACGGTTATTCGACGTCCAAGGGCATTCCGCGTCTGCGCCGTGCGATTTCCAATTGGTACAAGGATCGCTACGAGGTCGACATCGACCCGGAAAGCGAAGCCATTGTCACCATCGGTTCCAAGGAAGGCCTGGCGCATTTGATGCTGGCCACCCTCGACCAGGGCGACACCGTTCTGGTGCCGAACCCGAGCTATCCGATTCACATCTACGGCGCGGTGATTGCCGGCGCTCAGGTGCGTTCGGTGCCGTTGATTCCGGGCGTGGACTTCTTCGCCGAACTGGAAAGCGCCATTCGCGGCTCGATTCCGAAACCGAAAATGATGATCCTCGGCTTCCCGTCGAATCCCACCGCCCAGTGCGTGGAGCTGGATTTCTTCGAGCGGGTGATCGCCCTCGCCAAACAGTACGACGTTTTGGTGGTGCACGATCTCGCCTACGCCGACATCGTCTACGACGGCTGGAAAGCCCCGTCGATCATGCAAGTGCCGGGCGCCAAGGACATTGCGGTGGAGTTTTTCACCCTGTCCAAGAGCTACAACATGGCGGGCTGGCGCATCGGTTTCATGGTTGGCAACGCCGAACTGGTCAACGCCCTTGCGCGGATCAAGAGTTATCACGACTACGGCACGTTCACCCCGCTGCAAGTCGCGGCCATTGCGGCGCTGGAAGGTGATCAGCAGTGCGTCAAAGACATCGCCGAGCAGTATCGTCAGCGTCGCAACGTGCTGGTCAAAGGCCTGCATGAACTGGGCTGGATGGTCGAGAACCCAAAAGCGTCGATGTATGTCTGGGCGAAAATCCCCGAGGCGTATGCGCATTTGGGCTCGCTGGAGTTCGCTAAAAAACTGTTGGCCGAGGCCAAGGTTTGCGTCTCGCCGGGCGTGGGGTTTGGTGAGTATGGTGACGATCACGTGCGCTTCGCGCTGATCGAAAACCAGGACCGGATTCGTCAGGCCATACGCGGGATTCGCGGGATGTTCCGGGCGGATGGGTTGATCACCAAAACCAACGCCTGACACCTAACACCTAACACCTAACACCTAACACTGTAGGAGCTGTCGAGTGAAACGAGGCTGCGATCTTTTGATCTTGATCTAAAAAAACAAAATCAAAAGATCGCAGCCTCGTTTCACTCGACAGCTCCTACAGGGATTTCGATTTATCACCCACAAAAAAACCGCATCGCTGCGGTTTTTTTGTGTTTGGCGTTTGTGTCAGACGAACAACGACAACAGCAGGATAAAGCCCAGACCCACCACGGACAGGATGGTTTCCATCGCGGTCCAGGTCTTGAAGGTTTCCGCCACGGTCATGTTGAAGTACTGCTTCACCAGCCAGAAACCCGCGTCGTTGACGTGAGACAGGATCAACGAACCGGCACCGGTCGCCAGTACCAGCAGCTCACGGTTCACACCTGGAATCATCCCCACCACCGGCACCACGATGCCCGCGCCTGTAATGGTGGCCACGGTTGCAGAACCGGTCGCGATACGAATCACCGCGGCTACCAGCCAGGCCAGAAGGATTGGCGAGATCTGCGCTTCCACCGCCATGTTGCCGATGACATTACCAACGCCGCTGGTCACCAGCATCTGCTTGAAGCCACCACCGGCACCGATGATCAGGATGATTGCGGCGGTTGGCGCAAGGCTGGCATCCAACCATTTGAGCATCTGGTTGGAGCCGATGCCCTGCTTGTAACCGAAGGTGTACAGCGACAGCAGCAACGCCAGCAGCAGTGCCGAGATCGGATGACCGATCAGGTCCATGAAAGTGCGGAAGAAGTTGCCCTCCGGCAGCACCACATCGGCAAAGGTCTTGAGCAGCATCAGGAACACCGGCGACAGCACGGTGATCAAGGTGATGGCGAAGCTCGGGAGATCGGCAGAATCGTTATCACGCGCCAGTTGATCGACCAGTTCCTGGTTAGGATGCCCCGGAATGTACTTGGCAATGAACGTGCCGTAGATCGGGCCGGCGATGATGGCCGTCGGCAGCGCAACGATCAGGCCGTAGAGAATGGTTTTACCGATGTCGGCACCGAACACGCCGATGGCCAGCAACGGACCCGGGTGCGGTGGAACCAGACCGTGCACGGCGGACAGACCGGCCAGCAGCGGGATACCGATCTTGATGATCGACACGCCTGTACGCCGGGCCACGATGAACACCAGCGGAATCAGCAGCACGAAGCCGATTTCGAAGAACAGCGGAATGCCGACCAGGAAGGCCGCGAACATCATCGCCCACTGCACCTTGTCCTTGCCGAACGCACGAATCAGGGTTTGGGCAATCTGATCCGCCCCGCCCGACTCGGCCATCATTTTGCCGAGCATCGTGCCCAGCGCGAGGATGATCCCGACGAAACCGAGCACCCCACCGAAGCCGTCCTGGAACGCCTTGATGATGGTGCCAATTGGCATGCCGGAGGTCAGCCCGAGAAAGGCTGCGGCGATGATCAGGGCAATGAACGGGTGAAACTTGAACTTGGTAATCAGGACGATAAGCCCGATCACCGTGACCACTGCATCGAGCAGCAGGAACGTCTCGTGGGACATGCCAAACATTAGGGGTGTCTCCTGGTTGTTGTTGTTATTAAAGCGAGTAATTCGCAAGCCAACAGGACAGCGCTATCTCTTCTGGCAAAACTCATACGGCGTGTTTCAGGCCATGAGCCTGCCACCAGTCATGAGCTTGCTTCGCCAATTGGTCGACGCTGTAGTTCGAAGCGTCCAGAGCCAGGGTCAGGGGCTCGCCAACGGGCGATTCAAGGGTGGCGAACTGGCTGTCGATCAACGTTGACGGCATGAAGTGGCCCGGCCGATGGGAGACACGATCGGCGGCGACTTCAGGGGTCAGTTCAAGGAACACGAAGCCCAGGCCCGGCAAGGCGCTGCGCAGACGTTCACGGTAATTGTGTTTGAGGGCCGAGCAGGTCAGCACCGGGCGTTCGCCCTTGGCGTCGATGCGGCGCAATTCATCGCACAGGCTGTCGAGCCAGCCGGCACGGTCGTCGTCGTTCAGGGGGATACCTGCGCTCATCTTTTCGATATTGGCGGCAGGGTGGAAAGTGTCGCCTTCAATGGCGGTCGCGCCGCTGAGTTGGCACAAGGCCTCGCTGACGCAAGTCTTGCCGCAACCGGCAACGCCCATGATGACCAGGGCGGTGATGGGATGATTCATGTAACACCTCAGCGCGCAGACAGCGCTACCTTTGCCAGTTATGACACTAGAAAAAGCAGAAGTTGCCGACGCCTTCTTGTCATTTTTGTGGGTTGCAGCATGTTCGTTCCCAACGCCAAAAAACGGGGATCAGGCAAACCCCGCTCACGCATTTGCAGCTACGTCGAGACAGCGCTACCTTAGTGCCTCGAATTTTGTTTGGCAAGCCGTCCGATGATCTCCTCTAAAAACGATAAAAATACGCGCACCACTGGCCGCCCCACTTTGAACGAAGTCGCACGCCTGGCCGGTGTCAGCCCGATCACCGCCTCTCGCGCCCTGCGCGGGGTCAGCACGGTGGCCACCGAACTGGTGGAAAAAGTGCAGAAAGCGGCGCTTGAACTCAACTACGTGGTCAACCCTGCCGCCCGCGCGTTAGCCTCGGCCCAGAGCCATTCGGTGGTGGTTTTGGTGCCGTCGCTGTCCAACTTACTGTTCATCGACACGCTGGAAGCCATTCATCAGGTTTTGCGCCCAAAAGGCTTCGAAGTGCTGATCGGGAACTTCCATTACTCACGTGATGAAGAAGAAAACCTGCTGCGCAACTACATGGCGTATCAGCCTCGCGGTTTGCTGCTGACCGGTTTCGACCGCACCGAAAGTTCGCGCCGGATGATCGAGGCCAGCAACATTCCGTGCGTGTACATGATGGAACTGGACAGCGCAGCCGGGCTCAATTGCGTGGGCTTTTCACAACTCGCTGCCGGCGAGACAGCGGCCGGGCATTTGCTGTCCCGCGGTCGTAAGCGTCTGGCCTACATCGGCGCGCAACTGGATCAACGCACGTTGCTGCGCGGCGAAGGTTTCCGCAAAGCCCTGCAAAAGGCCGGTTTGTATGACCCGGACCTGGAAGTGCTGACACCTCGCTCTTCCTCCGTCGGCCTTGGTGGCGAACTGTTCCTGCAACTGCTCGCCACTCATCCCGATGTCGACGCGATCTTCTTCGGCAACGACGACCTGGCCCAGGGCGCACTGCTCGAAGCCATGCGCTGCGGGATCAAGATCCCCGAACAAGTGGCGATCCTCGGCTTCAACGACCTGCCGGCCTCGGCCCACATGGTGCCGCGCCTGAGCAGCATCAGCACCCCGCGAGAAGCCATCGGCCGCCGCGCGGCGGAGCAGATGTTGACGTTGATGGCTGGCAACACGGTGGCCAAACCGGTGCAGGACATGGGGTTTGAGTTGAAGGTGAGGGAGAGTACGTAGTTTGCCACTGGCACATTGCTCCCTGTAGGAGCTGCCAAAGGCTGCGATCTTTTGATTTTGATCATTTCGGAATCGCTGAAAATCAAGATCAAAAGATCGCAGCCTTCGGCAGCTCCTACAGGGGTTACGCGTTGGACATGAGTTGCACAAACGCCAACGCCCCTTTTTGCAACGGCTGGCTCTTGAGCCACACCGCATGCACCGGCAGCACCAACCCGTTCTCGATGTTGCGAAAGCTCAGGCGCTTGAGCCTTCCAGCATCCAGCAACGACTGGACCACCGACAGTGGAAAATTGCCCCAGCCCAATCCGGCTTCGACCATTTCCAGCGCCATGGCCAAGGTGTCGGTGCGCCAGTAAGACTCGGCCACCAGTGGCCGGGTTTCGCTGATCGGCAGGTCGCGGCTGGCGACGATGATTTGCCGTACGTGGACCAAATCTTCGAGATACACATCCTGGCCTTGAAACAACGGATTGTCCGCCGCCAGCGTGGCGATCATCCGTTCGGTGCCAACGAACTGGAACCGCTCCAGCACGTTCAGGCTCAGCCCGGCGAACGCCAGGCAAACGCTGACCCGGCCGCTGTGGAGCATCGCCAGCACATCATCCTGCGGCGCGCTGAACATTTCGATGTCCAGTAGCGGATGACGCTCGGCGATGACCTTGATCGCCGCCATCACGCGGCCCTTGTCGATGTCCGCCACGACCCCGATCGACAACTTGCTTTCCAGCCCCAGCGACAACTCGACCGCATGCACTTGCAGCTGTTTGAGCTGCTCGGCAATCAGTCGCGCATGCGGCACCAATGCGCTGGCCATCGCCGTCGGCACCGGCTCGCGATGGCTGCGATCGAACAGTGGATATCCAAGTTCGGCTTCCAGGTTGGCGATGCCCATGCTCACCGCCGACGGCACTTTACCCAGCGCCCGAGCAGCGGCGGAAAACGAGCCGCGCTCGATCACCGCGAGGAACAACTCGATGCTGTCACTATTGAAATTCATCCGTCGTCCTATCAATAAAACTGAAAGCTACCGACTTTTTCTGTCACGCCTATTGAAGCTATCTTTCGCCGCCTTCACCAGTGCTCCTGGCGTCAAGTTCGCAGAAAGAGGCAATTCCCATGCAAGGCGTTAAACGAAAACTGCTCTACGTGTCCCTTTACGAGGTCATCGGCATGACCTTCTCGGCCTTGGGGCTGGCGTTGTTGTCCGGCACCTCGCCCGGCAGCACTGGCCCGTTGGCAGTGATCATCACCACCATTGCGGTGACCTGGAATTTCATCTACACCACGCTGTTTGAGCGCTGGGAAAGTCGTCAGCCTTCGCGAACCCGCACCGTTAAACGGCGCATCGCCCATGCCGTGGGTTTTCAACTAACCTTGATAGTGTTCCTCATCCCGTTGATCGCCTGGTGGATGAACATCAGCCTGGTGCAAGCCTTCCTGCTGGACGCGGCGCTGATCATTTTCATCCCGTGCTACACCTTTGCCTTCAACTGGTTGTTTGATCGCACGTTTGGTTTGCCAACTTCGGCGCTGCCGGATCCGGTTTGAAAACGCTGAATGTCTGTTAGATTCCTGAAGCGTCAAATCGCTAACGGAGTAGCTCAATGGAACATGCACTGAAGATTCTGGGTAAAGCTTCGTCCATCAACGTCAGAAAAGTCCTGTGGACCTGTGAGGAACTGGGTGTTGCCTACGAACGTGAAGACTGGGGCGGCGGTTATGCGTCGACCCACACGCCGGAGTTTCTCAGGCTCAATCCCAACGCACTGGTGCCCGTGATCATCGATGAGGCCGGCGTGCTGTGGGAGTCCAACACCATCTGCCGCTATCTGGCCGGTAAACACCACAACACCGATCTGCTGCCCCACGAACCGGCGGCGCGCGCTCGGGTGGAACAGTGGATGGATTGGCAAGCGACCGAACTCAATGCCTCCTGGAGCTACGCGTTCACGGCGTTGGTACGCAAAGATCCGGAGTTCCAGGACCCGCATCACATCGCCGCCGGCGTGCGTGTCTGGAACCAGAAGATGGGTATCCTCGAGCATCAGCTCGTGACCACCAAAGCGTATGTCGCCGGGCCACACTTCACACTGGCGGACATCGTCATCGGGCTGTCGGTCAACCGCTGGCTGATGACACCGATGGAGCGTCCCGACTACCCCGCCATCGACGAGTATTTCCAACGGTTGGCACAACGCCCGGGATTCCTGAAACACGGCTGCAACGGCCTGCCATAACGCCAAACCCGCAACACTCCTACCCTGAAAAGAGAGACTCATGAACGGACTCAACATACTGCTGACCGGTGCCTGCGGCAGAATCGGCAAAACCTTTTTCGAAGCCTCAAAAGACCGCTACACCTTCGTCCTGACGGATCGCGTCGAGCCCGACTTTGCGGTCGATGCGCCTCACCGTTTTGTCAGCCTGGATCTGTCCGACCCCGCGGCCATGGGCGAAGTATTGAAAGGGATCGACGTCATCGTGCACCTGGCCGGTATTCCTCACGCCACTGCCACTTTCAATGAGCTGCTGCCCAATAACATTCTGGCCACCACTTACCTGTTCGAAGCCGCGGCGGCGGCTGGCTGCAAGCGACTAGTGTTCGCCAGCAGTGCGCAAACCATCGAAGGCTACCCGGTGGACCGGCAGATCGCCCCGGGCATGCAGGTCATGCCGGCCAATCTGTATGGCGTCAGCAAGTGTTATGGCGAAGCGTTGTGTGCGTTCTATGCTGCCAAACGCAACCTCTCGACCATCGCGATACGGATCGGCGCTTTCGAATTCCCGGACCGTCATGAACTGACCAATGCCCGAGACCTGAGCGCCTGGCTGAGCCCGCGCGATGCGGTGCAGTTGCTGCAGCGTTCGGTGGAAGTCGAAGGCGTGCAACACCTGATCGCCCACGGCATTTCCAACAACCGCTTCAAGCGCCTGGACCTCAGCGAAACCATGCGGGTGTTGGGTTACCGGCCGGTGGATGATGCGTTTCAGACCTTCGATATCTCGATCGCGCCATAAACCCTCCGATCAGGCCGCTTTCGCCTCGGCGACGTTTCTCGGGTTGTTCCTTGGCGCGAGCCCTGCAAAACAATGTGCAGGCGCAAAACGCGCAGACCACTAAGCAGGTCCAGGACTCCGCCACCCAAATCGCAACGCAACAAGTCAGCGAAGCGACCCGGATCAGCGACAACGTTGGTGAAGCGTTCGCGAAAACCCGCGTGGGACTGCAAGCCTCGTCCGCCCAACTACCGGCCGATGTTGAAACAGCCACGGACGTCTTCAAGGAGTACATGAGCAAAACACCGGAACAGCGGTTGCGCGACAGTATTTTGCAAGAGATGGGTCTGACGGAAGATGATCTAAAAGCCGTGCCGCCGGAAAAACAACTGGCGATCGGTAAAGAGATTGCCGAGCGCATGCAAGACAAGATCAAACTGGCGCAGGCCGAGAAAGAAAACAGCAGCAGCGAAAACGGCAGCAGCCAGGTGGTCGACAAGTTCCTCGCTTCGCTTTAACAGCGCGGGCGACACAATACGTAGCAGCTGGCGAAGCCTGCGTTCGGTTCGGGCCGCGTTCGGACGTAGCAGTCGTGAAATCAGACGATGCGGTGTTTCAGGAAGACCGCAAACTCAGGTTTTACGACTGCTGCGTCCGAACG
>NZ_JBIWAM010000037.1:0-39466 GCF_044760065.1 Pseudomonas sp. NPDC098740 | reverse complement strand
GCCCATCCGATCGGCGTAGACCCGGTTGGCCATCTTTTCCGAGTTGCGCAAGTAGGCCTTGGCGTCCTCGACCTCGGCGGGGTCGACCCGGCCGTTTCGATTGAGGTCAAAGCCATACTTGAACAGCTGCGCGACGCGCTCGGCGTCCTTGTAGTAGAGGCTTTCCGACAACTGGACCAGGTGGCCTGACTCATGCCCGGCTTGGGCGAGAAACGCGGCCTGACGCACCGGCGAACCGATGTCAAAGCGCGCCATGGCGCGATTGAGGGCCGGCACAAAAACGCCCGCGACGGGGCGGGCGTTGGGCAGGATGCACAGCAACTGCTGCTGAGTAATCGGCATAAAAAACTCCAGACATAAAAAAACCGCCCTCAGGCGGCGACGGAATGCGTTAAGGCGTGTTGACGCTCACGACCTTGAGCGGCGGTTTAGCCTCCTTCTTCTTACTTTGTGACTTGCCTTTCTTGCCGGCATTGCACTCGACCGCGGTCGACCAGCCGGACTGGGTAAACACCTGCTCCACCGAATCCGCCAAGTACTCGCCATCAAGGCCGACCTTGAAGCCCTGGGCGTTAATCGGGCGCTCGGCAAAGATGTCGGTCCGGCCGGGCATCTCGAAACGCACGTCAGCGGTCGAGCGATTGAACGCCGCCAAACGCGCCTTGGCGGCCGACTCGGCGGCGGTCTTGTTCGGGTAGATATGGCGATCGGTATGCACCGCCGGCAGGCCGTCCGGGGCGTCCTCGTTGTCCACGGTGACCACCGTCAACTTGCCGGTCTTCTTGTCTTGGTGCTTGGTCGCCACAGCCTTGTGCGAGTTGCGATCGCCAAGACTGAACTGCCAGCGACTGACGTCGCTCCGCGTCAGGGTGATCGCGCCGAACGCCTTGCCGCTGGCGGTCTGGCCCGCTTGACGGGGCATCACCAACAGTTTGCCGTCGGCCACCTTGGCCGTGCAGTCGTACTGTTTGGCCAGACGCGTGATGAAATTAAAATCCGACTCGTTGAGTTGATCCACCCGGGCGACTTTCGTGGTCACCGGACACACCGGCTGCCAGCCATTGCGCGCGGCGATATCGGCCACGATCGTCGACAGCGGCACGTCTTCCCAGCTCCCGCTGCGGATGGTCTTGCCACTGCCGCGCATGTCGCTGGCCTTGCCCTTGATCACGATCGTGTCCGGCGGCCCCGACACCTCGACCGTGTCCACCGCGTAACGCCCCATTCTCGCCAAGGACGTTTCGGCATAGCCCAGGTAGATCTCGATCGAACTGCCACGCCGAGGCAGCACCACCTGGCCGTCTCGGTCATCAATGCGCAACTCAAACTCGTCGGACTCCATCCCGGGCTTGTCAGAGGTGCGCAGCAACAACAACCGATCATTGATCTTGGCCGTCACATCGGCGCCATCGGCCACGATTCGAAACATGGGGGTCATGGTTTTTGTCCAAAAAAAAGCCCGCACACGGCGGGTCAAAAAAACAAAGGGCCGTTACGCGTAACGCAACGGGCCGCCGGCGGCGGTAGCGCCCGAGGTCAATCCCACAAGCTGACCCCCTCCCCGGTCGGACTGGGCAGATCCGGCAGATAGATCACCACACCGGTGCGGTAGGGCTGGGGCTCATCCGCCAACCCCTGATTGGCATCCAGCACCGCTTCGGTGCTGCCGTTCAGATGGCCATAAACGTTATGGCAAATGACATCGAGCATGTCCCCATCAGACGTTCTGCATGTCGTCGCCATAGCGCCCAAACTCCAGAGTGAACCCTTGTTTACGCGGAATCCCGCCGTGCAAAAACGCGCCCTGTTCCTCGGCGATGGTCTTCAGGCACCACGTCCCAATCACCTCGCCATAGCCCGTGGTCAGGGTCAGCGGCTGAAACCTGGCGCCAATGGTGCGTAACGTGTCGAGCTGCTTGATCCCACCCTTGAAGCCCGGGTAGATCGTGCCCTTGAGCGTGAGTTTTTCCTCCCCCATCCCAATGGCCTGCTGCGCCGGGCGGCGCGACAGGCGTTCCTGGGAGGCCCAACGGAATTCGGTCGAACGGCTCAGCTCGTCGAAGGCCGCCGTGTCCAGATTGAAGAAATACGGTTGAAGCTTCGGATCGCGCGGCTGAATGATCAGCAGGTGCGGGAACGGCTTCACCGCTTCCGGCGCCGGCGTCGCATCCACGGCAAAGGAACTGGTGGGCACGATGTTGGCCAACGACGGGCTGACCTTGCCGGCGATGTTGTTGATCGCCGTCGCCGCCTTGCCCGCCTGCTCCTTCAGCGTCCCCATCCGTTCCTGTACTTCGGCGGCCGCACGGGTCGCCCGGCCGTACACCGCCACCACCTGCCCTACCTTGGCCTGTGCCGCGTCGACGCCGCGCATCACCCGCTGAAGCTTGGCGCCGATCGCCGGCCCCACGAACGGGATGTTTTCCAGCTCGGACGCCGCGCCAGTGATTTCACTGATCGCGCCGTTGACCGGACCAAGCATGCCGTCCGCGCTGCGCCGCCCGGCCTCCCCGGCTTCGACCAAGTACTTGAGCCCCGCTTGCAACTGTTCCATATACGCCATGCGGCCTCCTTAAACGTGGGGTTCGTCGTACAGCTTGGTAGCGTTCTGTTTCGCCGCGTCCGCCATCATTCGTTGCATGTGCGGCATCAAGTCCTGAGCCAAGCGTTGCGGGTCTTTGACATCCCCTTGCACCGTGACCGGCATGCTCAGCGAATACTGAAACTGCTGATCCACTTTGGTCGGTGCCGGCTTCTCCGGCTCCTTGGGCTGAATGGCCACGGCCGCCTTGGTCGGCGCCTGTACGGCCATGGCGCGAGCAACGTCGCCCAGCGCCGGCCCTTGTGGGGTTGCCCCCGAGGCCATCAGCAACGCACCGGAGCCCTTCGCCCCATCGAACGATTGGCCCATGCTGGCCAAGCTGGGAATGGCCGGACCAGGGCGCGGCGCCATCAACAACGGCGTGGCCGGTGGGGCAGGTTTTTCCTCGTCGCCACCAAACACCGACTTGCCCACGGCGCCGCCCAACATCTGGCCGCCCTGACTGCCGAGGTAGGCACCAATCAAGCCGCCGATCGCGGTGCCGATAATCGGCACCACCGAACCAATGGCCGCACCGGCCGCAGCGCCGGCCATGGTGCCCGCCAGATTGCCGGCTGCCGCACCGTAACCCTCGGCCTGTTCGCCTTGGGTCTTGGCATTCTCATAGGTGTCGAACGCCATGGCGCCGGCGTCCAGCAGCGCGCCGCCGGGAATCATCTTGGCGGCTTTGCCGATCTTGCCGACCGCCTGCACCACCCCGCCCAGCCGGGCCATCGAACCGGCCGGAACCGGGACCGGTGGAATCGGCGGACGCGGCACTGGGACCGGTGGCCGTGGCCCCGGAATCGGCGAGCGCGAAGAACTGCCCGGCCGAGGCAACGGCCGACGGCGCGAAGCATTGCGCCTTGACCCGCGTCCACGCCGGCGCGTTTCCCCAGGGCCTTCAGCGCCGCCGCCCAGGGCTCCCGCGTTGACCACGAAAACCTTCTTGACGCCATCGTCAGCCGATCCAGACTTGCCGCCCTCGTCGCCGCCTGAGGCGACGTCCTTCGCCATCGAAACCACTTTGAGGCCGGACGCGATCACATCGAATTTACCGGGCTTTTTGTCGTCCTGGCCGTCCGCTTCATCGTCGGCGCCCTTGCCGCCACCCAGCGATCCGCGCGCCAGGTTGAGCAATCCTTTGCCCATTTTGAAGGAGCTATACAGACCGGACAGCCCAACCAGCGCGGCACTGACCAAACTGATTCCCGTCACCACCCCGGGCGAGCTGTCGGACAGCGACGTGATGCCCTTGGTGACCTTGGTCAGCGCCTCGGCCACCGTGTCCGTGACCGGGCGCAGGGCGTCCCCCACGCTGCGCATGGCGTCATCCATCGACTGAGCCATTTCGGCCCACTTCTGCGACGACGCCTCACGCCGCTCGCTGAGGTTTTTATCGAGGATGCCCGTTGCATCGCGCGAATCGTTTTTAAGCTGGCTGTACAGCGCTTTGTTCTGCATGAACGCCGACAGCGCGGCCTTGACCTGCATGTCAGCGAACAGGTCGCCAGTGCGCAGGGACTCTTCCAGAGAGGCCATCATGGCCTTGGCTTTCTCCGGGTCGGCTTGCTGGCTGATTTCGGATGTCGCTTTGGCCATCGCCGCCGCGCGCTTCGGATCGGTGGCTTGAATGTACTTCTGCGCCAACGCCATGCTGGTTTCCAGCGTGGACATACCGTTTTGCAAACCGGTTTGCATCGAACCCTTGTAGTCGATACCGGCCTTTTCATACGCCTTGACGGTGTCGCCGGAGCCGATTTTGCCCATCCAGTTTTTGAGGTTGTTGGCCGCCTCATCGGCGCCGCCGGCCGACTTCATCTGCACTTGCAGCATGGCGCCCAACTGCGTCACCGCATCCATGCCGGTGATGCCCAGGCTGCCCATGTTGGCCAACAGCTCAGGGAACCATTTCGCCATGTCGGCCGCTTCAAAGCTGCCCGCCTGCCCTTGATAGGCAATTGCTTCCAGCGCTTGCTGCATCTGCTTGGGGTCGGTGATCTTGGCGTTTTGCCCCAGGGCGTTGATCATCTTCGCCGTGTCGACACCGTTGGACCCCTGCCCCACGACAAACTTGGCCGCGACCGGCGCATATTCAAGGGCCTTGCTCAACTCCATACCGGCGCCAACCAACTGGTTGACCACGTCGGCCACGTCGTTGCGCGCCATACCGGTGTCACGCGAAGTGGCGATGATCTTTTGTGACATCTCCTTTTCTTGTGGCTTGTTGGCAATCCCGGCCTTGATCGCGATGTCACGCACAATGGCGCCGAAGTCCGCGCTGACTTTGGTCGGCACCGCCATAGCGCCCACACCGACGACAGCGGCGCCCACCGCTTTTTTCATGCCGGACTTGCCGGCGTCCAGCTGCTGCTGCCCCTTGGCCTTCAGCTCGGCCTTATTGGCCGCCTGACCCATGGCCCGATAGGACTTCTCCAGCCGCCCGACTTCGACGCCCTGCTTTTTCAAGCTGTCCAGATTGGAGTTCAACCGGCCCAGCAGCTTGGACGCCCCAGCGGAACCGCTGTCGTGGGCTTTTTTCCATTCATCGCGCAAGCGAATGGTGTCGCCGATCGCACGCTGCAGCACGCGTGCCTTGGCCCCTTCCGCCTCAAGGCGTTTGATCCGCCCCGTCACGTCCTTGAACGCGGTACCGACCGAAGAACTGACGGCACCACCGATCACCAGCCCGAGGGCGAGTTTGTTCGCCATGTCATGGCCCCCATTTGCACAGCCTTACCGAAGGCGGCTCAATCCGTGAGCCACCAAACCATCTCAGCAAACGGCATCGACTGAATCTCAGCGGCGGAAAATCCGGTTTCCGCCGCCAGACGTTTCGCGGCCATTTTTATGACGCCGGGATCAAACCCCGTTGTCTTGGTCCATACGAAAATAGCCGGCCTGTAGGCGGTTAAAATCCACCAGCTTCAGGCCCTCCAGATCCGCGACAGGCGCACCGGCCAACTCGGCAAACAACACCAGCTCGCGCTGCTCGTCATCGCCACCCGCCTCACGATTCGCCGAACGCACGTCGCGCACGGTCGGGGAACGCAAGGCCAACTTATCGACCGTGACGCCGTTGATTTCGCTCGGGCACGACAGCGTGACCAGCACGTTATCGGTGGTGACCGACAACCACGACGGCATCGACGTCGAGTAATCGGTATCAGGCGCCAGACGCGAATAGGCCGCCTGCACACGGCGATAGTCCACCAGCTTGAGGCCTTCCAGATCCTTGAGGCCGACCTCGGCCAAGCCCGCGAACAACATCAGCTCGCGCTGCTCGTCATCGCCATTAGAGGCACGGTCGGCCGCCCGCACTTCGCGCACGGCCGGAGCCCGCAAGGTCAACGTCTCGACCTTGACCCCGTTGGCATCGCTGGGACGCGAGAGGGTCACGACGGCGCTCGCAGCGGTGACCGCCAGCCAGACCGGCAGCTTCTTATCGTTTACTTGAGTCATCTGAATCTATTCCCTTACATGCCGAGCGCGGTGCGCACTTCGGCGAGCTGGTCTTTGCCGTCGATCACCTGAATACCGGCGACCATGTCGATTTCGTACATCAGGCGCCCGTCGATTTCGAGCTTGTAATACGTGACGGCAATGGCGTGTTTGATCTCGGCCGGATCACCGGCCTTCCAGTCGCCCAGGTCGACCTCTTTGAGCCGGCCGCGCAGGGTGGCGACCACCGCCGTCACTGCGCCCTTTTGCCCCTTGAAGGCACCCCGGAACGTCGCATTGAAGGCCGTGCCATCGGCCAGACCGAAGTACTTCAACGACTCACGGCGCACGCCCTTGGTGACAAAGGACGCCTCCATTTTTTCCAGACCCTGATCCATCTCAATGGCACCGGCCATGCCGCCACCGCGATACTCATCGGTCTTGGTGGTCAGCTTGGGCAGGGTCAGGTTCGGCACGTCGCCGGAAAAACTCACGCCGTCAACAAACAGGTTCGTGTTAAACAAAGTTTGAGGAATCATTGACTAGGCCCCTTAGGCTGCTTCAAGAACTTCGGACATCCATTGATCGGTGACTTCGAAAAGGAAATTCGGGTTTTCGGCCGGTGGCACGTCGGTGAAGCGAATGCGCCAATACACTTTGCCCTGGGCGATTTGGCTGGCGGTGTTCAACTCGGTGTCCGGGTACACCTCAAAGTTGATAATTGCGCCCTGGGCTTTCAGGTCGCGCATGAACGCTTCCAGGCCGTCGGTCACGTCCTTGACGTAGGTCTTGGTGATCGAGCGGTCAACGGCCCATTTGTGGCCGGCCTGCACGGCATCCATGAGGATGAACAACGTGCGCACGCGGGTGACGAACGCCCATTTCGGATCGCTCGACAGCGTGCGGTTGCCCCACAGGCGATAGCCGTCGTCGCGGATGATCGTCGCGATATTGGCGTTGTTCAGCAGGTTGGCCCGGCACGTCTCATCGCCGTCCAGGTACTCGACCGCGCGGGTCGTGCCGGTGATGCCGACAAACTCCTTGTTCGACGGCGACGCCCAGAAGCCGTACTCCGCATCGGTCCAGGCAAACAAGCCCGCCGCCCACGCCGAGCCCGGGGCATCGACCGTCTGGCTGACGCCGGTGTCCCAGTACTGCACGCCCGGATCAACCATGAACAGGTTGCGACTGCCGAAGTTATCGGCGTAAGCCATGGCGGCCTCATCCGTGGTACCCGGCCCGTCGAGAATGCCGATGGCACGCAGCTTCTGCGCCAAGCCATCGAGCGCCGTGGCCACCGCCTGCGTGGCCGTGTGCCCCGGCGCGATCAACAGCCGCGGCTGAGCGTTGAACAGGCTTTTACCATCGAGCAAGGCCTGTAGGCCGGTGCGCTGACCGGAAGCCAGAACCCCGCCAATGATCGCCGAGGTTTGCAGCGCCGCGTCTTCCAGCTTCGGCACACCGATGGCGACGATCACCGCCTTGGCCTTGGTGTAGATCGCCTGACAGGCCTTGGTGATCGCCGAATCGGCGCCGAAGGCGGCAATGGCTTCGCGCTCGGTGGTGATCAACTTCAGTTCGCCGGCCAGTGCCGTACCGCCGCCGAGGATACCCGGGGTGAAGGTGTCGCACAGGCCGATAATGGAAGACGACGGCAAGGAAATGGTGCGCGCCCCGGTCTTGATATCGGTGGTCGTAACGCCGTGAAAGAAACTCATAAAGCTCAATCTCCAGAAACGGAAAAGCCCCGCATAAGCGAGGCTGTGAGGGATGTTCGTGTTACGCGTAACGGAATAGAAAACGCCCCGTCAGTGCGGGGCGTTTATTGGAGTTGACCAGCCAGCCAGAGAGGCGTCGGCGGGCGGTGTTCAATCAACGGGAACTCTCCCGCTTCTGGCCAGTTGCGCAGCGCTCGGCGGTAGGCCTGAAGCTCGGTGTACTGCGTGGGAGTCAAGGTGGTTTCTAGGCCCTCTTCCACCTCGTCGCGATGGCGCGTCACCACACCATCCGTTTCAGATAGGCGCTGATCCCGCCAAACCCGCTCGACAGCCGCCAACTCGTCATCACTTGGCGGCGGCGGATCAATCGCCAGCGGATACCCGTCAGGATCAGGAACAATTAACTTCCCGTTGCTTTGGGCGGCCACTAACTCGGCGTGTTGTTCCTCTGTGATTTCTTTTGCGCCCGGCGGAATGGTGCAATCAGGGCTGCCGATTTCCCCATGGACGGCCGAGTCAAGAAAACCACCCCGAGTCTCATCAACACGATAGTAATACTTGCTCATTGTTAATACCCGATCGCAATGTAATCAAAATAATATGCCGCGTTAGTACCCCTCGAAATAGTGGCACCCAACCGATCCCTATTGTTATGCGTGTAGCCAGCCGGCTGGTTTTGCCACGACGTGAAGAGTAGAGCGATACAGGCCGCAGGGAATGCCACCGGAAATGTTAAAGGGATGGTGGTGGCGGTTGAAGCGTTCCCGATATTGCCTACTTTAATCGACAGCCCAGGGAGTTGCTGGCTACCGGCAGCCGCCCCAAGAACAGCGGCAAAGTCAGAGATATGTTTTAAAGATCCCGATCCTGCCAAAAAATAGTTCGAACCTTGTACGGTTAATTCAAGCGATGATCCGGGATTAACGACAATACTCGTGATGGGTACTGTGGCAATGACCGACATACTGCCGCCAGCTGGCGGCACCACGGTTAATGGGGCGCTGCCGACGTTTCTGACATGAATTGTTGAGCCAGTCAGCACGCTACCACCAACGGGCGGCAGGGTTAGCGTTATCGCCACCCCGGCGTTTGCCAGAACAATCTTGCCAAAATCCTCTACTACCATGCTGGTAGAAACGTTGTAGATCCTCATGCTGCCTATGTTGCCCAGCGCCCGCTGCACAAACTCCGTTGTCGCCAGCTTCTGGCTGACATCAAATTGCGGCGGCGTCATCCAGTTTGGGCCAGACATAACGGCGGCATATTTGAGCGCAATAGAGCCGCCACGCAAACGCCACTCGCCCGTTACCTTGATGAAATAAGCGTTATCCCCTGCCCCCAGGACGACCGGCACAACGACGCCGCTTTGCGCCGTCAGCACATCAGTGCCGGAAGGTAAAATAGTTACCGCGCCACCACCACCAGCATTAACTACCTCAACTGTTGCCCCACTCGGCACGCCGGCCGTGGGTGGCAATGTCACGTTAATCGGCGTTGCAGAGGCCGCGCTAACCACGCCGCCGACACTTGAGTTAGCTAGAACCGTGCTGACCCCAACCGAGTTCAGGTTTGAATATTCAACCCCCACCCGTTTGAGAAACGCAGAGTTCACTAACTTGAGCGAGTTGTCGAACTGGGCCTGCGTTGGCGCCGTTGGAGTCCCCAGCAAGGCCGGCGAGTTGATCGGCGCATAGCCCTGAGTGACGTCCTGAAAAGTCAGGGCCGTGGTGCCCAGGACAATCACCCCATCCGTGACCAGTTGCCAACGGGTGTCGGCCAACGTCGTGCCTTGCTCAACCGATACCAGCAGCGCCGAAGTCACCTCGGCATTGGTATCGGCATCCGGCGCACGAACCCAGGCAGGGGCACCGGCAATGTAAATGCCGTTGTCCTTGGCCACGGTCTGGTTTTTCACCAGCACCCGATCGCCAGCCAACAACGTGACACCGTCGAGAACCTGAAGGCCCGCCAGGGCGATGTTGGCCGTGGTGGCCACCCGCACCGACTGCTTGCTGTCGAGCTTGTACAGCTCTTCCAGAATTTTGTTATCGACGTATTCGCGGGTCGCCAGCACCACCGACGGATCAATCTTGAGCGTGATGTTGCCGGTGCTGGCGACAATGAAATTCATCCGCACCACTTGCGTGCGGCCGGACCCCTGCGACAGCATCGGCTTGAAGCTCGGCGCGCAGTTGGCCACCGCCACCAGATCGCCGTCCGCGTCATACAGCCCGATTTCGCGAATCCAGTGCCCGCCCTCGTCGGCCGGAATAATCTGCTCGGCGATGATCACCGCCGTGTTGGCCGGGTCAACGCGAAGCTGATTCAGCGGACGGCGGCGCCACTCATTGATCAGTTGGGTTTGCAACTCGCTGGGGATCGGGTCCGTTTCATTAGCATCACCCACGCCCATTTCGGTGATCTTCCAGGGAATACCGAGCGCGTCGGCGTTCGCCTGCTTGGCTCTCCCCACTTTCGTGAGGATCGCGAAAAACTGCGAATTCGCATCAATCATAATAAACGTCCAGGGTGTCTATGGAGTGTTCGCGGCCCACCACGCCGATGGTCCCGGTGACCTCGATGTCACGCATGACCGGCGGATAAACGTCGATTTCGTCGCCTTCGTACAGGGCAACACTGATGTTCAAAACGCCTTGAGTTTCGAGGCTGATCGCCAGCCCCGTCAGGTGTCGGGTGACCGGCTTGGCATCGTCGATCAGGCGTTCCAGCTCCTGATACATTTCCTCGGTGATCCCGGTGTCGAGCACGCCGACCTTCAGCGCGAAGGTGCCCGGCACGCCCGGCGGCACGGTGTTGAACCACTCGATAATTTCGATCAGGTAGCCCAGGGGCTCGACCACGCGGCGCAGCGCGCCGATGGTCCCTTTGTGGGCATGGATGTAGTAAGAGGCCTTAATGGCGGCGCGCTTGGTCGCCTCGGTCCATCGGTAGTCCCAGCGATCCACCGACCACGCCCACGCCAGATGCGGCAGCAGATGCACCGGACAGGTATCGGCGTTGTAGAGGTCGCGCAGCGGGACAATCGTTTTCTCGAAAAACGTGGCCTCCATGGCCCGTTCCAGTTGCGTGCTGTTGATCGGCAGTAGGCTTTTCATATCAGCCCGCCAGCGTCACGGTGCAGACCGTACAGAACGCCGCCTGAGCCTTGGTCGGGGCCAAGTCCTGCCAGCCGACCAGCTCCACCCGAGAAACGCCGGCAACGTGCAACTGAGCGTCCACCCCGGAGCGCGCGACCTCGATGCCCAGCCGCTTGCGTGGATTGATCCAGGCCGCCAATCGGCTTTTGGCCTCGGCCAAACTGGCATCCGCTTCGGGGCCGGCACTGACCATGTGCAGAATCGCGTTAATTTGGTAGGGGATCACCTGGGCGCTCTGCACCGTCACCCGATCCCCCACCGGCCGCACGTCGTCGTCATTCAACGCGGCGGCCACCGTGGCCAGCAGCTCCGGCGGCGCCACGCCCTGCCCGTCCAAACCCAGCACCGTTACCGTAACGCAACACGGTGCCGGGCTTTCGGCCGTGGCATCCGCCACCAGCCCCGAGGCGTTACGGGCGTGCAGGATGTAGCTGTTACGCGGGCCGGCCGTGGTCAACCCCTCATAGGCCAACTGGATACGCTCACGAAACGGGTCGTCGTCCTCCTTGACCTCCGGCACCGGTGGCACCGCCAGCAGATCCTCGGCTTGAATGATCAGGCGCTTCAGATTGACGTTGGCCCCCAGGTGATCGAGGTCGCCCTTTATGGCATGTGCCAGCAATACCGCTTTGCAGGCGTCATTGACCCGGGCGCGGTTGCCGACCTTGATGTACGCACCACCCTCCAGCACCATAACCACCGGATCGCTTTCCAGCGCGGCGGTCCAGTTGCCGCCCATGTACCCGCGAAAAACCCCCAGCGCCTCCTGATAAACCTCTTCGAAGTCCAGAGGCTCCAGCACAGTCGGCGCCGGCAGCGACGACAGATCCACGATACTCATACGGCTACCTCCAACGTGACGCCGTCGCCCAGGTACACGCCGACAATCTTCAGGTTGATTTGCCCGCCAATAACGGAAATGACGCGCACCTGATCCAGTTTCAAACGCGGCTCCCAACGCCCCAGGGCGCGGGCGACTTCAGCCTGTACGGCGCTTTTCCAGCCTTCATTAACGGGCAAGTCAACAAACCGCCGGAGCTTGCTGCCGTACTCCGGCCGATGCCGGCGGCTGCCCAACGGCGTGCCTAAAATGGCTGGAACGGATTGCCGCAAGTGCTTGATGCCGGAAATGGGTTGGCCGGTGTGGCGGTCCATTCCGATCATCTAAATCACTCCTTCGCGGGCTCAAATTCGGTGTTGGCTTTCAGGAACTTGACGGCCTCGGTATCGGACACCAGAACCTCTACAAGCCCTTTGCTCACCGGTAGGGTGCGGTCGGTTTCTGGGATGATCAGAGTGCGCGACGTATAGACCTTGTCGCGAAACTTCAGCCGCTCCGGGGTCAGCTCAGGGGCCGCCTGTTCCTCGCCGGCAAGCGTTGTGGTGGTCTTGGCCATGTCTCTTTTCTCCAGGCATGAAAAAGCCCGCACTCGGCGGGCTGTCGTGGGTTGAAATTAATGCGTGTGGTGGTTGCTGTTGCCAGCGGCGTCGATGATCTTGCCAGCGCCGTTAATGTCTTTGGTCACGTTTAACGGGCCGTCAATGTTCACCACGCCTTTCAAGTTGATTGCAGCGGCCACCCCCGCGATCGCGTTATCCGTAACGGACAACGTCGAACCGCCGACCTTTACCAACACTTCGCCAGTCGGCAAGGTGATGGTGTACTTGTTGGCCGCCCAGTCGTAGACCAGCGAGCCGCCATCATCAAACCGCCAAATTTCCACATGGTCGCGGTTATCCGGTGGTGCGCCAGCGTTGCCATACAAGCCCGGAATAAACGTGCCTTGTGACACGTCTCCGCTAGCACTGATCAATGTCCCCTGCTCGCCCATGGTAGGCGCCCGCCAGTGCCTGGCCTTGCCGGCGGCGATGCTGTGCCAGCGCACCCAGGCGCTGGTCCACTCACCATCCGAGACGCGACACGCCGGCGGGGAGGCGGTCAGGTCCAGGCCGACCACATAACAATCCTTGACCACTCCCGCCAGCATGCGGTCATGCTGGGCACTTGCGTAGCCGCTCACATGGCCTCCGATGGGACAAAGTCCTCTTTGACGTCGTCGTTAAAGCCAAACAACAGCGAGCCCGGCGGCTCATCCGGCCAAGGCCATTCGGACTCCCCCAGCTCAAAGTGCTGAATCCACTGAACCGACCACATGACGAACTGCTCCAGCTCCTTGGTCGGGGCTTCCGGCTGCGCGTGAATATCCAAAGGCGGGCCCAGGATAAAATCCAAATCCCACCACTGTTCCTTCAACGCCACCGTCATTTGCGCCGCCAGAATGGCCGCCTGCAATGACGCCTTGGGGCGATCGGCATCGATCAGAATGCAAGACTGAAACCGCCCAACCAGCCCGGTTTTGCCCTCGCCCCGATCCTCGCCCAACGTCATATCGGTCAGGCCGTACAACAGCGCCGGCGTCCTGACTTTTGAACCCAACTCAGGAAACGCCTCGACGTGCAGCACCTTGGGCAACGCCGCCTTGAGCGTGCTGCTGATCGCGTCATGTAATGTCGTCAGTTCGCTCATCGTTCGCACTCAGCACCAAGTCAACCATGCCGGCGCCGTCTGGCCTCAACCGGCTGACTTTATAGAGACCACCGCCCAACTCGGGCGGCAGTTCAATGGTCAGAAAATCGCCCTTTTTGACACCGATCACGTCGACCACCCGCACGCTAAAGGTCGGCTCCAACACCTCATCGGCATTGATCGTCGAGCCCAAGCGCTTACCCGAACTTTCGCCGCCACCGATTTCGGCGCCGACAAAAGGGGAGGCAAAGGCGCCCATGACGGGCCGACCATCAGCGAGGGTCGCCGAGTCACCCAGGCGGCTCACCAGCAAGGCGTCCATCCGGGCGGCCATAGCCCGAAAACGAGCGGCCGCCATTACTGGATCAACAGGAATTCAGCGAAGCCGTTCACCGTGTCGCTGGTCAGCTTGCCGCAGTACACCGCGTCAGCCGTCGCGGCGGCCACCAAGCCACCGGCCAGCACCCCGACTTTCTGCCCCTGCTTGAGGCCAGCCGCCGCCGGCACGCTCCAAGTACCGCCGGTGTGGCCGACCAGTACCGTGCCTTTAGGGCCGCTGCTAGTCGGGACCAGAACCAGATCCACAACCGCTACCGGCACCCCCGCCACCGCCCCACCCGTCGGCGCCACAAACGTCACGGTGGCGCCATTACCCGAATAATTTTTCATGCTGATTTACCCTTGCTACAGAAACGAAAAGCCCCGCACATGGCGGGGCACTGGGAACACTGCCGGAGTTACGCGCCGACAGCGCTGGTCAGACCGCGATAATCCAACGCGGCGACGCCCGCATCGATACGCACCTTGGTCGATACGCCGTCGGAGGTGAAACCCTCGGTCTGGTCGACAAAAGGCGTGTCCACGCCGTTCAGGTAGGCCACCTCAATGGTGTCCGTGCCCTGCTTGCCCGCCAGATACCAGTTAGTCGACGAGGCATCATCCAGACGCGCTTCACCGATCACCTGGGCAAAGTTCTGAATCGGGTTGACGACCCCGGCGTTCACGTTGGCCGTCGGCACCGAAGCCGAACGGATGAGCTGATTGGCCTTGTCTTCCAGGGCAATCGGCGTCAGCACAAAGCCGGGGCGGATGTTGAGGTTGCGCGACTTGCCGTCGACGTTGCCTTTTTGCAGCGCCATGCCCTGCTTGGCCGCCGACAGCGATTCGATGGACAGCGCCGAACCCGCCCCCGCGAACAGGTTTTTACGGTCGGCGTGAAACAGCGACTTGCCGTCGCGCATCTTCGTCGAGCCGGTCAGGACCGCATACACCAGATCACCGATGGTGGCCTTGGCCGCCATGCCCATTTTCATCGGCACATCCTTCAACACCGACATGTCGTCGTTGATGATCGCCTGACGGGTGATGCTGAAAATCTCACCGTAGGTCGCGAGCTGGATGCTTTCCGCGCGATCACTGACGGAAATGTGTTTGTACTCAGCACCTGGGCGCACTTCGCGCAAGGACGGGAACTCACCCAGACCAATACGGGCGCCTGGCTTGAAGTCGCTCAACTCGCCTTTCTTGGTCCACAGGTGGAACGTCTCATCGGCATTTTCCCAGCCCTGTAGCAACGACTTGTGGGCGATATCCATCAGGATATTGCCGAAGTCACTGGAGTCGTGCGTGAAGGCCAGACCGACCATTTGCAGCGGGTTATAGGCCGAAATGCCGACGCCACGGTCTGCCAGCGATGCACGGGCCAGTTCGCGCAAGGTCATGTAGTTGTAGCCGTTGCTGGCCTCGAGAGCGCCATGCCCGGCACGGGCAACCAGCGACGCACGCACCGAGTCACCCACCAGATTGCCGTTGCCCGCGTGGATATGCGCGCTCGTCAACACGCTACCGGTCGGCGTGGTGGCCGCGCCCAGGGCAGCAATCAGCTTGGCGTTGGCCGACTCGACGGTGCAGCCCATATCATTCAGACAGGCATTCATCAGCAGACCATGCGCGGCAAAGCCCGCGAATGATGCACTGATCGCATTACGCCGCGAAGCCTCAGCCGCCAGCACGCGGCCCGAGATCTCCGCTTCGCTGACCACTGCCGGAGCAGCAGCAGGCGCGGCAACGGGCGGAACGACCACGGCCGCTACAGGCGGAACAACCACCGCCGCCGGAGGGGTAACAGAGCCACGAGGGTCGAAAAATGCTTTAACCGATTCCGGCATGTTGGCGTAATCCTTCATACGATGAGATTTGAGTGCCGCAAAGGCTTGCAGCGGTTCCGTGACTGAGTCCGCGAACCCCAGCGCTAGCGCTTCGGCTCCGTTCATCCACGTTTCAGCTTCCAGAAGTGCATGCACCTCTTCCGCCGTTTTTCCGGTTTTGGTCACGTAGGCATGCACCATCGAAACCTCCACCTTGTCCAGCAAAGTGGCGTAACGCAGCATGGCGTCCGCGTCCCCACCCTGGATGCCCCAGGGCTTGTGGATCATGATCATGGCGTTG
This sequence comes from Pseudomonas sp. NPDC098740, assembly GCF_044760065.1. NCBI lineage: Bacteria > Pseudomonadati > Pseudomonadota > Gammaproteobacteria > Pseudomonadales > Pseudomonadaceae > Pseudomonas > Pseudomonas sp. NPDC098740. Next base: position 23,593 of record NZ_JBIWAM010000037.1, on the reverse strand, counting down.
GCCGGGATGTTGATCGTGTTGCTGGCCATCAGCACCACACTGCCCATGGAAGCGGCCAGCCCCATCACGGAACCCTCAATGCGGGCCGGGTGATTGCGCAGCATGTTGTAAATCGCAATGCCGTCGAACACGTCACCGCCCGGTGAATTCACCCGCAAATCAATGTGTGACACGTCACCCAGCGCTTTGAGGTCCAGCGCGAACTGCTTCGCGCTGATGCCAAAGGCACCGATATCGCCGAAGACTTCAACGATGGCCGATCCGCGCTTGGCGGCCGCTTGGATTGAATACCAACTTTCCGCCGGGCTACTCGTCCCCGCCATCGACGCCACCGGTCTCATCAGCGGCGGGCTTTTTTTCCTTGGTTTTGGCTTGCTCATTGGCCTGCGTTTTCCCATATATTTCGTGGTAGAAATCGGAGCTGAACACCAGCCCATCGTCCCGGTTGGTCTGGATCTCGGCGGCCCGGGTGCGCTTGAGTTCTTGCGGGTTACGGCCGCGCGCGCGGCACACTTCGGCCTCGTCGGCAAAGCCCGCCTTGACCAGCACGTCCCACGCGTTGGCTTCATGCACCGGGTTAATCCAGGGCATCACCGGCCCCTGATAAATCGCCCCGTAAATCGAACGCGGGTCGACATCCGCCGGAACCGTGAGCGCGCCGCTGACGATCGCCATTTGCAGCCAGCTGCGATAAACCCGCCGACACCACGAATCAATAAAGTCATGCTGCAACTGGTCGTAACCCAGCTGAGCCTCGACCAGCTCCTGACGTTGCGACGAGTACGTGCCGTCATAGCTGCGCGACAGGCTCGAATAGCCCACCCGAGTGCCCGCCGCAATCGCCTTCAACTGGCCGTTACGGAACCCTTCAAGAAACGGGTTAGGCCGGTTGCTTTCGATCATTCCAATGTCTTCACCCGGCGTCAGGGTGTCGATCACCATCCCGGGACCAATCGGAAAGGTGCGCGCCGACGGCAGCTGGCCGTTGGCATCCGGCTTCGGCTCTACATAGTCATCCGGCACGCCCTTTTTGATGTACATCGCCAGGGCGGCACTGATCCGCGCCGCGACCCGTTCGCTCTCTTCGTAATCCTTGATGTCCGCAAGCCGAATAATTACCGCGTGCAGCAACGGTTGCCCCCGGTTCTGACCAATACGCTTGCGGTAGGCAATGTGGATCACTTGTTCGGCCGGAACGCGCTTGGTGTCCAGCGTCAGCCCGTGGCCCAGCGTTCCCCCGGGGTGACCCTTGAGCAGGTGAAACGCTTTCACCCGACGCCAGCTGCTGCGCTCGATGCCCTGGACGATCCCCTGCGACAGGTCGTTTTTTTCCCAGGGCAAATAATCTGGCTCCAGCAGCTCCAGCGCATAGGGCACCGCATGCAGGTGCTCATAGTTCGGCACACGACCGCGTAATTCCTGCGCTAACGCCTCGCCGTCGCGTAGCCAGGTCCGGCAAATTTGCCGTTCCATTTGCGGCCGCGACAGCTCGCCCGACGCCTCAGGACTTAACGACCATTCCCCCCACAGACTTTTAATCGCGGCGGCAAAGTCCAGATGCACGGCGCCGCTGTAGTCCAGCGGAATCGGCTCGACGGCGATACCCGAGCCACCCACAACACGCTCTTCCAGTCGATCAAATAAACCGGTGACTAGGTCGTGGTCCTCGTCCAGCTTGCGACTCTGATCGCGTAACGACTTCCCGGCATGCTGCAACGCCACATCGGCGCTACGGGTCTGCTTTTTGGCCTTGTGCGTGCGGGTAATCTGCGCGCCTTCGAACGCCTGAATCACGTTGCGCGCCCTGAGGCGCTCCGCCACCAGCCCGGGAAACACCGGGGCCAGGATTTTGTCCAGCCGATTCATGAGAAGTTAGCCAGAGAAAACCCCGACTCCCCGTGCGCCGCGCGCCTCTCAGCGGCCAAACGGCGCTCCCACTTTTCTCGGTTCGCAGTGATATCCCGCAATTCAGCCATGACTGTCTTGCGATCTTTGAACCCCATTTCCTTAGCCACCAATACGGCCTTCTCGGCCTCGATGTAGAGGTCGACCATTTCTTGTGCGCTTACAGCCACGGGCTAGCTCCTGTCTCAAACCACCCCCCTGACTCACTGGGCGGCGCGGGTGATGGTTGAGGCACGACAACAGGCACCGGCACCGCTTCCGGCACCGGCACCGGCTCGGGTGCCTGATTTTCTGGATCGTGATCCACCGGCACATGCCAGGTGCCCGAGGGCAGCTGCTGCGCGAGCAAATCGAGGTTCATGCCAAAACGCTGCTGCGTTATGCGTAACGCGGCCAGCGCGTACACAAAACAATCGAGCGCTTCGTTACGGCGGCCGCCTGCGTCCCAGCGCTGCACACGCCGATGCTTGACGATCACCCACTTGCGCCGCTCGGCGGTCAACTGGCGCAACTCATCCTCACCACACAACAGCTCATTCGCGGGCAAGTGGACGCAGCCCGGCACAGGCGCGCCAGAAAGGTCGGGTTGAAGCGTGAGCCGGTTGTAAATCAGCTCTTTGGCGTTGTCGGTGCCGACCTCTACGAGGTACACCCGACCGCCTTTGACCTTGGTTTTCTTACGTGGCCAGGTCGCAATCGGCTTGCCGTAGGTCGACGCACCAAACACCGGAATAATCCAGTTCACGCCGTGTTTGATGCTCTCTTCGCGCACCTCGTCCGAGTAGTGCCCGCCTTGGTCCCAACAGGCACGCTCCAGCGTCAGCACCGAACCATCCGCACGGACAAAGCGCTTTTTCAACTCCACGCCTACTTTCTTGCGCAGCTCGACGCTGGCCGGATCGCCCGTGAGAATGAATTTGTGAATCAGCCAGGATTCTTCACCAGCACCAAAACCCCAGAAACGCCCCTCGTAACGGTCGTCCTGCGTGTCGATGCCGCCAAAGATCGCCACCACCCACGGCGGCACTTCGGCATACACCTCGCGGCGCGCCGCCAGCTGCTGCCACTCCAGCTGCTCGCCCTGATCCTCTTCCCAGGCCTCGCCCAACGTGGTGTTGATAAAGGTCTTGAGCTTGCCCCGGTCTTTCTTGACCTTGACCCATTCGCTGACCACTTCGGCCCAGGTCACGAACTCGGAATAAGCGGTCCAGATATGAAACGTCACCGAGCGGGGCGGCCTCATGGGCTGGTCGGCTTTGGTAAACCAGTCCATGCCGTCGCGCGTCCAGACCCCAGTCCGCTCGCAGATGTAACGCCCCGTCACCGAGGCCGTAATCATTTCGTGATATTCGAACGTGCAGCCGTTGCCGGACTCGCAGGCGTACCACGCTTTTTCGACCGCTTTAAATTCGTTCAACAGCCACTTGATGCCAAACGGCGTCTCCGGGTCGCCCCATTTCAAATGCTGCTCAGTGCCGCAGTGCGGGCACTTGATGTTGAAGCGCAACAGATGCGGGGAATCGTCCGCCGCCCGGGTAATCTGGCAGCCCTCTCCCGTGGTTTCTTCGCCTTCAACAACAGGAACTATCGTGGTCGGGGTCGAACCACGAATGGACTTTTTGAACGTGGCCCCTTCCAGGCGCTTGTCGCCCAGGATCGTCGGGGCCCCCTCGCCTTCAATGTCTGCATCGAACTTCGACAGCTCGTCGTAGATCACCTCGTCCGGGCTTTTCTCCCGGTAATTCTTGGCGGCCGTACCGCCCAGGCACCACAGCATTTTCGCGTTATCGAAACGCTTTTCATCGAGCGTGTTATCCCGATGCTTCGTGCCATACCAGGGCGCTAACGCCCTCAACACAGGGACGTCACGAATCATCCCCTCAATGTGCCGCTTCATCATGCCGTCGGCGTCGCCGTCGGTTGGGCACCACGCCAGGACGTTGCGCTTCTTGTGCTGGATCTTGTAACCCATGTTCACCATGAGCATCTTGGTGTAGCCGACCCGTGCTGATTTCAGCACGTTGACCTCGGCAATCAGGTCATTGCCCATCGCGTTGAGAATCGCGACCTGAAATGACGCCGTGGTCCACTTCCCTTCCTGATAGGACGACTCCGACGACATGTAGAAATGCTCGTCGGCCCACTCAACAGCGGTAAGCGGTGGCTCTTTGTAGAGACCGCCAAGCCCCTTACGGATGCTATCCGTCAGGGCCATCATCCAGCTTGGAAAGGAACTCATCTAAAAACCCCGGCAGACGGTCGGCCAGATCGACCGCTTGGTTACGCGTAACGGCCACCTCACGCTGTACCGCCTCCAAGTGCCGCACCTCAATGTCGGGGCACTTGCGCTTAACCTTCACATGGATGGTGTCGAGGGTTGAGCCGAGCGTTGCGCTCAACTTGCCCAGGGCGAACAGGCAAAAATCCACCGGGACCAGCTTCTTGGCCTTGACCTGATTTCGCATTGCCTGGGCGTCGGCCTGCTCAGTGGTCAGGCGCAATTTCTGTTGCGCCTGCTTGTACTCAATGAGCGGATCGAGCGGGTCACCGTTGTCATCCACGGGTTGGTCTTTCGCGCCCTGATGTTTCAGCCGGTTATCCAGCACGGAACGGACGTCGTAAAACACGTCGCGGCCGATCTTGGCGACCGGCTGGACGCCCCATTTGTCAAAGGCTTGAGTGGTAATTCCCAGGCTGGCCGCCATGCGCGACTTGTTCAGCCAGTGAGGCTCGCGAGCAATGGTCGGATTTGCCATGGACTAAACAACAACCTCGGTTCGAAAAAGGGTCATATGTAGCGAAGCAGCGGGGCCCGAATTACCCCCTATGGGGGTGGGGTCCGGGAGTACCTTTTGGTTTTCGCTGGGCCGCCCCGAAACGGGGCAAGTCCGCACGAAGGGCGACCCTGCTCGACATGCCAGACCTCCAAGGGTCAGGGTTTCGCGGTGGCCGTGGCCTGAGCGAACGCCGCCGCGAACTCGGCCGAGTAGTTGGCCTTCACGATGTTCTCGGCGATCTTAAAGAACGGGAAGATAGTGCGATAACTGGGCGCCGAGGCGCTGAAGACAAAGACCGGACGGATTGCATCACCCATGCCCATCGTCTTGCGCTCCCACACACCACGCGCACCATCCACCTCACCTGAGAAGAAGCGATGGGCATTGCCCTTGCGCTTGCTTCGGGCGCTGTCACTGGCATTGGCTTGGTAGCCGGTCCGTGTCTCTGCCGCACCTAAGCCCGAAAGTATCTTGGTCATGGTGCCGCGTGACACGTTGCCGTACTGATTCATAAAGGGCCCGGTCGGTATGGCGTACTCACTGCCGCGCATGATGCCGCGTGCGATCAACGCCTTCTCGAACCGCTTATGCGGCCTCTTCCCACCCCCTACCGCTTGCTGTAGGTAGGTGTCGGCCGGAATGCCTGACGCCCATGAATCCTTGAAATAGACCTCAGCGGGCTTGCCGTTCTTGACCGCGTACTTCACAAACAGGCTATTGAGCGTGGTCGGTGTCGGCCGGTCCAGGCGCTGCTTCATCACCGTGATGGTGCCCTTCTTGACCCGCTGAGCCAGCCGGGTCGCGGTCAGGGCCAACACGAAAGGCAGGTGCTTCTGTTCCAACTCTTGAAAGGCTGCCGTGATCGGCGCCGCGTCTAACGCTAGGTCGATCTTGAACATGCAGCCTCCTTGAATGCGTGCCGGTTACGTCTCCGGCGCCTGCGCTCACAGGCCGTTCTAGTAGGCTCGTTGGCCGCTTTCGGGGTCAGCAGCTCATGACGCGCTCCAGGCTCGATATTCTCTCGTCGTGCCAAGCGTTCCAGCTCTCGGGTGGAAAACCCGTCTCTGTACGGCCGAGAAGACCAGCGGCTTACTTCATGGCTTTTTGCTCTCGCTTGAGGATGACACAGGCCCAACTGACACCCACCAGGGCCAGATCCGAACGCTTGGCGATCGCCAGCACTTCGGCGCAAGCCTGCTCAATGGCGGCCTGCTCTTCAGGCTCCATTTCGCTAAGCAAGCCCTTCATCTGGTAGTAAATAGCGTCCTCGTTCACCGAATCACCCACCGAACCAAAACAGCTCATAGACCTTCAAACAGGCCAGAGCGGCCACCACACCCACCAGCGCCCAGCTAACCGGCACAAGACCGCGTGCAGTAGATTGAATATTGGTGACACAGGCCATGCCCGGCACCAGATCGCTCACTTCGGCCGCATCACCGAACGTCGCGAGCTTTGCCGACATCGGATCAAAGAAACTGCCCACCTCACGCCCAGCAACGGTAAACGTCACCTCCCGGCCTTCAGTCAACATGCGATCGGCCGTCACGCTATGGTGGAGACCGGCACGATCCACAATGACAAAAACGGTTTCATTCGGCTTCGTCTCACTCAACCCCGGCGCCGGAACAGGATCTGTCCGCTCAATAGTCACCGACACAGCCCTTGGAAACCGAGCAGCAACGTGCTGATGATCACCCCAGAAAGTGACCTCACTGCGATCCATCGTCATTGCTTCGGCGACCACTTTTTGTGGCTCACGGCCAGCCTCGGCTACAACCAAAAACGTAACAGCGTTATTGCTCATTTGAACCCCTCGTTATGCGTAACGGCCGGCGCCTGACAGGCTTCCGACTCTCGACAATCCACATGCCCCGTCAAGGCGTAAGCCAGCAGGACCACCAACAACGTCACCAGCGGGCTGCGCCTCACAGCGCATCCGCCTTTTTCTCAGCCCAGCGCCGGCCAATCTGGCGAACCCACTCGACGCCGAGAATCCCGACAAATCCGGCGACGGCGTAAGACAGCCCACCACCCATGCCGAACTTCTCGGCACCGACACCGACCAGGAACACCAGCACACCGCCCAGCGACGCCTCAATCAGACGTCGATCCCATCGCGGCTCTTTGTCGTCGTAAAGAATCCGCAGATAGCTCAGACCGAAAGCCAGCAAGCCGGCAAAACCGTGATCCTTGAGGGCTGCAATGACAATGACCCAGAAAGTCGGGTCTTTTTCTGGGGGCATGTTTGGCATCTCGTTTTTCTCCCGAAGCACGGGGAATGGGCATAAAAAAACCCCCGACCTGTGAGGGCCGGGGGCTAAAGGGAGTTCGCTGATAAGGTCGCCGTGTCCGCAAAAACACCACGATGGAGCAAAGAGTAGGGGAAAAGCTCACGCCTGTAAACAGCAATCCTGTAAAAAACATTAATCGTGTTAAACCCGAATACTGTCAACCCTGCGTTTTTTGCTCTGCCCTCACAGCTCCAGGGCGATCTCCGATCGAGCCAACAGACACCGTTGCTCACGACCCCAAACCCCACCGCAGCCCCGTGGCAGTGGCTTTTGACAGTTTTTGCACGTTCGTCCCGCTAACTTCCCGAGCTGGTCCTGCAGCAATCGGTTGTCGTTTCGCAGCAGCGTCGAAAGATACTCGGTTGCGGTATAGGGCTTGCCCTGAGAGCCGCGCGCCTTGCGGCCTTCAGCCAAAAAGGCCTGTTCCGCCGGGCCCAGTTTCAACTCGAAAGCCTCAACTCCGGCCGCTTTTTCGCGTTCGCGCTGCTCGGCCTTGCGAGTCGCCGCCGCTTCCCGCTTCATTTCTTCAGCGCTGTGACACGTCACAACTCCGGCCGCCTGCAAAACGTCGGCGGCGCGGTCTTCCAGATCCGGGTCGATTCTTCGGGCCTCGGTCATATTTAAAATCCTCTTATATGATTAATTTTGGTTTTGGGCGCTAAGCCAGCCATCCCGCCGGGTCCACGGCAGTGGGCTTAACCGCGCGTCTTGCTCCTGTCTTGTCCTGCAACGCATCAAAACCCTGCGCATCGAGCCAGCCGTGCCAGCGCTCCAGACCGTTGCGCTTGACCTGCTCGCCCATGGCCTGAAAGTAGGTGCGCTCCAGATCGGTCGTGGAATGGTTGAGCAACAGCTTGCCCACCAGCGGATCGACGCCAAGGTTTGCCCATATAGAAGGCGCGAGTTTGCGCAGGTCGTGACTGGTCCACTCGCCGGCGCCGTAACGGGTGAACACGGCGAAGGCCTGACTACGGGACATCGGACGGCCAGCGTGCGCGGTGGACGGAAACAGATAGGCCCCGTCATACCCCCTCGCCTTTTGCTTTTCTTTGTAACGCTCCAGAAAGGCCACGGCTTGCGGGGTCAGCGGCAACAGATGGTCACGCTTGGATTTGGTGTCAGCGCCGGGAATGAACCACTCCCCGGCATCCAAATGAATGTTTTTCCACTTGGCCAAGCGCGTTTCAGTGATGCGGGTTGCATGGGTCAGCATCAGCACCATCAGGGCTACGCCGGCCGCATCGATCGCGAAGGCCTCGGCCCATTCGGCCAGCAGATCCACCACGGCCACATGCCGCAAGCGCGCGCCCTTGGGGCGGATCTTGGCCTTGGTGAAATTGCCGAAGGTCACCCCGGCCATGGGGTTGACGGTGATTTTCTTGAGGGTCAGTGCGCGGTTAAACACCACCTTCAGCACGTCCAACGCCGACTTGACATAGCCCAGGCTGTACTCTTCCTGCATGTGCCAAATCAGGTGGCGGTCGAGGGTGTCGGGATTGAGTTTGCTCAGGTGCAGTTCGCCCAGGGCGGGCAGCAACTGGCGGTTGATCAGTGACATCGAGGTCGCCCGGCGATCCTTGGACAGACCCCGATCCGCCTTCAGGCGCTCGACGTACCAGCCCAGCACCTGGCCAACCCGCTCCCAGCCATCCACGGTGGCCACCGCCTTCGGATCAGCCATCAAACGAGCCAGCACCGCCGGTACGCTGTCGATCATCAGGCGGGCCGGCACGTCGGGCCAGTTCGCGGCCTTTCTCCAGATGTCGCCCTTGTCATGCCGGACCACATGCCAACTGCCCCTTGCTCGATCGTTACGGTAACGAAAGCGCAGCGGGTGCCGGGGGTCGTTCAGCTCATCAATGCTCGGATCTTCGGCATAACGCTTAATGACCGCATCGGACAGGGAGACGTTGAGTGTTGCCATGGTGCAAGCCTCGTTGGTGCCCACGGCCATGCCGGCGGGCGGCGTTGTCTTTCTTCAGGCCAAGCGAAGCCCTGACGCGCAAGGCGCCGGGGTCGCTAATGGATTCGCTTATTTTCTAAAAGGTGCAGGGCTGCGCCTTAGTGGATCGCTGCGCAGTCCGGGCAGTGGCGGACACGGTCAATGATGCGGGCCAGAGAGTTGAAGTTGATACCGGGCATCTGGTGGCCAATATGGAAACCCGGGGTTCGCTCGTACTCGCAACCCAGAACCTCACTCACTAGATCAACAATCGCATCCCACCCCAATTTTGGCGCGTGGACGACTTCAGCCTCACCGGCCCGCCACCACGCGGCGGCCATGCGGGTCAGCGGCTTGGCGAACATCAGGCAATGCGCCCCGGGCGCGCCCCAGCCGCCGGCGAATTGAAAATCGGCCAGATCACCGCCTTCACGGGTGCGCTCACGCTGCCGAGGATCGAGCGCCGCCGGCAACGGGCCCAGCGCCGTCTCGACGTGAATGGCAAAGCCCAGGGCGGCCCCCACAGCGTAAGGGCTTTCGCCTTTGAAGCCAGCAAACAACGGGTGAAGATTCATTGAGCCCCCAACTGATTTTCGATAATGGCGCGGGCTTCAGAAAGCCGGCGCTTATAGGTGGCGAAGCTGATCCCCAGGGCGTCGGCCTTTTCGAACTGGCCCACCCCCCGAGGGTCGTAATCCTTGATCCCGCGCCGCGTCACCACCCCCCACCACCCGGCGTCGTACTCCAGGCGCAGCACGTCGGCACACAGCGGACTGGCGATCGCCATGACGACCACGGCCGCCTCGATTTGGGCCTCAAGGGAGTCGGCCGGCTCACTGGAGTCCCCCGCACCGCCAAAGAACAGCTCGCCCTTGTTGTCGATCAGCTTGGCCAACATCGAGCGGCCTGCACTGGCCGTGCCGCCGGAGGCACACCACTGAGCCCACAGCTCATACCCTAAAGCCCCCTGACCACGTCCACGCCTTGCCATCGAACCCCCTAGCCGCCGGCTCTAACCGTCAGCTTGTGGCCTTTCTTGGTGTCACGGCGGCAGGCCGGGAACTTCAAACCACTGAGGCACACTTGCACCCCGAATACCGTTTCTGAGCGCTCACAGAACGCACAGCCGCCCGCGCGGATTTGCTGGGCTTCGACGATCTTGGCCGGGTCACCGTAGGCATAGGCCGGGAGCGCCCGGCTTAGCTCACGCACGGGCCCGCCGACGAACGCCGGAGCGCGACGCCAAGCCCAAGGTCAGCAGGTACTCCGACAACGCTTCCAGCGGCGCCAGCACATGCCCAAAGCCGTTTTCCCCCAGGGTCACCATGCGATCGGCGCGGCGGATCGGCACCAGGGCCGAGGGCTTAGCGCCATAGACGTGCCAGACCTCGCCGCCACTCTCACGCACCACGTCCGCCTCTTCCGGCGTCAGGCAATGCACGATCACCAGCCCGCCCGCCACCGGCGGTCGCGACTCCAGCCCGTCGATGGCCTGCGCCAGTCGTTGCGAACGGGTGGCGCCATCCAGCGGCGGCAGCTTCTTGCTGACCTCCCCACGGCGCGTCGGTGGATTCATGGCAAAGCCAGCCAAGCGGGCCTTGCCGGACCCCACAAGGCAATCGGTGACGCGTTCGCGGTCGGCTATTTCACCGCCAGATAAAGCAATCAAAAACACAGCATTCCCCTTGCTGCGCACTCAAGCGAGCGCGCGAAGTTTGTCGAGGCGAAGGGCCTTCAGATGGTCATGCAAGACAGCCGGGTGCGGCGCCTCACCGGCCTTAATGGCGCGCTCGGTGGCGGCCTCCACTTCGTCGACGGTGACGTTCGTCACGCACCAGCGGCGGAATAGTTGACGGGTGGCAGAATCGTTGAGCAGGTAGGGCGGGCAGTTCAGGTCAGACTTAAACCACTCCACCCACTGCTTGTCGGTGTTAAACAGAAGGCGCTCGCCCACGGCTTGAGCGGGTGCATCCGGCGGGATCAATCGAGCGACCAGCTCCCCAACCAACGTCAGGCGCAGCCGCCCGCCCTCATCGCCGCGATCCAGCACCCGGGCGTGATCGCAGTAGCTGAGGAACTCGCCGGCGTCTTCCTGATTGCAGCTCAGGGCCGCCAGAAAATCCCCCCAGGCCATTACGGCAGACAGCCCCGGCGCCGTGGTCGACCTATCGGCGCGCACGACGACCAGCTCGACCAGCTTCAGCAGCCGACCAAGACCGAGCAAGCCGAAACGCTGCTCGATCTTGCGGCCAATGACCATTTCTGACAGGCCTACGGGAAACGGCCGCGCATTCATTCCTTGAAACTCAGGTCTTGGCCGGGAAGCGTGAACTTGGCCTTACCCTCAATGAGCGCGTTCCAGAACGGGGTATAGATGCCGTTAAAGTCGACCACACCGCGCGTCACTATCACGATGTTCAAGGCCGCCTGAAAAGAAGGCGGCGCCTCGAAGCGGCGCCATGAATCGACCGTGCGACGTTTAACGCCCAGCAATTCGGCAGCCACCTGAGACGCGCCAATGGGCGCGAGACTATTAATCCAGGCGTTCAGTTCCACAGCAATTCCGTTTTAAACAGATTTGCTGTTTATATTGGACAGCCTAGTTACCAAACACAAGTTCTTTTTAGTGTTTTTTACACTTTGGCTGTATATTTGCGGACTGGAATGATTCCTAAAGAGACGCCAATGTTTGACATCAAAGAGACCATCAAGAAAAGACTCAAGGCGGCCCGAACACACAAGGGATGGACTTTCGCCGAATGTGGCGCCGCGCTGACAAAGCTCACGGGCAAAAACGTGATTGCTTCACGGTACGGAAATTGGGAACTCGGCATAAATATCCCGCCACTGGAGATGCTATTTGCGCTAGGCCAGGTTTTAGACAAGCCGCCGGCATATCTGGCAGGCCTGACCAATGATGATGGCAAGGCGCCCGAGACCCGCGAATATGCGGTGCCAACGATATCGACCGTCACAAGCGGGAACGGACTGGTCAAGCTTGGCGATAACGCCCTTGCGTTTCGGATGCGCTTTCTGGAAAGCATCAAGCTCGACAAAAACAACATGCTGGCGGTCGTTGCTCCTGACGACGCGATGGCGGGCATTATTGAAGAAGGCGATCGGGCGGTAATTGACCTCAGCGAAACCACTGTTACGCGTAACGATGTGTTCGCCATTATGGTCAATGGCCGCCTGTGGCTGCGCTGGATTCGCCAAACGCTGGATGGTAATTACTTGATCCAGGCTGAGCGAAGTGATCGCTACCCAGACCAACCCCTGACGCTGGAAGAACTGCAAGCTCTGCAAATCCTCGGTCGCGTCCGCATGATCACTCATTTACGCTAGTAAACGCCCCGCTTAAGGGGCTTTGCCGTGCCGCCAATTTACAGTTAAACTGTTCAAAACAGAAATAAGATAAAAGTTCCATCTGACCTGATTTTTCTCTCTGTAAATCTCGTGAGACGCCCGAACAAGCCGTGCAAACCCCTGTAGTAATTGCCTTTTGCCATCACTCGCGGCGACCTCTATAGTTGCGCACTTGGATCCACTGAGGCCCGGCCGCGACCGATCGCCACAGCCAGAAACAGCAAAACGCACCAATCCGGGGCACGAATTACTCACGATTTACAATTTAACTGTAAATAACAGAATGCAAGGTAGTAATCTGAAATGACAACAGGACTTTTGACCCCCAGTTTTTCCTCCTTCACCTCCCTTTCTCTCGGCAGCAGCGCCGGCGTCGTCCTATTTACCGAAGACACCCAACGCCTGATCTGCATAACGGTCAACCGAAAAGCAGCCGCTGCCGGTGGCATCGAGGCCATTGCCGCCCGCGCTATCGATACCGGCGACCACGATGAAGCCCTGCAACTGATCATTGACTTAGCCGCCGAGCTGCGCCAAGGACTCCAAATTTTGGCCAACCTTGCAGGCCAACTCGAAACCCAAAAAGCCGCCTAATTATCCCGGGGATAAGGAAACATACGATGTACGCTGAAATGGAAATTCAAGGCGAAGACGTTATTGGGCGGCCGGGGCAGGCGCTGAATGACACCGAGTTACGCGTACTGGTAGGCCTGGCCGATGGTGAAACCCCCAACACCATCGGCGCGCTGCTTGGCGTCGACAGCAGCAGTTTCCGACTGCTGGAACGCACCATCAAAGACAAACTCGGCGCCAAGACTCACCCCCACATGATTGCCCGCGCCTTCACCCTGGGCGTCCTGATCCCTCGCGCGCTGTGCCTGCTGCTGTCGGTCCTGTGCGTCACCGAACACGTCGACGACGGCAACCGCAACCAAACCCGGCGCGGCGGTCGTACCGCTCCCGCCTCACGACTGGCCCGCGCCAGTGTCGGCCGCGCCGCCAGCGGCCCCGGTGACCATCACGAAAGCGCGCGCATGGCCGAGTGCTTCCAGATGGCCAGCGCCCTGCGCATGGCGAGCTAACCCCTCGCCTTTCCCCGTAGCACCCTCAACCAACAGAAACAAAAAAAAGGCCTTGTTAGGATATTGTTTTAATATCCTAACAAGGCCTTTTTAATTCTATTTGCGGGTTACTAACGCATTAACAACCCGTTCCGCCATTCCCTACCGCTTACCGACTTAGTCCTTCGGCCGCGCCAGACTGACCCCATTGGCCAGCATGTTGTTGATCGCCATATTGATCAGGCCAGCACGGCCCATGCTCAGCTCATCGGCCATGTCGTCGACGCGCTTCAATTGCGCCGGATCGATGGTCAGGCTGATTTGCACTTTGTTGCCTTTCTTCACGCCCGGCCCCTTGGCGACAGCATCGGGCGCGGCCTGAATAAAGGTGTCGATGTCCTTCACCGGCGGCGTGATTTTCGGTTTCTTGGAAATGGTCATGGTCGTTTGTTCCAATATTAAAAACAGATTAATTGTATATCAAAATACAGCGGCAATAAGCGCCTTTAACTCGGCGATCGCCTTGGGGTCTTTGTCCTTGACCTCGGCCACTGACATGCCAGCGCCGGCCGCATTGGAGTACGCCTTGCGCAGCACCAACTTCTTAGACAGGTATTCAATCTGCGGGTAGTCGGCCAAGGCCTCGGACGCGGCCCGATTGTCCGCAGACATCACACCGGACTCCGCCTTGTTCAAGAAGGCATACACCCGCAACCCATCCCGCACGCTGCGCACTTCATCCACCAGCGCGGCGATGTCTTCCAAGGCCCACACCTCAAAGCTGCGCGGCTCAAACGGGATCAGCAGCACGTCAGCCAGCGACATCGCCGCCCGCAAGGCGGTCGAGTCCCGGCCGCCGGCATCGATAATGATGTCGTCGTAAAGATCCATTTGCGTCAGCACCTGGGAGCGCAACACCGGCCCATCCGCGTAAGTCGCACAGGCGATCGCCGGCAGCAGCCCCCCGCCGTCACGGATGGCGATCGCCTTTTGCGCGGTCGCTTGACGATCACCATCGACCACCAGCACCCGACGCCCGGCGCGAGCGCGCTCAGCGGAAATATTAACCACCGTCGTGGTCTTGCCCACGCCGCCCTTGGTATTCCCTACGACCATAACTGTCATGTCACGCCCTCGCATAGTTTTTTAATATTAAAACCGTATGCGCATCGTAGCGATAACGCACCGTATGTCAATTAAAGAAAGATGCAGACAGCAAACCAACCGAACGCCCGCGCATAAAAAAGCCCCGACTGGATCGGGGCTTTTTCTTGTCCGTGTGACCGGTCACGACTCCACGGCAAACACCCGAATGCCCGCGCCCGAGGTGAAGCGCTCGACCGTGTCCAGGCTGGCCCAGGTGCGCACCGCTTCGCGCTGGGAGCGCACGGCCAGCCAGTGCGACGCCGGCCCGCCGAGGCGCACATAAACCGCCCAGCGCTCACCATGCCGGGCCACCTTGCACTCACGCACCGAACCGCCGGCGATCAGCTCCAGCAACTGCCCTTCGTCGAAGCCCTTGCGCTTCATGGCGACCCCGGGCGATCAGCCGACCAGAACGTCAGTGACGACGCGCCCAGGTAACGCACCTCCCCGCCCAGCCCCTGCCCACCGGGCAAGATCACCCGCACCGCGTCCAGGGACGCCGGCAACGCATACGGAAAGGACAATTCAAACAACCCGGGCAGGGTTTCCCCGAGGGTCACACTCACCGCCGCCTCGGCCTCGGCGCCGTCCACCTGGGCGAACGTCAACACCGCCGGCCCCACATACGAAAACGCCACCCTTACCCCCTCAACTCAAAACCCGCCCGACCAACCGGCGCAGCCTACCAGAAGGCGGCGCCGTTACCGTAACGCCGGACAGTCATTGGAATTCATCCTCTTGCAACACGCGCGGGTCCGCGCTGCGCGCCAGGCGTGCGCACTCGCGGGCGAACTCGGCCGGCGTGTAGTTGCTCAGAATCGCCACCATGTTTTTCAGCCGCGATTTGAAGTGCCCGGCATGCAGGCCGCGGGCATTCGCCCCGGGCTGGGCCACACCGTCCGCACTCACACCGAGACGCACCTGGGCGGCCGCGACGGCCCGGCGCCCGTGCATGGCAAAGCCTTCGGCAGCGATCGGGTGATAGCCTTCCTCTACCATCATTTCCACCACCCATTTCACGTACTGGCCGGCCTCTTCCAGCTCCTCGGCCGTCTGCACCTGCTCCACCCGCCCGATCAGCTGCATCGCCCGGGCCTCCATCCCCTGGGCGTGGCCCAAGGTCATATTTTTGGCTTTCTTCGCTGCCATTATTCGACGACCTCGATCGTCACCGACACCGGATAGACGTCGTCGGCCACCCCGAAAAACTCCGCACCGAACAGCGCCACCCCCTCACGCCAGCGCGGCAACAGCCGGCGCCGCGCCGCGCCGGCGCACTCGATCAATTGCCGGCGATACGGGGCGACCTCAGCCGCGTTCAGGCCCATGGCTTGCACCCGGGTCAACAGCGATTCAATGAACCAAACGTGCTGCCGTACCTGCTCCAGACTGCCGCACTCGGCGAACTTGTCCAGCTCACCGATCAAGCCGCTGGCCCAGCATTGCCTTTGCGACACCGTGGGCACGGGCAGGCTGGCCCAAGCCCACGGCTGCACCCGGTACATGCGAAAGGCCCACACCTCGCTGTCATTCAGAAAGGCGATCGCCGCCCGTCGACACCAATGGCCACGCACCAGACGCTGCTCTACCAGCACCGTCAGCAGGCAGCGGGCACGCTGCAGGCCGATGCCGAAACGGCGCCTCAGCGCCCCGGGGCCGGTAAAGGGCCGGGCGGCGACAAAGCGTGTCACCGCCGGCAACAGCGGGTCGTCATGCGCCGCCGGCGACGCGCAGAACGTCACCGCAAACGTCGCCGAGCGCGGCGCAGCCAAAAACCCCTCGACCTGGGCCAGCACCGCCGGGTCGGCCGATTCACCGATCACCGTCACGGTGACATCGGTCGGGGTGTACACCTTGGACGCGGCCATTATTCAAACCCCGCCAGCCAACCCGGCTCCGTGGTGGCCGCCAGCAGCTCGCGCAAGGTGCCGGCCGGCGTGCCGTCTTCCTCGACCATGGGCAGGTCCAACGTTTTGGCGCACACGGCCAGCACGTCGTCCAGATCGTAAGCATCGGGCATGGCCGAATGCTCGACGCACAACGCCAGCGCATGCTCGGGGCTCAAGGCCGCGTAAATGTCCATGTCGCCGACCCAAAAGGCGATCAGATTGGTGACCGGGTCGGCCTGGGCGACCCATTCGGGGATGGGCTGGCTCGGGTGAAAGACGTGCGGCATGGTGAATCTCCTTTTTTAGATGGTGGGTGACGCATCACGCGGCGCGGGCACCAGCCACGCGGGGTAATCCTGAAACACCCCCTCGCCCTGGTGATGCGCGCACGCCTCGTTGGTGCAGGCCAGCCACCAATCCCATTCAGCCGCCGCCGGGCGCGCCGCGATCAGGCCGTCATTGCACACGTAGTGTGCGACCTCGGCACCGCAGTCCCGGCAGGTGCCGACAACGGCATGAAAGTCTTCTTTCGAAAGCAATTGCATGGGCTGAATCTCCTTTTTAGAGGGTGGGTGACGCGTCACGCGCCGGTCGATGTCAACGGCATATGCCGCAAGCGGGCGGTCGCGTTCAGCACGGCCAGGGCGCGCAACTGGCGGGCGCGGTTGATGTCCAGCTCGCCGGCCCCGACCAGACGCCGCAGCTCGGCCAGTACCTCGTCCCGGGCGCTGGCCAGCGCCTTCAGGTCAGGGGCAAACAGGATCGGGTCAAACAGATGCTGTGAGAGCAACACCAGCGGATCAATGTGCGGGCCATCGAGCGGGGTCATGGCGGACGGTTCTCCGGTTCGGCAAAGGGTCGGACTGCGCCTAAAATCATTTAGGCATAAAGTGATGCATCAGTTTACCTAAAAGTGATTCTCTCGGGCACAAAAAAAGACCCCCGGCACCTCATAAGGCGACGGGGGTCATTGAACATAAACGCCGTTACTCGTAACGCGCCGGCTCACTCCGGACGGCGCGCGCGCTCGACTTCATCGAACAATTTGCACGCCACCACCCAGGCAAGGCTGTCCATTTCTACCCGCGCCCGGCCGACGGCCAGACTCAAGCGCTCCAACTCTTGCCAGTCCGACGCACTATTGTCCTTGGGCAGCGTCTCCACGGCGGCGCGCCAGGCCTGTCGCGCGGCGTCGAAGTTGTCCAGCTCGGTCTTGAACTTGTCACTGTCGATCATTGGCATGGCGGGGGTTCCTTTCAGTTCGGTTCGTTAGGGGTAACGCGCGGGTCACTCGCTCGGGCGGTCGGACGGCTCCGACTCAAACGGAATCGGATCAGCCGCCGCCATGGCCTTGGCGCGCGCCACTGCCTGCTCATACAGCCCGGCTTCCTTAAGGTCGCGAATCTCGTCTTCGCGATCCCATTCCTCCTGCTCCCAGCGTGTCTGGTTCTCGTCATCGATGGCCGCCGCACAACCCGTGCAGAAGCCATCCCACGGATGCGGCTCAACCATTTGCCCGCACAGCGAATGGTAATGACAGGGCACCAAGTCGGGCATGGCGGCCACTCCGGTCACGGGGATGGCGGCAGCGCGGCAATGGCCAAGTAACAGGCTGCGCGCGGACTTTCGGCATAGGCCCAGTCGGTCGGCTCATTCAGCCGGGCCACATACGCGGCCCACTGCCACCGCCCTTCGCGCCAGATCGGCGCCACGCCCAGGCCATGGCGCTCTAACAGTTGCTCCAGGGGCACGGCGTCCAGCTCGGTCACAGTTGGGGATTTCTCATTCATCATGGCGGGGGTTCCTTTCAGTTGGTCGGGCGAATCTTGGCCCGCTCAAAGGCCGGCGACCTCGGCAGCGGCTGCCAGTGCGTGACGGCTTCGACGTGCATAAAGTCATGCTCGCCGCCGTAGAGCTTCCACGTTCCATCCTCGCGCATGTGCGCCATGCCTAACGTCGACGGGTCGCGCTCATCGGTGACCAGCACCGTATGCGACACCATCGTGTCATCGGTGGTGCATTCATGCGGGCATTCCGGCAGGCGTTCGTTGCAGTCGATCCATTCGTTCATGATAGGGGTTCCTTGATGTGTGCGAAAAGTTGACAGGTTCAGGGCCGGCGGAAAAGTTATTCCAAATAAGGGCAAAACTTTTCCGGTGCCGGGATTTTGTTCGCGGCGTGACGGGTAACGCCGGGGCTATTCGCCTGACTGCTTGCGGTAGTCCGTCGGCAGGCCGGCCGCCTTGAGACGGCCTTCCCATGTCTTGATCGCCTTGTGCGCCTTGTTGCGCTCGCTTTCGAGCAGGGCGTTTTCGCGCTGCAAGTCGGTCACTTGGCGGCGCAGCTCAGCGGCCTCATCGACCTTAGCCGCCGCCGGAATGCGCTCCATGTACTCCGGCGCACCGGTCGCTCGGTAATCCGCCGGGGTCGCCTCATTCCAATACCACTGTTTTTTATCCGTCGACACGCGATCGCTCAGGCCGGCATCGCGCAAACGGGCCTGCAACAGCTCGACGGCGCGAACCAATTCGGCGTGCTGGTTGTTTCGCAAGCGCAACAAGCCCATGGCCAAGGCCGCCCGCGCAAAATCGCTCGGCAACGCTTCCCACGCCGGCACCCGCCGCGCGTCCGTCAGTTCTCGTGCCGCCAGCTCGCCGCCTTGGCGCTGGATCGCCTCCAGACGCTGCACCATGCCGCGCTGCCGCTCCAGCTCGTCGCGCAGGAATGCCGCCGGCCGGTAGCTACTACGCTTCGGCTCGGCCAAGTAACGGCCGTTGTCACCCTCAGGCCATAGCTTGACCAGCAATGAATCAAACCCGGGCTTGTTGCTGGTTTCCCAATCCTTCGGCCGGTGAAACAGATCCTCATGGGCCAGCAGGCCCAGGCTCAACACCATGCGGTCGGTTTGGGTCAGCGCAATGGCCTTGAGCCCTTCGGTGTCGGCCAGCTCTTTCAGCCGCTGCCGGTGCCGGCGCTGCCGCTCGGCATTGCTCAGTGCCACCTTGGCGCTCGGATCTTTCGGCGCATCGCCGAACATCGCCAGTTGCCCGTCCGGGCGCACGCCGGCCAGGGCGTCGGCCAGCCAGCCGGGGCGCTTTTTCGGACTGCTGCGCGCCCAGGCATCCGCCTTGATCGCCTTCAACCGCCCTTCGGACTTCATCACATCCAACACCATCCGCCGGGCTGACTGATCCACCGTGTCGCCGAGGCTGGACGTCACGGTCAGGCCCGCCGAGCGGTAACCCGTTTCGCTGATAAACGGTTTATCCAAGTCCACCGCGTGCAGATCACAAGCCCGATGATTGCCCAGCATGTCGTCGGTCATCACCACCCATACGCGCACCCCTTCCACCTCCAGCAGAAACTCGCCCGCCTGCCCCCAACGCGGCACCTGCCCCGGCCTGGCCGCCACCGCCCGGGCCAGCACATGACCAGCACTGTCGGCATCAGCCATACAGCCCATCATGGTTTCGCCGTTGAGCTTGTACACCAGCGCGCCATAGGCGCTTTCCATCTGATCCAGCACCTCAACGTGCCCGGCCAGCACGGCGTCGTGGTACTTCTCGGCGTACTGCATGGCAAGGCCGGCGAACTGCTCGGGCTGGACGTTGGCCAGCTCGGCGACCAGCGCCAGGAACTCGGGGCGCTCTTCCCGGGGGACGTATTGCATGGGTTTCTTGCGGGCCATCGCGGGCACTCCACTGTGCGCCCCGGCCGGCAGGCCGGGGCAACTGTCCTTAAAGTCCGATTTCATCCATCAGGGCATCTAGGGCGACATCGCCTTCGCGCGCCTGATAGGCCGTCAACAGCGCGGCGCGGGTCATGTTCTCGGCCGGGGGCAGGACGGTGCCGCCGATCAGGCGGACGGCTTCAATCAAGCGGGTGGTGGGCAATTGGTTGGCCACTTGCTGCATGCGGGCCGAGAGCTGGGCGGTGGTCATTGGGTCTAATCCGGTAGCGACTTGATGGCCATCATCATGCCGAGACTGAATACTCAAATCAACCTTTTTTAATATTAAATCAATATCTTTTTAATTCTTTAAAAGCATCCTTTACGCCTAACGGTTGCAACGCCCGCGCTCGGCAACGCGACCTCGTCCGCCATGCCGGCACCGCCTATCGCCCAGCGCCGACCGGCGATCGCTGACAATCCGCGTGAGCACGCCCAGGGCGATCGCCCGGTCAGCGCCTGAGCCTGACCGTCGTTCTCGCCCCGGCGGACTCGCAGGCGGCGAGGGCTCCGAAGGGGGCACCCGTCGTGACCCACCCCCTCGCTGTTCGCCGGAGCGCTTGCGCGACAGGCCAGCCGAAGGCGGCGCGTGAAGGAGCGAAGGGGCGACACTCGGCCTATCGGGTGTAATTGCTACCAGCGCGACCCACAGCGACTGGAAGGCGCCTTCCTGACGGAACGGCGGCGGATGCTTCAGCGACCCACGTCCCGCCGTGCCGTAGGCACGAACTGCGGGCGGCCGAACCGCCTGGGCGAAGCTCAGGCACAAACAGACTGTTCTCGGCATAGCCGAGGCATTACTAGGTCAGCCGCAGGCTGGCCATGCTTCTCTAGTTGTACAGAGGGAAAGACCAACACTGACTTAATCCAACTCTTGAGGGACTTAATATTGGGGGGGTACGACTTAATTTTGATCTCGCGGCGCCGTGGCCGGCGCGGGCAGGGGATCGCGCGCGGCGGGCGACCGTTTTGGGCACGCCACGGGCGTTTAGGGAGGGTTTGCCGGCCAAGGCCGAGGAAGCCGGAGGGGGTACAACGCAAAATCGCCAGCAAGCGCCCATAGAGAGGCGCCCCGGCGATCAGGGGGAAGGGTTAACGCTGGGGGGAAGGGTGGCGGGCTAGCTGCCGCCGAGTCGTCGACGCATAAAGTCGTCGTAGCTCAGCCAGCCGTGCTGGGCCTGCAATTTAAGCTGCTCCAAGGTGCGCGGGGCACGGCCCAGGGCGGCTTTAATGCTGGCCAGCACCTTGGCTTCCAGCTCGGCGTATTCCTGCTTCAGCGCCGCCTCGACGGATGGGCGCGCGCTGCCGATGCTGGGGGCGCGATTCTTGGCGGTCGGGGCGCCGAACAGCTCGCGCTTGACGTTGGCTGATTGAATCTCTTTAACCAACTGTTTGCGCTGGTTGACGTTCTCCACGCCGGCGTTGCTGGCATCCATCAGGAAGCCGCCCACCCGCGCATTCGCCCGCTGACGGGCTTTCTCGACGCGCTTGGCGGACCAACCGGCAACCAGTCGCAGGAATTTCTCGCTGAACGTCTTGATCGCGGTTAACGCGCGTTTGCCGGCGTCCTTTTCTTCGTACTGCTCAAACACGGAAATCACGCCGGCGGCCTTCAGGTCGCGCACGGTGCGCCAGAAACGCGAAGTCGGCACCTCTTTAACCTGCCCCTCGTTTTCGCGGTCCTTGACCATGCAGGTCATGGCGCAACGCCGGGCGATGTCCAAAAAGGAAATACTGACGAACTCGCCGCTAGTGGCGTAGTAGCCGACCCGCAACGACTTAAGGTCGAGGTAGGTAAAGATCACCGAGACGACCAGGGCGTGCCCTTCGCGCGCCTCACTACGATTCTGCCGCTTGGAGCCGTCTTGATTGCGCTTTTTCGACAGGTACGCCAGCGGCTCTAGGGCCTTGGGGTTGCTGAAATACGCTTGAATGCGGTTGATTCCGACCTGAATCAGTCGCGGCCAGTTGCCGCCGCTGGGGATGTGCAGGCTTAGCCGATCGACGGCCAGCGCTTGTGGGTCGTGCCCACAGCGGTTTCCCGACCCAAGGTGAAGCCCCGGGTACGGATAAAGTGAACGACCCCAGACTAAAGTCTGCGGGCTGTCCTCGGCCATCATGGCGGACATGCTGCTTTCCCCTAAGCAATAGGCTTGCTTCGAAGGGGACCGTCCACTAAACTCCAACCTTGTCGAGGTCTTCCAGAGTTTTTTGCGGAACGATCACCGAAAACCCTAGGCTTGCAGGCCTGGGGTTTTCTTTTTTCTAAGCCTTTGTAAATCTTAAAATTCTTGTCTCTCGGCAGATGCCGGACGCCAAAAGAATAGCAAAGGCGCCCCGTCTTGAACATCTAAACTGTTTAAATAATTTCCCCGCTCGCCGTCCGGCGACACTTCGTCATGCCTGACGGGCCAGCCATGGGCCACCAACGCCGCACGATAGTAGCCCCCAAAGCGGTCACCGATCAAAGGTTTCAGGCGTATGACCAGCCGACAGCCGGTCGACTACGGCGGCGCCGGGCGCTGACTGGCCGCCCAAACCGCCCGCACATAGCCCTGACAGGCCGCCAGCGCGATCAATCCTCGATCGCCGTCACCGGTGATGCCGATAATTCGCTGAGCATGCGCGGGGTCAAGTTCGGCTCTTGTGCCTCCATGAACCACGCCGCCGGCGCTGGCAGCGGCTGACAGCCCGTCACCGCCTGCACGGCCGGGGCCGGTGGCGAGTAGGACTGACAACCGGACATCAGCAGTGGCAAGGCGATCAGACAGGCGGTGCTGAGTGTTCTTTGCATCGGACAGTTCCTTGTAATGGGTTTCATCGTTGAGCTTCAGGCGGCCCTCCAGGGCGACGCGCTTGGCCTGCTCAATCACCAGCGCGGCCGTCACCGCGTCAGCGCGAGCCGTCGCCGACTGCGCCTCGGCGGTCGCCTTCTCAGCCGCTTGCCGGCCCTGCTCGGCGAGCGCTTGACCATAACGCCAGTCTTGGACGGTCCACGCGCCGCCAGCAGCGGCACCGGCGATCGCCAGCAGCACCAGGGCGATCGCCCAGGGACGCAGCGCCGGCGGAATCAGATCGATCAGAGACATAACACCCCCTTGGCCACGGCCCACAGGGCACGGCGATCGGCCTCGCCGTTGTTACCGCCATTGATCACCCGCGTGATGCGATCGAACAGGCCGGCGTCGGCCAGCTCGTTCAAGCCGTGATCCCACCAGTACCAGGCCGCCGACAGCGCCGCGAACTCCGGCTGCTCCAAAAGCTCAGGCTCGTCCAACAGGGGCAGCCCCAGGGCTTTGCCGCACCGTCGGTACATATCGCGGCCGGTGATGCCGATCGCGCCCCGGGCGCGGTAGCGGTAGCCATCGCCCGAGGCCTCGGGACCGTTGCCCATCCGATCGGCGTAGACCCGGTTGGCCATCTTTTCCGAGTTGCGCAAGTAGGCCTTGGCGTCCTCGACCTCGGCGGGGTCGACCCGGCCGT